>NZ_CEEDFC010000203.1:0-78 GCF_979254005.1 Variovorax sp. AC103 | reverse complement strand
ATTTTAATGATACGGCGACCACCGAGATCTACACGTGTGGCGCTTCGTCGGCAGCGTCAGATGTGTATAAGAGACAGA
>NZ_CEEDFC010000202.1:0-78 GCF_979254005.1 Variovorax sp. AC103 | reverse complement strand
CTTTAATGATACGGCGACCACCGAGATCTACACGTGTGGCGCTTCGTCGGCAGCGTCAGATGTGTATAAGAGACAGGC
>NZ_CEEDFC010000201.1:0-78 GCF_979254005.1 Variovorax sp. AC103 | reverse complement strand
GCTGTCTCTTATACACATCTGACGCTGCCGACGAAGCGCCACACGTGTAGATCTCGGTGGTCGCCGTATCATTAAAAC
>NZ_CEEDFC010000200.1:0-78 GCF_979254005.1 Variovorax sp. AC103 | reverse complement strand
ACCTGTCTCTTATACACATCTGACGCTGCCGACGAAGCGCCACACGTGTAGATCTCGGTGGTCGCCGTATCATTAAAG
>NZ_CEEDFC010000199.1:0-78 GCF_979254005.1 Variovorax sp. AC103 | reverse complement strand
ACTGTCTCTTATACACATCTGACGCTGCCGACGAAGCGCCACACGTGTAGATCTCGGTGGTCGCCGTATCATTAAAAG
>NZ_CEEDFC010000198.1:0-78 GCF_979254005.1 Variovorax sp. AC103 | reverse complement strand
CCTGTCTCTTATACACATCTGACGCTGCCGACGAAGCGCCACACGTGTAGATCTCGGTGGTCGCCGTATCATTAAAAC
>NZ_CEEDFC010000197.1:0-78 GCF_979254005.1 Variovorax sp. AC103 | reverse complement strand
ATTTTAATGATACGGCGACCACCGAGATCTACACGTGTGGCGCTTCGTCGGCAGCGTCAGATGTGTATAAGAGACAGC
>NZ_CEEDFC010000196.1:0-78 GCF_979254005.1 Variovorax sp. AC103 | reverse complement strand
CTTTTAATGATACGGCGACCACCGAGATCTACACGTGTGGCGCTTCGTCGGCAGCGTCAGATGTGTATAAGAGACAGA
>NZ_CEEDFC010000195.1:0-78 GCF_979254005.1 Variovorax sp. AC103 | reverse complement strand
TCCGCGAAACGCTGCGCTCCTCGGCGCAGCCAGAGGGGGTGGAGACCACCCGGGCCTTTGCTTCGCTCGGCCACCAAG
>NZ_CEEDFC010000194.1:0-78 GCF_979254005.1 Variovorax sp. AC103 | reverse complement strand
CGTTTCGCGGACAAGGGCTCGCAGCTGTTTGAGCGAAGCGAGTTCTGCGAGACCCCGCGAAACGCGAGCACCGCAGGT
>NZ_CEEDFC010000193.1:0-78 GCF_979254005.1 Variovorax sp. AC103 | reverse complement strand
ATTTTAATGATACGGCGACCACCGAGATCTACACGTGTGGCGCTTCGTCGGCAGCGTCAGATGTGTATAAGAGACAGG
>NZ_CEEDFC010000192.1:0-78 GCF_979254005.1 Variovorax sp. AC103 | reverse complement strand
CTTTTAATGATACGGCGACCACCGAGATCTACACGTGTGGCGCTTCGTCGGCAGCGTCAGATGTGTATAAGAGACAGC
>NZ_CEEDFC010000191.1:0-78 GCF_979254005.1 Variovorax sp. AC103 | reverse complement strand
CCTGTCTCTTATACACATCTGACGCTGCCGACGAAGCGCCACACGTGTAGATCTCGGTGGTCGCCGTATCATTAAAAG
>NZ_CEEDFC010000190.1:0-78 GCF_979254005.1 Variovorax sp. AC103 | reverse complement strand
CGGCCTGTCTCTTATACACATCTGACGCTGCCGACGAAGCGCCACACGTGTAGATCTCGGTGGTCGCCGTATCATTAA
>NZ_CEEDFC010000189.1:0-78 GCF_979254005.1 Variovorax sp. AC103 | reverse complement strand
ACTGTCTCTTATACACATCTGACGCTGCCGACGAAGCGCCACACGTGTAGATCTCGGTGGTCGCCGTATCATTAAAAA
>NZ_CEEDFC010000188.1:0-78 GCF_979254005.1 Variovorax sp. AC103 | reverse complement strand
GGCCTGTCTCTTATACACATCTGACGCTGCCGACGAAGCGCCACACGTGTAGATCTCGGTGGTCGCCGTATCATTAAA
>NZ_CEEDFC010000187.1:0-78 GCF_979254005.1 Variovorax sp. AC103 | reverse complement strand
TCTGTCTCTTATACACATCTGACGCTGCCGACGAAGCGCCACACGTGTAGATCTCGGTGGTCGCCGTATCATTAAAAA
>NZ_CEEDFC010000186.1:0-78 GCF_979254005.1 Variovorax sp. AC103 | reverse complement strand
CCCTGTCTCTTATACACATCTGACGCTGCCGACGAAGCGCCACACGTGTAGATCTCGGTGGTCGCCGTATCATTAAAA
>NZ_CEEDFC010000185.1:0-78 GCF_979254005.1 Variovorax sp. AC103 | reverse complement strand
ACCTGTCTCTTATACACATCTGACGCTGCCGACGAAGCGCCACACGTGTAGATCTCGGTGGTCGCCGTATCATTAAAA
>NZ_CEEDFC010000184.1:0-78 GCF_979254005.1 Variovorax sp. AC103 | reverse complement strand
GCCTGTCTCTTATACACATCTGACGCTGCCGACGAAGCGCCACACGTGTAGATCTCGGTGGTCGCCGTATCATTAAAA
>NZ_CEEDFC010000183.1:0-78 GCF_979254005.1 Variovorax sp. AC103 | reverse complement strand
GCTGTCTCTTATACACATCTGACGCTGCCGACGAAGCGCCACACGTGTAGATCTCGGTGGTCGCCGTATCATTAAAAA
>NZ_CEEDFC010000182.1:0-78 GCF_979254005.1 Variovorax sp. AC103 | reverse complement strand
CCTGTCTCTTATACACATCTGACGCTGCCGACGAAGCGCCACACGTGTAGATCTCGGTGGTCGCCGTATCATTAAAAA
>NZ_CEEDFC010000181.1:0-78 GCF_979254005.1 Variovorax sp. AC103 | reverse complement strand
GGGGGGGGGGGGGGGGGGGGGGGGGGGGGGGGGGGGGGGGGGGGGGGGGGGGGGGGGGGGGGGGGGGGGGGGGGGGGG
>NZ_CEEDFC010000180.1:0-79 GCF_979254005.1 Variovorax sp. AC103 | reverse complement strand
GGGGCCGGGTCTCGCCCCGGCGGGCGACTTACTTTCTTTGCTTCGCCAAAGAAAGTAAGCAAAGAAAGGCGACCCCTGC
>NZ_CEEDFC010000179.1:0-79 GCF_979254005.1 Variovorax sp. AC103 | reverse complement strand
CGGGGCAACCTGCGGTGCTCGCGTTTCGCGGGGTCTCGCAGAACTCGCTTCGCTCAAACAGCTGCGAGCCCTGATCCGC
>NZ_CEEDFC010000178.1:0-82 GCF_979254005.1 Variovorax sp. AC103 | reverse complement strand
CGCTACGGGGCAACCTGCGGTGCTCGCGTTTCGCGGGGTCTCGCAGAACTCGCTTCGCTCAAACAGCTGCGAGCCCTGATCC
>NZ_CEEDFC010000177.1:0-83 GCF_979254005.1 Variovorax sp. AC103 | reverse complement strand
CCGGCGGGCGACTTACTTTCTTTTGCTTCGCCAAAAGAAAGTAAGCAAAGAAAAGGCGACCCCACTGTCTGCGACCCTTCGCT
>NZ_CEEDFC010000176.1:0-85 GCF_979254005.1 Variovorax sp. AC103 | reverse complement strand
GACTCGCCCCGGCGGGCGACTTACTTTCTTTTGCTTCGCCAAAAGAAAGTAAGCAAAGAAAAGGCGACCCCACTGTCTGCGACCC
>NZ_CEEDFC010000175.1:0-86 GCF_979254005.1 Variovorax sp. AC103 | reverse complement strand
CGGTGCGCCTGGTAGGGGCGTGAGCCTTCTTCAACACATCAGCGCTTGCGCAGCACATCGAATGCCTGCGAAACCCCCACACGCGG
>NZ_CEEDFC010000174.1:0-87 GCF_979254005.1 Variovorax sp. AC103 | reverse complement strand
GCGGTGCTCACGTTTCGCGGGGTCTCGCCCAAACTCGCTTCGCTCAAACAAGGGCGAGCCCTGATCCGCGAAACGCTGCGCTCCTCG
>NZ_CEEDFC010000173.1:0-87 GCF_979254005.1 Variovorax sp. AC103 | reverse complement strand
CGGGCAACCTGCGGTGCTCACGTTTCGCGGGGTCTCGCCCAAACTCGCTTCGCTCAAACAAGGGCGAGCCCTGATCCGCGAAACGCT
>NZ_CEEDFC010000172.1:0-89 GCF_979254005.1 Variovorax sp. AC103 | reverse complement strand
GTTTCGCGGACAAGGGCTCGCAGCTGTTTGAGCGAAGCGAGTTCTGCGAGACCCCGCGAAACGCGAGCACCGCAGGTTGCCCCGTAGCG
>NZ_CEEDFC010000171.1:0-92 GCF_979254005.1 Variovorax sp. AC103 | reverse complement strand
CCCTGCGCTTCGCTCCGGGCAACCTGCGGTGCTCACGTTTCGCGGGGTCTCGCCCAAACTCGCTTCGCTCAAACAAGGGCGAGCCCTGATCC
>NZ_CEEDFC010000170.1:0-93 GCF_979254005.1 Variovorax sp. AC103 | reverse complement strand
CTGCGCCGAGGAGCGCAGCGTTTCGCGGATCAGGGCTCGCAGCTGTTTGAGCGAAGCGAGTTCTGCGAGACCCCGCGAAACGCGAGCACCGCA
>NZ_CEEDFC010000169.1:0-97 GCF_979254005.1 Variovorax sp. AC103 | reverse complement strand
CCGGCGGCCTGCTCGACGGTGTGCTCGGCAACGAAGGCCTCGTCGGCGGCCTGCTCGGCGGCGTGACCGGTGGCGACACCGGCGGCCTGCTCGACGG
>NZ_CEEDFC010000168.1:0-98 GCF_979254005.1 Variovorax sp. AC103 | reverse complement strand
GGATCAGGGCTCGCCCTTGTTTGAGCGAAGCGAGTTTGGGCGAGACCCCGCGAAACGTGAGCACCGCAGGTTGCCCGCAGCGAAGCGAAGGGACGCAG
>NZ_CEEDFC010000167.1:0-104 GCF_979254005.1 Variovorax sp. AC103 | reverse complement strand
CCCCCCCCCCCCCCCCCCCCCCCCCCCTTTTTAATGATACGGCGACCACCGAGATCTACACGTGTGGCGCTTCGTCGGCAGCGTCAGATGTGTATAAGAGACAG
>NZ_CEEDFC010000166.1:0-109 GCF_979254005.1 Variovorax sp. AC103 | reverse complement strand
CTCCGGGCAACCTGCGGTGCTCGCGTTTCGCGGGGTCTCGCCCAAACTCGCTTCGCTCAAACAAGGGCGAGCCCTGACCCGCGAAACGCTGCGCTCCTCGGCGCATCCA
>NZ_CEEDFC010000165.1:0-113 GCF_979254005.1 Variovorax sp. AC103 | reverse complement strand
ATCGAAGGCGAGTCCCGCGAGCAAGTCACCTTGCTACCCGAGTGCCTTGACGACTATATCGGCCAGGACAACCCGGTGCGCGTCGTCGACGCCTTCGTTGAAGAGCTGGACCT
>NZ_CEEDFC010000164.1:0-115 GCF_979254005.1 Variovorax sp. AC103 | reverse complement strand
CTTGTTTGAGCGAAGCGAGTTTGGGCGAGACCCCGCGAAACGTGAGCACCGCAGGTTGCCCGGAGCGAAGCGCAGGGACGCAGCCAGCAGGGTCGCCTTTTCTTTGGCTACTTTC
>NZ_CEEDFC010000163.1:0-116 GCF_979254005.1 Variovorax sp. AC103 | reverse complement strand
CGACGAAGCGCCACACGTGTAGATCTCGGTGGTCGCCGTATCATTAAAAAGGGGGGGGGGGGGGGGGGGGGGGGGGGGGGGGGGGGGGGGGGGGGGGGGGGGGGGGGGGGGGGGGG
>NZ_CEEDFC010000162.1:0-119 GCF_979254005.1 Variovorax sp. AC103 | reverse complement strand
CCGGTGGCTGCAGGGTCTGCACCTTGGAAGCCCAGTGAGCGCAGGTCCAGCTCTTCAACGAAGGCGTCGACGACGCGCACCGGGTTGTCCTGGCCGATATAGTCGTCAAGGCACTCGGG
>NZ_CEEDFC010000161.1:0-120 GCF_979254005.1 Variovorax sp. AC103 | reverse complement strand
CTTGTTTGAGCGAAGCGAGTTTGGGCGAGACCCCGCGAAACGCGAGCACCGCAGGTTGCCCGGAGCGAAGCGCAGGGACGCAGCCAGCAGGGTCGCCTTTTCTTTGGCTACTTTCTTTTG
>NZ_CEEDFC010000160.1:0-122 GCF_979254005.1 Variovorax sp. AC103 | reverse complement strand
CTGTCTCTTATACACATCTGACGCTGCCGACGAAGCGCCACACGTGTAGATCTCGGTGGTCGCCGTATCATTAAAACGGGGGGGGGGGGGGGGGGGGGGGGGGGGGGGGGGGGGGGGGGGGG
>NZ_CEEDFC010000159.1:0-123 GCF_979254005.1 Variovorax sp. AC103 | reverse complement strand
CTGTCTCTTATACACATCTGACGCTGCCGACGAAGCGCCACACGTGTAGATCTCGGTGGTCGCCGTATCATTAAAATGGGGGGGGGGGGGGGGGGGGGGGGGGGGGGGGGGGGGGGGGGGGGG
>NZ_CEEDFC010000158.1:0-124 GCF_979254005.1 Variovorax sp. AC103 | reverse complement strand
CCTGTCTCTTATACACATCTGACGCTGCCGACGAAGCGCCACACGTGTAGATCTCGGTGGTCGCCGTATCATTAAAGAGGGGGGGGGGGGGGGGGGGGGGGGGGGGGGGGGGGGGGGGGGGGGG
>NZ_CEEDFC010000157.1:0-125 GCF_979254005.1 Variovorax sp. AC103 | reverse complement strand
CGCGGGGTCTCGCAGAACTCGCTTCGCTCAAACAGCTGCGAGCCCTGATCCGCGAAACGCTGCGCTCCTCGGCGCAGCCAGAGGGGGTGGAGACCACCCGGGCCTTTGCTTCGCTCGGCCACCAA
>NZ_CEEDFC010000156.1:0-128 GCF_979254005.1 Variovorax sp. AC103 | reverse complement strand
TTGGTGGCCGAGCGAAGCAAAGGCCCGGGTGGTCTCCACCCCCTCTGGCTGCGCCGAGGAGCGCAGCGTTTCGCGGACAAGGGCTCGCAGCTGTTTGAGCGAAGCGAGTTCTGCGAGACCCCGCGAAA
>NZ_CEEDFC010000155.1:0-129 GCF_979254005.1 Variovorax sp. AC103 | reverse complement strand
CTGTCTCTTATACACATCTGACGCTGCCGACGAAGCGCCACACGTGTAGATCTCGGTGGTCGCCGTATCATTAAAAGGGGGGGGGGGGGGGGGGGGGGGGGGGGGGGGGGGGGGGGGGGGGGGGGGGGG
>NZ_CEEDFC010000154.1:0-130 GCF_979254005.1 Variovorax sp. AC103 | reverse complement strand
CGAAGCGAGTTTGGGCGAGACCCCGCGAAACGTGAGCACCGCAGGTTGCCCGCAGCGAAGCGAAGGGACGCAGCCAGCAGGGGTCGCCTTTCTTTGCTTACTTTCTTTGGCGAAGCAAAGAAAGTAAGTC
>NZ_CEEDFC010000153.1:0-136 GCF_979254005.1 Variovorax sp. AC103 | reverse complement strand
GCCCATCACCGACGGCGCGCTGCAAAGCCCGGCACAGTTCCCCGCCGCCTTTCCGTACCTGAACCTTCCGCTGCCGGGCGCCGTCAACCCGCTGTGACCCAGAGGCATCCCATGAACAACACACGACTCTTCTCTT
>NZ_CEEDFC010000152.1:0-146 GCF_979254005.1 Variovorax sp. AC103 | reverse complement strand
GCCTGCATGTGCTGGCGTACAACCTCAAGCGGGTGATGCGGATTCTGGGGGTGGCGAAGATGATGAAGGCGGTGCGCCTGGTAGGGGCGTGAGCCTTCTTCAACACATCAGCGCTTGCGCAGCACATCGAATGCCTGCGAAACCCC
>NZ_CEEDFC010000151.1:0-150 GCF_979254005.1 Variovorax sp. AC103 | reverse complement strand
GGCGACTTACTTTCTTTTGCTTCGCCAAAAGAAAGTAAGCAAAGAAAAGGCGACCCCACTGTCTGCGACCCTTCGCTTCGCTACGGGCAACCTGCGGTGCTCGCGTTTCGCGGGGTCTCGCAGAACTCGCTTCGCTCAAACAGCTGCGAG
>NZ_CEEDFC010000150.1:0-152 GCF_979254005.1 Variovorax sp. AC103 | reverse complement strand
ACAGCCGGGTGAAGGTGGCGACGCTGGCGGGTATGGGCTGGCCGGCGTCGACCAGCGACAGCACGTTGAGCTTGGACCTGTCTCTTATACACATCTGACGCTGCCGACGAAGCGCCACACGTGTAGATCTCGGTGGTCGCCGTATCATTAAA
>NZ_CEEDFC010000149.1:0-152 GCF_979254005.1 Variovorax sp. AC103 | reverse complement strand
CTTCGGCCGCTCCGCGGCTGCGTCCTCGGCTTCGCGTGAGCCTGCAAGACCGCAGTAGGGAAGCACCCGTCAGGTGCTGTCTCTTATACACATCTGACGCTGCCGACGAAGCGCCACACGTGTAGATCTCGGTGGTCGCCGTATCATTAAAA
>NZ_CEEDFC010000148.1:0-152 GCF_979254005.1 Variovorax sp. AC103 | reverse complement strand
CGATGCTGCCGCCTTCCACCTGGGGCTCCAGCCCGTGGCGGATGGCGTTTTCCACCAGGGGCTGCAGCAGCAAGGGCTGTCTCTTATACACATCTGACGCTGCCGACGAAG
This sequence comes from Variovorax sp. AC103, assembly GCF_979254005.1. Taxonomy (NCBI): domain Bacteria; kingdom Pseudomonadati; phylum Pseudomonadota; class Betaproteobacteria; order Burkholderiales; family Comamonadaceae; genus Variovorax; species Variovorax sp. AC103. Next base: position 41 of record NZ_CEEDFC010000148.1, on the reverse strand, counting down.
CGCCACACGTGTAGATCTCGGTGGTCGCCGTATCATTAAAA
>NZ_CEEDFC010000147.1:0-152 GCF_979254005.1 Variovorax sp. AC103 | reverse complement strand
TTTAATGATACGGCGACCACCGAGATCTACACGTGTGGCGCTTCGTCGGCAGCGTCAGATGTGTATAAGAGACAGGGCCTGGAGTGCTCATAGTGCTTGCAGATCTCTCATCATTTGCCGCGTGCGCAGCGTGGACACGCCGCAATGGTAGT
>NZ_CEEDFC010000146.1:0-152 GCF_979254005.1 Variovorax sp. AC103 | reverse complement strand
TTTTAATGATACGGCGACCACCGAGATCTACACGTGTGGCGCTTCGTCGGCAGCGTCAGATGTGTATAAGAGACAGCGCCAGCACCACGCCCATGCCGAAGATGCCGCTCGCGCGCCCCTGCTCGTGCGGCTCGAAGGCGCGCAGGATGATG
>NZ_CEEDFC010000145.1:0-153 GCF_979254005.1 Variovorax sp. AC103 | reverse complement strand
CCCCGGTGAATTGGCTGAGGGGCTGAGCGTCCATCGTTGCACCGACTATGCCGGCGCCCCGAGGAGCTCGCTGAGATCAAGCTCCGGTACCAAGTAATGCCCTGCTGCTCACAGGTTCCTTTTTCATAGCGAACGTGAAACTGCCCGGACCGT
>NZ_CEEDFC010000144.1:0-155 GCF_979254005.1 Variovorax sp. AC103 | reverse complement strand
GGGGGGGGGGGGGGGGGGGGGGGGGGGGGGGGGGGGGGGGGGGGGGGGGGGGGGGGGGGGGGGGGGGGGGGGGGGGGTGGGGGGGGGGGGGGGGGGGGGGGGGGGGGGGGGGGGGGGGGGGGGGGGGGGGGGGGGGGGGGGGGGGGGGGGGGGGG
>NZ_CEEDFC010000143.1:0-155 GCF_979254005.1 Variovorax sp. AC103 | reverse complement strand
GGCGACTTACTTTCTTTTGCTTCGCCAAAAGAAAGTAAGCAAAGAAAAGGCGACCCCACTGTCTGCGACCCTTCGCTGCGCTACGGGCAACCTGCGGTGCTCGCGTTTCGCGGGGTCTCGCAGAACTCGCTTCGCTCAAACAGCTGCGAGCCCTG
>NZ_CEEDFC010000142.1:0-155 GCF_979254005.1 Variovorax sp. AC103 | reverse complement strand
GCAGATGCCGGGTATATCGGCGGTCGGCTGAAAACAAATGGCCCGGCGCTACGCCTATGCCGAGCCGAAGAGCGTCCAGGTGCAGTGCGAGCGAGTCGACACCTTCTGGCAGCGCGAGCCACAGGAAATAGCCACCCTCGGGGCGCGTGACCCGC
>NZ_CEEDFC010000141.1:0-155 GCF_979254005.1 Variovorax sp. AC103 | reverse complement strand
AGGTCCAGCTCTTCAACGAAGGCGTCGACGACGCGCACCGGGTTGTCCTGGCCGATATAGTCGTCAAGGCACTCGGGCAGCAAGGTGACTTGCTCGCGGGACTCGCCTTCGATGAATCGCTTCATGGGCACCTCGCTTGAACAGGTGACCTGATT
>NZ_CEEDFC010000140.1:0-162 GCF_979254005.1 Variovorax sp. AC103 | reverse complement strand
CCGGCGGGCGACTTACTTTCTTTTGCTTCGCCAAAAGAAAGTAAGCAAAGAAAAGGCGACCCCACTGTCTGCGACCCCTTCGCTGCGCTACGGGGCAACCTGCGGTGCTCGCGTTTCGCGGGGTCTCGCAGAACTCGCTTCGCTCAAACAGCTGCGAGCCCT
>NZ_CEEDFC010000139.1:0-165 GCF_979254005.1 Variovorax sp. AC103 | reverse complement strand
GAAGTAGCCACGATCGGCGAAGGCTTGCAGCTTCCCGGTGCCCATGGCCTCGCGTGCCGCCTTGGCCATGTTGCTCAGCTGTGCCCGGTCGTTGCCGATGTTGGTGACCTCGTGCGCCACGATGAGGTGGTGTTTGGCATCGACCGCCGTCTGCACGTTGTAGCC
>NZ_CEEDFC010000138.1:0-167 GCF_979254005.1 Variovorax sp. AC103 | reverse complement strand
CCGGCAGGCGACTTACTTTCTTTTGCTTCGCCAAAAGAAAGTAAGCAAAGAAAAGGCGACCCCACTGTCTGCGACCCCTGCGCTGCGCTGCGGGGCAACCTGCGGTGCTCGCGTTTCGCGGGGTCTCGCAGAACTCGCTTCGCTCAAACAGCTGCGAGCCCTGATCC
>NZ_CEEDFC010000137.1:0-172 GCF_979254005.1 Variovorax sp. AC103 | reverse complement strand
GTGGAAACTCCAGCGGTGCATCCAGTATGCCGAAGCATCGCGTTTACAGAGCTCTGACGACGTCTCGAGCGATCCGATGGTCTTGTTCCGCGTGTGGGGTTTCGCAGGCATTCGATGTGCTGCGCAAGCGCTGATGTGTTGAAGAAGGCTCACGCCCCTACCAGGCGCACCG
>NZ_CEEDFC010000136.1:0-195 GCF_979254005.1 Variovorax sp. AC103 | reverse complement strand
CCTGCGGAGGTCGAGGCCAAGACCGAGCGACTGACGGACAAGATCCGCAAGCTGCGCGAGCAGATGCGGCAACTCGATGAGACCCGCGAGCAGTTGAAGAACGAGTCAGATGGTCAGCGCTCCACCACCGATCCCGATGCCCGGTCGATGAACTCACAGGCCAAGGGCGCGGGCATGGTGGGCTACAACGTGCAG
>NZ_CEEDFC010000135.1:0-196 GCF_979254005.1 Variovorax sp. AC103 | reverse complement strand
GCGATGTAGATGAAGTCGCTCTTGTCGAAGCGCCCCGCAGCCTTGGCCCCCGAGGTCATCGGCTTGGGCACGTAGGTCGTGATGCCCGCGTCCTCGCAGGCCTTGAGCTCGATGCCATTGAAGTAGCCACGATCGGCGAAGGCTTGCAGCTTCCCGGTGCCCATGGCCTCGCGTGCCGCCTTGGCCATGTTGCTCA
>NZ_CEEDFC010000134.1:0-199 GCF_979254005.1 Variovorax sp. AC103 | reverse complement strand
ACCACGAAGAATGCCGAGAACATCCAAGGCCTGGATGGTCGCGTGAAGCAGAACACCACTGACATCGCCAAGAACACTGGCGACATCACCAAGAACACCGAAGGCATCGCCAAGAACGCCACCGACATCGCTGACAACAAGGCCGCGACCACGAAGAATGCCGAGAACATCCAAGGCCTGGATGGTCGCGTGAAGCAGA
>NZ_CEEDFC010000133.1:0-215 GCF_979254005.1 Variovorax sp. AC103 | reverse complement strand
CATCCCAGCCTTCCCCCAGAGGGGGAAGGAGCAAGACCGGCCTTGCAATGTCCCGGTGTCCTGACTTGCTCCCTCCCCTCCCGGGGGAGGGCCGGGGTGGGGGCACGCGGCGCATCCACCGGGCGCTCTGCCCGCCCCCATCCCAGCCTTCCCCCAGAGGGGGAAGGAGCAAGACCGGCCTTGCAATGTCCCGGTGTCCTGACTTGCTCCCTCCC
>NZ_CEEDFC010000132.1:0-217 GCF_979254005.1 Variovorax sp. AC103 | reverse complement strand
AGATCCGCAAGCTGCGCGAGCAGATGCGGCAACTCGACGAGACCCGGGAGCAGTTGAAGAACGAGCCAGATGGTCAGCGCTCCACCACCGATCCCGATGCCCGGTCGATGAACTCACAGGCCAAGGGCGCGGGCATGGTCGGCTACAACGTGCAGACGGCGGTCGATGCCAAACACCACCTCATCGTGGCGCACGAGGTCACCAACATCGGCAACGA
>NZ_CEEDFC010000131.1:0-227 GCF_979254005.1 Variovorax sp. AC103 | reverse complement strand
CCGCGAAACGCTGCGCTCCTCGGCGCAGCCAGAGGGGGTGGAGACCACCCGGGCCTTTGCTTCGCTCGGCCACCAAGTCGCCGCTGGCGCTGGGCGCCAGCGGCGGTTGGTATTGGTTCTTTGGGGTTGGCTGCTGGATGTTTGCTGTTGGGAGCCGAGCGCAGCGAAGGCGTGTCGGTGTCCCAACCCCTTCTGGATGCGCCGAGGAGCGCAGCGTTTCGCGGGTC
>NZ_CEEDFC010000130.1:0-229 GCF_979254005.1 Variovorax sp. AC103 | reverse complement strand
GCGTGCGGTCCCTACGTGGGCCGCGGGCGCTTCAGCCCCCGGTCGGGCGGCGGCCGCTTGCCGGCGCGCAACTCGCCCCCGGCGCGGGCCACCGCGCGCGCCACGTTGCGCACTTCTTCCTGCATGTCGGTAACGGCGTCCAGCACATCGTGGCTGGTGGCGTAGGGTTCGTAGTAGCGGATGTAGCGGTCCAGCCGCGCCTGCGTGCCCGCGTCGACGAGCCCCATCC
>NZ_CEEDFC010000129.1:0-229 GCF_979254005.1 Variovorax sp. AC103 | reverse complement strand
GCGCACAACCAATCGCCCCACGCATCGAGCGTGTCGTAGCGTTGCACACTGGGCAGAACGACGCGCTGGGCATCGGCACTTTCGCCAACGGCCACCACGATGGGTTTGCGCCGCGTCGGTGCGCGCGAGAAATCGCAGCCGAACAGCACCACGGCATCAGCCCCGTGCCAGCGCCACCACGCCAGCGGCGAGGAACAACGCACCCATCACACGCAGGAACCGGTCGCCC
>NZ_CEEDFC010000128.1:0-229 GCF_979254005.1 Variovorax sp. AC103 | reverse complement strand
GCCCACCTTCATCCTGGCGAAGCCGCTGCGCCTGGCGACACAGAACAACCGGCCGCTCTACCACGGCGTGCTGCAGGTGCTCGCGGGCCCGCACCGGGTCGAAGGCGGCTGGTGGGATCGGACCACGCAAAGCGAAGACGGAGAGCGGGTAGGCGAAGGAAAAGGCAAAGGGGAGGGCGCGCCTGCACCCGCGTCACCCGAGACCACTCGACACAGCGCCCGCGACTAC
>NZ_CEEDFC010000127.1:0-229 GCF_979254005.1 Variovorax sp. AC103 | reverse complement strand
GATCGCGCACCGCGCCACCGAGGTGGTGGCCGAGCTCTCGAAGGCCGAGGCCCGCCGCGAGGCGGCCATGTTGAGGTCGTTGTCGCCGGTCACGCCCAGCGCGACGAGGCGCTCGCCAAGTTCCGCAACTACTTCAAGTTCTCGCCCAACCCCGAGTCGCGCGCGGCCTTCGAGCTCAACTGGAACTTCGGCAACGGCTTCGACCGGCAACTGCGCCTGAAGTCGGCGC
>NZ_CEEDFC010000126.1:0-229 GCF_979254005.1 Variovorax sp. AC103 | reverse complement strand
GCATTTCGTCGCTGGCCAGCTCGTCGATCACGCCGGGGTGCTGCATCAGGGAGCGCGCGGGCCACTTGGCCGAGCCCAGCAGGCGCAGCAGGCGCTCCTGCACGGCCGGGCGTTCGCCCAGCAGCGCCAGGTAGCTCTCGCGGCGCATCAGCGGCTCGATCCAGTCGGCCCCGCGCAGCGCGGCATCGACGTGGCGCGGCGTCTGGCCTTCGCCGTCGCCGTCGGGCTC
>NZ_CEEDFC010000125.1:0-229 GCF_979254005.1 Variovorax sp. AC103 | reverse complement strand
ACGACCGGCGCGTGGTGCTCGCCGCCTGAGTGGTGCTGTGGAGCGCCGCCACCGCCATGCGCGGCACGGCCATGGACGACGGCGTGCTGTTCGTCGCCTCCGTCGGCCTGGGCGTGGGCGAGGCCGGCCTCACGCCCATCACCAACCGCATGATCCCCGACCTGTTCCCGCGTGCGCCGCGGGTGCTGGCCAACGCGGTGTTCGCGCTGTCGGCCCTCTGCGGCAGCGC
>NZ_CEEDFC010000124.1:0-229 GCF_979254005.1 Variovorax sp. AC103 | reverse complement strand
GCCGGTACAGCACGAAGTCGCCGTAGCGCTCGACCATGTAACCCTTGACCTCGTCTGCGCTGCGCCCCTGCGCGCGCAGATCGGCCAGCAGCTCGCGCAGGTCGATCGCCAGGGCCGACTGCGACGCGGCGAGCGTCTCGTTCTGGCACACCAGGCCGCGCAGCTCGACGCGCGCGTGCAGGCGATCGCGGCCGAGCTGCGGGTCGGCGGCCAGCGGCTGCGCTTCGCC
>NZ_CEEDFC010000123.1:0-230 GCF_979254005.1 Variovorax sp. AC103 | reverse complement strand
GGGCCAGGTCGAGCTGGCTGCCCGCCCCGCCGCCGAGGCCGTCGGTCAGCCTCACCGTCAGCATCCGGGCGGTGCGGGTTTCGTAGGCCGAGCGGAACACGGGCTGATGCCAATACCCCTGTACCCCGCGGCCCGCGACCAGGCCGGTGCCGAGCAGGGCCGCGACGGAACACAGCATCTTGCGGCGCTGTTGCCGCTGCGCCGACGACGCGGATGCTGCCGCGGCCTGG
>NZ_CEEDFC010000122.1:0-231 GCF_979254005.1 Variovorax sp. AC103 | reverse complement strand
CAAGGACACCACCACCAACTACGAGCTCGACCGCACCATCCGCCACGTGCAGCAATCCGCCGGCGGCGTGACGCGCCTGTCGGTGGCCGTGGTGGTGAACCACCGCGACAGCGTGGACACGGCCGGCAAGACCACCAGCCGCGCGCTGACGCCGGCCGAGGCGGAGCAGATCCGCAACCTGGCCAAGGAAGCCATGGGCTTCAGCCAGGAGCGGGGCGACTCGCTCAACGT
>NZ_CEEDFC010000121.1:0-231 GCF_979254005.1 Variovorax sp. AC103 | reverse complement strand
GGCGCTACCGGGAAGCTTCTGAAGACGCGGCTGCGCGAGCTGCTGAAGGACTACAAGCGACCGACCCTCTGAACCCGCAGGCCAAGCCCTGCCGCACTGTCGCGCACGCGATAGGACAGCCGCCCCCGCGGCTTTTCTTCCGGGCAATCCCTGTGCGGTGACAAAAAGGGCGCTGGTACGCTGGCATCCGCCTAACAAAACTGGAGACTCTTCATGCAATTTGCTATCAAG
>NZ_CEEDFC010000120.1:0-231 GCF_979254005.1 Variovorax sp. AC103 | reverse complement strand
GTGGCGATGGCCTGGGTCAGCGCCAGGATGGTGGCGCCCGTCAGGCTGGAGTTGGTGCCGATGACCGCGTTGTGGCCCAGCGCGCTTTGCCACTGCACGCCGAAGTTGGCGGCCTTGGTGGCGTTCACCTCGACGCTGAGCGCCTCGATCATGACCTGCGCGCGGCGCCCGTCGAGCCGGTCGAGCTCCGCGCGCAGCTGGCGGTACTGCGGGTCGGGCGCCGGGTGGATC
>NZ_CEEDFC010000119.1:0-231 GCF_979254005.1 Variovorax sp. AC103 | reverse complement strand
GCAAAAGAGAACGAAGAAAAAGGAGGGTGTTTATATCGCAATGCGCATATGGAAATCGGGGTGCGAACCAATCACGCCATATCGATATGCCTATTCGTTCGTTCTCAAACGCGTCACGCCCTGTCACATTCGCGCCTTCATTGTTTGCTTTTTGTTTTTTCAGCGCCACCATGCACACCACTTTTCGCCGCCGCACCGCCCGTGTCGCCCCCCTGGCGGCCGCCCTTGTCT
>NZ_CEEDFC010000118.1:0-231 GCF_979254005.1 Variovorax sp. AC103 | reverse complement strand
CAGCGGAAGCGCCAACGGTTTCAGCGGCTGGCACCTGTCGTGCTTGAGAGCTTCTCCTGAACCTTTCAGTCACCCATCCACCGGAGTTCCATGTGAAGCGTGCCGCCCCGGCCCTGTTCCTGAACCCCCTGGCCGCCTGCGCGGCACTCGCTGCGCTGATGCTGGCCGCGCCCGACGCCATGGCGCAGATCACGCAGCGCGGCTTCAAGGTCTATTCGCTGTCTCTTATAC
>NZ_CEEDFC010000117.1:0-232 GCF_979254005.1 Variovorax sp. AC103 | reverse complement strand
AGACCCGGACAAAGCGCCGGTTGCCAACATGACCAGACATGCCAGCAGAAGCTTGAACACGGTTGACTCATGGAGGGTGTGCCGCTGAATCAGGTCAGGTTTCGTGCACGATGTCAATTGTCTAGCCGCAGCCCACGAGCCGTTCCTTCTCACGCAGTAGGCATGATCACCGGCACCGCATGGTGCTGCTGAATCCGACGGCAGAGGTCGAGGCAGCTTTCGTCTGGCCGCA
>NZ_CEEDFC010000116.1:0-232 GCF_979254005.1 Variovorax sp. AC103 | reverse complement strand
CACTCGAGGTAGGCCGGACCGCCGTTGCGGATGATCCAGGGCACCGCCGCGAAGGTCTCGGTGGTGTTGATGGTCGTCGGCTTGCCGTACAGGCCGAAGCTGGCGGGGAACGGCGGCTTGAAGCGCGGCTGGCCCTGCTTGCCCTCGAGCGACTCGAGCAGCGCGGTTTCCTCGCCACAGATGGAGGCGCCGAAGCCGTGGGCGGCGGGCAACTGGAAGTTGTACGTGCTGC
>NZ_CEEDFC010000115.1:0-233 GCF_979254005.1 Variovorax sp. AC103 | reverse complement strand
CCGGGAACTCGAACTCGCCGCAGAGGATGTCGGTGTCGGCCTGGGCCGGTTGGCGCAGGTTGGACTTCAGGTCGAGCAATTCGCCATGCCGCAGCCGGATTGCGCGGCCCGGACCCCGGCCTGCGGTTTCGGCATCTGCATCTGTGCGGGCTTCGCGCCCCGCGGTGCGCAGCACATGCGCCGCGCCCCTGGGCAGGATCACGAGGCTGCCCTCTTCCAGCGGCACCCGCGTG
>NZ_CEEDFC010000114.1:0-234 GCF_979254005.1 Variovorax sp. AC103 | reverse complement strand
GGCCTGGGAGGACCGGATCCGCAAATGCAAGGTGTGGTGCAGGCACTTCTCACCCAGCCTGACGCCTTCGACATGATGCGTCAGTTTTACACCGAGGAAATTTTGGCCCCAGTTGTCAATTTACTCATTCCCCGATTCGGTGCAGAAGAGGCGGGGATACGGGCCTCTCTTGGACTCTCGCAATTGCTGGGGATTTTCACGGCTCGCTACGTCATTGGGTTGCAGTCCCTAGCA
>NZ_CEEDFC010000113.1:0-234 GCF_979254005.1 Variovorax sp. AC103 | reverse complement strand
CTTCATGGGCCCCTGGGCCGCGGGCACGCCCATCACGAAGAATGGCGCCAACCCCAACGACGCCTTTCGCGTGTCGGCGGTCGACGAGATCGTCAACGTGGGCATGCTCGACTACGCGCAGAAGAACTTCACGGCGAGCAAGTTCGGCATGATCCTGGTCAACAACCCGTGGGGCGAATCGAACGAGACGGGCCTGCACGCCGCGCTCGCCGCCAAGGGCCTGAAGGCCGTGGG
>NZ_CEEDFC010000112.1:0-235 GCF_979254005.1 Variovorax sp. AC103 | reverse complement strand
CGCGGTGGTAGGCCGCGCCCATCGTGAGATCGTCGGTGACGAGCAGGCCCAGGTAGCCCCACTCGCCTCGAATCAGCCGCTGCACGATTCTGCGCGAGAAAGAGACCGGGTACCGCGCATCGTGTTCCGCAAGGATGACATGGCCCAGCATGATGGCTGCGTCAGATTGTTTCGACACTACTTGAAATGGTTTCCAGTCTTGCGCGGCCAGGCGGGCGACCGGTGTGCGCAGTTC
>NZ_CEEDFC010000111.1:0-236 GCF_979254005.1 Variovorax sp. AC103 | reverse complement strand
AAGCCGAACAAGTCCTCGCCTACTTTCGCCAAGAGTATTGGCCGCATGAACAGCGCTCCGTCAACACCGTTGAGCGTTGTCGCCGCGTTTCGGGTTCGGGGGTGGCAATCCCAGAGCTCCGGCAGGCTGGCATGGTGACCCAGTCGTTGGACCAGACGTTCGGTCGGCTCACAGACGTGGGGCTGCGGGTCGTGGGGCTTTCAGAGGCAGGCTAGGACTCAATCGGAACAACGAGG
>NZ_CEEDFC010000110.1:0-236 GCF_979254005.1 Variovorax sp. AC103 | reverse complement strand
GGCCAGACAAGAACGATGCTGTGGTGAGGTATACGTTGGGCGAGCAGCAAGAACGCAATCTCTTCGCCAGCCGCTACCAGTTGCACCTTCCAACCGAGCAGGAACTCGAGATGGAACTGCGCCGTGAAGTCCGGCAGTTGTCTGAAGCAACACCAATCAAGACAGCTTCCAAAAGAAACAAACCGCGCGCATAGAAAATCGGCACCAAAAGGTGCCGTTTGTTCTTGATTGGCCGG
>NZ_CEEDFC010000109.1:0-236 GCF_979254005.1 Variovorax sp. AC103 | reverse complement strand
GCGCCCGGGTCTGGCCACCTGGCTGCCCGGTGCACACGACGGCGAGGCGCCGGCCGTTGGCTTTCGTCTCGCGGCGCCCCTCACTTCCCCTACAAGGACCTCGCCCCATGCTGCTGGTTGACCTGAAGCCGCTCGTCGGCCGCCTCGACGCCTATTGCAACTCCTCGCTGGAGAACGCCGCCGGGCTGTGCATCTCGCGCGGCCACTACGAGATCACGCTCGAACACCTGCGGCAC
>NZ_CEEDFC010000108.1:0-236 GCF_979254005.1 Variovorax sp. AC103 | reverse complement strand
CCGAAGGCACTGAGAACTGGCAGGCCCAGTTCGAAGCCGCCGGCGCGCCATGGAAGACCGCTTTCGCCACGCCCCCGGGCGACCTGCCGCTGACCCGCGCCACGGTGCGCGGGCGCGTCCCCGATGCGGTGGCCGGCACGCTGTTTCGCATCGGGCCCGCGGGCCACGACCTGGGCGGCGAGCGCTACCGCCCCTGGTTCGACGGCGACGGCATGGTGCATCGCTTCGTGATCGAC
>NZ_CEEDFC010000107.1:0-237 GCF_979254005.1 Variovorax sp. AC103 | reverse complement strand
GTAGGTGAAGAAGTCGTAGCCCTTGGCCAGCGCGTTGAAGATCCGCGCGATCGACGAGAAGGTGATGCCCGCGCCGATGAGCACCAGCCACGCGACGACGCGCTTGGGGCTGTGGCTGATGCCCAGCCCGAGCATCACGAACAGGATGGCCGTGACGGTGAAGATCGACTTGACAGCCGCCCACAGCATCTCGGCCAGCACGATGTCGTCCAGCCCCCCCGGCGCGTTCATGATGCC
>NZ_CEEDFC010000106.1:0-238 GCF_979254005.1 Variovorax sp. AC103 | reverse complement strand
CGCGCCCTTGTCGAGCGCGTCGTTGAAGCGCACCGCGCCCGGCAGGCTGAACTGCGGCACCAGCTTCTTCACGGTGCGCACCACGTAGTTGACGATCGCGCCCTTCAGGAAGCCGAGGCGGTCGCCCATCGAGGCCAGCACGAGGTGCTTGATCGGCGTGGCCGCAATGCATTGCTGCAACGTGGTGGCGTAGTTCTCCAGGATGACGATCGCCTGCGCGCCCGAGTCCTTGAGCTGG
>NZ_CEEDFC010000105.1:0-239 GCF_979254005.1 Variovorax sp. AC103 | reverse complement strand
CCTCTACCACGGTCGATGCGCGCAGCAGCCGCACCATGCCGCAGCTGCCGCCGGGCACGCCCTTCGAGGACCTGTTCGAGGAGTTCTTCAACCGCCGCGGCGGCAAGGGCGGTGACAAGGGTGGCGAGCGGGGCGACAACGACTCGCCGCGCCAGCAGCGCAAGTCGAACTCCCTTGGCTCCGGCTTCATCATCGACACGTCCGGCATCGTGGTGACCAACAATCACGTCATCGGCGAC
>NZ_CEEDFC010000104.1:0-239 GCF_979254005.1 Variovorax sp. AC103 | reverse complement strand
ATGCTTCGCATCGCCGGGGCGAGGTCGGATTGCGCCCGGCGATGCGAAGCATCGTCCAGAGCAATCCAGGTGAGGGCTTCTTGCTCCCTCGATAGACCGTAATCCCTCACCCGATTTGCTGCGCAAATCGATCTCTCCAAAGGGAGAGGTTCGTGGCCCAACTGATTCAACCTAACTTTATCGCGCTTTAGTTGGCCAAACCTTCGGTGGCGTAAGATCTGGCCTTGATCGCCTTGCTC
>NZ_CEEDFC010000103.1:0-239 GCF_979254005.1 Variovorax sp. AC103 | reverse complement strand
TTGGCGGTGCGAGCGGGAACTTGAGTCATTTCTACAACGATGAATTTGTAACAGCGCCGAGTCTGACGGCGTTGTGCGCTCGGAGCGGCGGATTTACTGATGGTTTGACACTAAGTTACAAAACTTGCGGACGCTCGCGGTCTAGTCATCCGGCGTGCGCACCGAGGTGGCAAAGTTCCTCTTGCCATATGACTTCTGATCAATGAGACCCACTTTTTTCGTTCTGCCACTTGCCCTTG
>NZ_CEEDFC010000102.1:0-239 GCF_979254005.1 Variovorax sp. AC103 | reverse complement strand
GCGTGGCAATGGTCGATGCAGCCCGAGGGCGGCCTGATCCTGAACCTGCGCCACCCGGGCCTGGGCTGGCTCGGTTTCAGGATGCCGAATGGGGATCTCTTCCACGAGAACCTGGCCAATGTGCTCGACCAGCGCAACGCGCTGCGCGCGGAGCTGGACCCGCCCACCAGGCAGGTATAGGCCGTGTCCCGGTTGCGGTGTCGACACGAAATGGCCCTGCGCGCGGTCTGCGGCGCTCG
>NZ_CEEDFC010000101.1:0-239 GCF_979254005.1 Variovorax sp. AC103 | reverse complement strand
CCGATGCGGTGTCGCAGCAGAAGCAGGAACAGGTGCTGGCCACGCAGCTGCAAGCCAAGGCCGCCTATGACCAGGCGGTCGCCGATCGCGCCGTCGCCCAGCTCAATCTCGATCGCAGCGAGGTGCACGCCTCCGTGAACGGCACCATCACCAACATGGACCTGCGGCCCGGCGCCTACGTCACCGCGGGCAAGGGCGTGATGGCGCTGGTCGACAGCGATACGCTGCATGTGGAAGGC
>NZ_CEEDFC010000100.1:0-240 GCF_979254005.1 Variovorax sp. AC103 | reverse complement strand
CCGGTAGCGGTCGTCCAGGTGCGCCCGGCCGGCCAGCAGCACGCCCGAGCGCTTCTGCTCGGCGACCATGCAGTCCTTGATCTCGACGATGCTGGGCACCGCGTCCTTGGCGTTGCCGAAAACTTCGAGGCACACGGTGCGCGTGTGCGCGGGCCTCTTGTGCACCACCCAGCGGCAGCTGGTGAACAGGCCGTCGCAGCCTTACTTCTGGATGCCCGGCAGCCCCGAGAGGAACTGGTC
>NZ_CEEDFC010000099.1:0-240 GCF_979254005.1 Variovorax sp. AC103 | reverse complement strand
GGGGTCAGTCCCAGGAAGCTGATCTGCGCATCGGTGGCGGTGGCCAGGTTGGTGTCGCTGTCGGGGGTCATCGTCACGGCGCTCAAGAGCCATGCGGGGGCCCAGTCCGGGTAGGTCTCGCGCAGGCAGGTGGTGTAGGTCACGTGCCGCGCCACCGACACCTTGGCATCGACGACGTCGATGCGCTCGGCCGCGCCGTGCGCGCCTGTTTCCAGCAGCGGGTAGCGCACGTGGTCGAAG
>NZ_CEEDFC010000098.1:0-242 GCF_979254005.1 Variovorax sp. AC103 | reverse complement strand
GCTCTTCTGCTTGTGGAGTTGACCCATGCGGTCGATCAGGTCGTCGAGCTGCGGCTTGAGCAAGCCGGAGACTTCGGCCTGGGCCGTGCGGATGCGGTCGAGCAGGCCGAGCACGCGCTCGATCTGTAGCGCGTCCAGCATTTCCAGCGGCTCGAGGGCGCGCAGGCGCTCGACCAGCGCCGAGCAGCGGGTCACAAGCACGGGCAGCTTGCCCCATTCCTTGGACCGTGCCAGCACCAGCA
>NZ_CEEDFC010000097.1:0-242 GCF_979254005.1 Variovorax sp. AC103 | reverse complement strand
CGGCTTACTTGACGATCCGTCCGCGCGCAACGTCCGTCACCGTGCCATCGACCAGGCTGATGCGGTAGATCTCGCGCGTCACGGTGCCCGCAAAGGCCAGCTCGACGATCGACACGTCGCGAAAGGTGGTGTCTCTGCCTTGCGGCAGCACCGTGTTGAATCTGGCGGCCACCTGGTTCATCGCCGCCTGCAGCGCGGGGGTGAACGCTGCCATGCTGTAGACCAGCGTGTTGTGCGGGTTG
>NZ_CEEDFC010000096.1:0-244 GCF_979254005.1 Variovorax sp. AC103 | reverse complement strand
GCAGGCCGCGTACACGGCAATCGGGCTGGCGGGCGTGCAGTCGTCGGTGGGCGAGGTGGCGCGGGGCAACCGGCAGCTCACGGGCGTCGCGCCAGGCAGCGCAGCCACCGACGCAACCACCGTGGGCCAGGTGCAGGGCATGGTGCAGGACGGCGTGGCCACGGCCAACGCCTACAGCGACACCGTCGCCGCGCAGGGCGGGCCGCTGGGCACGGCCTGCACGGACAGCACGGCCGCGCGGCTG
>NZ_CEEDFC010000095.1:0-245 GCF_979254005.1 Variovorax sp. AC103 | reverse complement strand
CGCGGAGCTGGTGCTGCTCGACGAACCTTCCGAGGGCGTGGCCCCGGTGATCGTCGAGCAGCTGGCCAACATGATCCTCGAGCTCAAGTCGCAGGGCGTGAGCATCCTGCTGTCCGAGCAGACCATGCACTTCGCCGAACTCGTGTCCGACCGGGCCTATGTGCTCGAGAAAGGGCAGATCCGCTACCCGGCCACGATGGCCGAGCTCGCGGCCAACGACGAAGTACGCCGCGCGTACGTCAGCG
>NZ_CEEDFC010000094.1:0-245 GCF_979254005.1 Variovorax sp. AC103 | reverse complement strand
GGTCGGGCTCGACACCACCTGCGGCACGCTGCGGGTGCGCGGGCGGGCCGACGGCTACGAGGGGCGCCGGGGGCAAGCGGCCCGGGTCGAGGAAATCAAGACCTTCCGAGGCGACTTCGACGCCAGTCGCGGCAACCACCGCGCCCTGCACTGGGCGCAGGCCCGCACCTATGGCTGGATGCTGTGCGAACTGCACGGCCCCGAAGAAATGACCGTGGCGCTGGTCTACCTCGACCTGGCCAGCG
>NZ_CEEDFC010000093.1:0-246 GCF_979254005.1 Variovorax sp. AC103 | reverse complement strand
ACACGCCCTGAACAGCAGCGCCTGATGAACCACGGCGCCCCGAAGACTCAAGGCCGGACCCTCTTGCAATCAGTCCCCTGTGCCAGTTCGTTCCCCGTATAGACAGCCTCGGTGCGAAAGCCGTAGTTGGTGCCTTCCCAGCCCACCTTCACCGTCGTGCCGTCCACCGGCGCGATGGTGTTGACCCCCTGCGGCAGCAACAGCTGATGGTCTTCGCCCCGCATGCGCACCGGGCCGACCACCGAG
>NZ_CEEDFC010000092.1:0-246 GCF_979254005.1 Variovorax sp. AC103 | reverse complement strand
CTCGAGCATTCCGACGATCAACTGCGCGGTCGCGTGGGCTATTTCTCGAGCGACTTCTACGACCACGCGAAGCTTGCGTCCCGGCTCGCGCGCCACAGCGGGCGCCGCCGGAGCCGTGGGCGGGTACAGCGCGCGCGCACAGGCGCGTGCGCCGCGCAACTGCGTGGCCGGACCGGCCGGCACAGCCCGAAGAACATCAGGTGGCGCAGCTTTCTCACCGGCATCGACCCGCCTGACGGTGTCTGC
>NZ_CEEDFC010000091.1:0-246 GCF_979254005.1 Variovorax sp. AC103 | reverse complement strand
GCCTCGACCCTCAGCAGCGGCGCGGTGATGCGCGCGTAGAGCGCCAGCGTCTCGTCGACGCGGAAGCTGTGGGCGTTGACGATCTTGTGCGCCGGGTCGCCAAGAATCTGCCAGCGCTCGCCGCCGTCGGGATGCCCGTGGGTCACCGACCAGTGGCTGGCGAGCCAGTTGGCCTTGTCGGGCGTGAGGCGGGGGTTGGACTTCATGAGGCGGCGCGCCACGCCGTCCACGCCCGAGTAGCCGGCC
>NZ_CEEDFC010000090.1:0-247 GCF_979254005.1 Variovorax sp. AC103 | reverse complement strand
AGATGGACGTGGTCCTGGGCGCCGGCTGGCCTGGCGTCCTGCTGCATGAAGCCATCGGCCACGGCTTCGAAGGCGACTTCCACAGGAAGGGCTCGTCCGTCTTCAACGGCATGATGGGCAAGCGGGTCGCCGCGCCGGGCGTGACCGTGGTGGACGACGGCTCCATCGCCGGGCGTCGCGGCTCCCTGTCCATCGACGACGAGGGCACCCCGACCTCGCGCACCGTCCTGATCGAGGATGGGATCAT
>NZ_CEEDFC010000089.1:0-249 GCF_979254005.1 Variovorax sp. AC103 | reverse complement strand
CCTCCGGCACTGCGCCGGGCAGGGGACGCCTCGACGGTCGCCGCATTCTGGTGGTCGGCGGCGGCCCGCGCGTGTTCGATGCGGCGACCGATCCGATCGGCAACGGCCGCGCCATGAGCCTGCTGTTCGCGCGCGAGGGGGCGCAGGTCGCGGTCGCAGACCTCAACCGCGCCTCCGCCGACGACACAGTTGCGCGGATCGCCGCTGACGGCGGCCGCGGCTCCGCCATCGCGGCCGACGTCACCAAGG
>NZ_CEEDFC010000088.1:0-249 GCF_979254005.1 Variovorax sp. AC103 | reverse complement strand
GCGGTGGCCCTCGCCGCCAGCCTGCTGCTGACCGTCGCCGCGCAAGCGCAACCGGCGGACCGCATCGTCACCAACGCGAAGATCGCCACGCTCGCTGCCGCCGCCAGCACCGCGCAGGCGCTGGCCGTGCGCGACGGGCACATCGTGGCCGGCGGCAACGCCGCGCAGGTGCGCACGCTCGCCGGCCCCACGACCCGCACGGTCGACGCGGGCGGGCGCACCGGCGTGCCCGGCCTCAGCGACTCGCAC
>NZ_CEEDFC010000087.1:0-249 GCF_979254005.1 Variovorax sp. AC103 | reverse complement strand
TCAGTCGCTGGTGGAAGAAGATCTGCGACAGCACGCCCCAGTAGTAGGCGTAGTCCCAGATCACCGTCACCGGCAGCACCTCGGGGTCGCCGAACAGCGGGTACTGGTCCTGGTAGAGCGCCAGCGTGCTTTCGTAGAACGCGTGGTAGAGCTGGTCGTACAGCTGTGCGCGCGCCTCCAGCGGGCGGCCGGCGCGGTCGTGCGCGATGAGGTCGGTGAGGTAGGTGTTGCCGATGGCGATGAAGTCGC
>NZ_CEEDFC010000086.1:0-249 GCF_979254005.1 Variovorax sp. AC103 | reverse complement strand
CGACATCGCTGACAACAAGGCCGCGACCACGAAGAATGCCGAGAACATCCAAGGCCTGGATGGTCGCGTGAAGCAGAACACCACTGACATCGCCAAGAACACCGGCGACATCACCAAGAACACCGAAGGCATCGCCAAGAACGCCACCGACATCGCCGACAACAAGGCCGCGACCACGAAGAATGCCGAGAACATCCAAGGCCTGGATGGTCGCGTGAAGCAGAACACCACTGACATCGCCAAGAACAC
>NZ_CEEDFC010000085.1:0-250 GCF_979254005.1 Variovorax sp. AC103 | reverse complement strand
CGCAGGCCGGCGTGCTGAACCTGGTGTTCAAGATCGCCGACGACAACGGCCTGCTGCTGCTGGACCGGAAAGACCTGCGCGCCATGCTGCAGTACGTGGGCGAAAACGCGAGCCAGTTCACCACGCAGTACGGCAACAGCAGCGCGGCCAGCGTGGGCGCCATCCAGCGCGGCCTGCTGCAGATCGAAACCCAGGGCGGCGACCAGTTCGTCGGCGAGCCGATGCTCAACATCGCCGACTTCATGCAGAC
>NZ_CEEDFC010000084.1:0-250 GCF_979254005.1 Variovorax sp. AC103 | reverse complement strand
CCATCGACGGCCACGCCTGGCGCTGCATCGTCGGCTACGGCCACGCGCCCGAGCACATCGCGCTGTCCTGCGACGAACTCAAGCTGCTGCTGGGCGGCGACATGATGCTGCCGCGCCTTTCCACCAACGTGAGCGTGCACGCGGGCGAGCCCGAGGCGAACTCGCTGCGCCTGTTCCTGGACAGCATCGACACGTTCAAGGCGCTGCCCGCCGACACGCTGGGCCTGCCTTCGCACGGCAAGCCGTTCAC
>NZ_CEEDFC010000083.1:0-252 GCF_979254005.1 Variovorax sp. AC103 | reverse complement strand
TGAGGAGACGTCGGCGACCGGGGTCCCGGAGAGTGGCCAGGGCGAATTCCTGGTGGATGCGATGAGGTGAACGGATGCGAGGAGCGCGCGGCGAGCGCACCAAGCACCGTTTTTCGCAACGGGCGAACTAAACAATAGGTCCCCTTGCGCTTCCCCAATGACATCGCGGTGCATGGGGCGCACCGGCGTGCACAACATGCGGGAAAACGTGAATCCCGCGGCTAGAAAAGGCCTTGCTGAGCGGTCGTCAAC
>NZ_CEEDFC010000082.1:0-252 GCF_979254005.1 Variovorax sp. AC103 | reverse complement strand
CCAGCACACCGAACGCTGGACAGGGTTGATTCTCGACCCGGACATCGCAGAACCGCGCGCAATCGCATTGCGCGGGGTCTTCGGCAACCAGCGCAGCGTCATCCAGAAAGTGCGAGCCATCCTGATCGGCAACGCGGATCGCAGTGCACCGCCGGCCAAGGATGGGCAGGGCGAGATCGGCGATATCCGGGACAAGACCTACGACGTGCTCACGGGTTTGATCACCCATGACATGGGCAAGCGTCGGAACTG
>NZ_CEEDFC010000081.1:0-255 GCF_979254005.1 Variovorax sp. AC103 | reverse complement strand
CACGAAGTGGTCCAGCACCCGCACGTCGATGTACGCCAGCGCTTCCTTCAGCGCATTCGTCAGCAGCTGGTCTGCCGACGACGGCTCGACCTCGCCCGACGGATGGTTGTGCGCCAGGATCACGGCCGCCGCGTTGTGCTGCAGCGCGCGCTTGAGCACCTCGCGGGGATAGACCCCGGCCTGCGTGAGCGTGCCCCGGAACAGATCCTCGAAGGCCAGCAGCGTGTGGTGCGCATCGAGGAACAGGACCGCGAA
>NZ_CEEDFC010000080.1:0-258 GCF_979254005.1 Variovorax sp. AC103 | reverse complement strand
GACCGGCACCGCGCCCGCGGGCGCACCCGGCACCACGCCGACCGGCGCGTGGGACTAGCCCTGGGCGCGGGGGCGCACCGCGCGTGCCAGCAGGTCGGCCGGGTCCACCTGCAGGGCCGCGAGCCGCCGCGCGTTGCGCCGCACCACGTCCGCCGCCTCTTCGGCGGGCAGCGACGCCCGCAGCACGAGGCCGCTCACGCCCACGCCCAGCGGGCGCCGCGCGCCGATCTCGATCGACAGCACCTTCACCGGACAGCT
>NZ_CEEDFC010000079.1:0-260 GCF_979254005.1 Variovorax sp. AC103 | reverse complement strand
GACCCACCCCGCCTTCGGCCGCCGCATCCGCGCACTGGAGTCGTGGGCGGGCACGGCGCTGGTGGAGCGCGGCAGGTCGCCCGTGGCGCGGACGCCCGCGGGCGAGAGCTTCCTGGAGAACGCCAGCCAGATGGTGCGCGGCGTAGAGAGCTCGCGGGAAGAGATGCAAAGCGTGGCCGGCCGCCAGGCCCGCACCGGCACGGTCGTGACCGGCCGCACGCTGGCGCGCACCGTGATGGCCGACTGGCTGGTGCGGCGGC
>NZ_CEEDFC010000078.1:0-261 GCF_979254005.1 Variovorax sp. AC103 | reverse complement strand
GGTCAAGGTGTTGCCGAACTGGCAGTCCGACCCGAAATACCTCAATCGATTGGGGTTTTGAAATATTGGGTCGATGGGAAGTGATGGTCTCACAGTGCTGCGGCCGTCACCTCTCCACCGACGACTGTTAAGTCGCTGGTGAGGCCTGCCAATGCATCACCGGACAGGTCGAAGGGATTGTGGGCCACAGCGATGACGTCTCCTGGTCCGCCCGTGACCACCTGTGTTACGTGACGGGTGCTGGCTGTGATGGCCTGGGAC
>NZ_CEEDFC010000077.1:0-262 GCF_979254005.1 Variovorax sp. AC103 | reverse complement strand
GTGGAAGGCATCGCCCAGCACCTGGCCCATTTCGCCGGCGCGCGAGAACAGGTTTTCATGCTTGAACAGGTCGAGCGTGGCAACGGCCGCGGCGCACGCCACCGGATGGCCCGAGTAGGGGTAGCCGTGGAAGAACTCCACCACGTGCTCGGGCGCGTCGGTCTTCATCATCGCGTCGTAGAGCTGGTCGCGGCAGATCACGCCGCCCAGCGGAATCACGCCGTTGGTCACGCACTTGGCGAAGTTCAGCATGTCGGGCACC
>NZ_CEEDFC010000076.1:0-263 GCF_979254005.1 Variovorax sp. AC103 | reverse complement strand
ATACGAGATCCTATGACTCGTCTCGTGGGCTCGGAGATGTGTATAAGAGACAGCCCCCGGAAGGGGAGGGAGAAATTCAAATTCGAGAGCCGATTCATGCGTCGGGTGCTCTGCGTATTGGCGCCTTCCCCCTCTGGGGGAAGGCTGGGATGGGGGCGGGCAGCGCTGGTGGAGGCGGTGCTTTTGCAAAGGCCCTGTCTCTTATACACATCTGACGCTGCCGACGAAGCGCCCCACGGGTAGATCTCGGTGGTCGCCGTATC
>NZ_CEEDFC010000075.1:0-265 GCF_979254005.1 Variovorax sp. AC103 | reverse complement strand
GAACACCGCCGCCGCCGTGCGCGTGGCCGACAGCAGCGCCTCGCGGATCGTCGGCCCGTCGAGTTTGCGTCGCACCAGCCCGAGGATGAACGCGCCGCTCGCGCCCACGCCGCCCGCCTCGGGGGGCGTGAAGAAGCCGCCGTACAGGCCGCCGATGACGAACACGAACAGCACCAGCGGCGCCCACACGTTCTGCAGGTCCTTGATGCGTTCCGGCCACGGCTTGACCTCGCCGCCGGGCAGCCAGTCGGGCCGCAGCTTGACG
>NZ_CEEDFC010000074.1:0-269 GCF_979254005.1 Variovorax sp. AC103 | reverse complement strand
GAACCCGGCGGGCTTCGTCAGCCACAGCGCGGGGCAGGCCGCGCGCGAAGACATCCAGTGCGTGCTGCACACCCCCACCAAGGCCGGCATCGCGGTGAGCGCGCAGAAGAACGGCGTGCTGCCCATCCGCCAGCAGTCGACCTTCGTGCTGGCCTCGCTGGCGTACCACGACTACGACGGCGTGGCCTTCCGCGACGACGAGAAGCCGCGCCTGCAGGCCGTCATGGGCCACGCCAACTTCCTCATGCTGCGCAACCACGGCCTGCTGA
>NZ_CEEDFC010000073.1:0-271 GCF_979254005.1 Variovorax sp. AC103 | reverse complement strand
GCGGCTGTAGCTCAGTTGGATAGAGTACTTGGCTACGAACCAAGGGGTCGTGGGTTCAATTCCTGCCAGCCGCACCAACTCTGAAAATGCCCGGAAGATTCGTCTTCCGGGCATTTTTCTTTTGTGAAACCTGTGTGTAGCCGGCCGAGCAGATTCCAAAAGGTCGAGAAAAGCGGGCTATAATTGCAAGCTGTGCGGCTGTAGCTCAGTTGGATAGAGTACTTGGCTACGAACCAAGGGGTCGTGGGTTCAATTCCTGCCAGCCGCACCA
>NZ_CEEDFC010000072.1:0-272 GCF_979254005.1 Variovorax sp. AC103 | reverse complement strand
CTCGAAATCGACCCGGCCTCCCACGAGGTCGTGTGGCAGTACGCGGACGAACTGGTCCACGCGTTCTACACGGCCTACATGGGCAGCGCGCAGCGCCTGCCCAACGGCACCACGCATGTCACCGAGTCGGCCCCGGGCCGCCTGTTCGAGGTCCCGCCGGCCGGCGAGGTGGTGTGGGAGTACGTGATTCCCTGGTTCGCCGAATACCCCGACGAGGCCGCGCGCAAGGACGTACCCGGCCGGCAGAACAGCGTGTTCCAGACCTTCCGCTA
>NZ_CEEDFC010000071.1:0-277 GCF_979254005.1 Variovorax sp. AC103 | reverse complement strand
GCCCTCACCTTCCACGGCACTGCGCAGGATGCGGCCGAACTTCGCGTTCATCACGTCGTCGCTGAGGTACGGGATGTGGCCGATCATTCGCGCGATGCGCAGGCCGCGTTTCGGAACGACGCCGTGTTCGGAGAAATGGCCGCCGTGGAAGTCGGGGTCGGTCACGATGGCGCGTCGCGCCACCTCGTTGAAGGCGCTGTTCTCGGCCGTGAGGTTGGGCGCGCTGGCCCCCACCACGGCGTGGCGCACGCGCGCGGGGTACTGCAGCGTCCAGGAC
>NZ_CEEDFC010000070.1:0-280 GCF_979254005.1 Variovorax sp. AC103 | reverse complement strand
CGGTGGATGTGGCCGGGCCTGATGCCGATCTTGATTTCGTCGGGCGTGATCCGGCCGGGGCAGTTCGGGCCCAGCAGCAAGGTCTTCTTGCCGCCGGCCGCTTCCTTGGCCTTCATCGTGTTGCGCACTTCGAGCATGTCGCGAACAGGAATGCCTTCGGTGATGCAGATCGCCAGGTCCAGGTCGGCCTCGTCGGCTTCCCAGATGGCGGCCGCTGCGCCTGCCGGCGGCACGTAGAGCACCGACCCGGTGGCGCCGGTCTGCGAAGCGGCGTCCTTCA
>NZ_CEEDFC010000069.1:0-288 GCF_979254005.1 Variovorax sp. AC103 | reverse complement strand
GACCCGCGAAACGCTGCGCTCCTCGGCGCATCCAGAAGGGGTTGGGACACCGACACGCCTTCGCTGCGCTCGGCTCCAAACAGCCAGCAACCAAGACCGAAGACCCGATAACAACCCCCGCAGGCGCGCAGCGCCTGCGGGGGCCTGGTGGCCGAGCGAAGCAAAGGCCCGGGTGGTTCCCACCCCCTCTGGCTGCGCCGAGGAGCGCAGTGTTTCGCGGATCAGGGCTCGCAGCTGTTTGAGCGAAGCGAGTTCTGCGAGACCCCGCGAAACGCGAGCACCGCAGGT
>NZ_CEEDFC010000068.1:0-313 GCF_979254005.1 Variovorax sp. AC103 | reverse complement strand
CGCCCAAACTCGCTTCGCTCAAACAAGGGCGAGCCCTGATCCGCGAAACGCTGCGCTCCTCGGCGCATCCAGAAGGGGTTGGGATACCGAAACGCCTTCGCTGCGCTCGGCTCCGAACAGCCAACAGCCAGCAGCCAAGACTGCAGATCCGATACCAACCGCAGCAGGCGCGCAGCGCCTGCTGCGGCTTGGTGGCCGAGCGAAGCAATGGCCCGGGTGGTCTCCACCCCCTCTGCCTGCGCCGAGGAGCGCAGCGTTTCGCGGATCAGGGCTCGCAGCTGTTTGAGCGAAGCGAGTTCTGCGAGACCCCGCG
>NZ_CEEDFC010000067.1:0-324 GCF_979254005.1 Variovorax sp. AC103 | reverse complement strand
TCGCGGGGTCTCGCAGAACTCGCTTCGCTCAAACAGCTGCGAGCCCTGATCCGCGAAACGCTCCGCTCCTCGGCGCATCCAGAAGGGTGGGGGCCCAACGGGCCATCGCTGCGCTCGGCGCCGGAATATCCAAAAGCGTCCAGCGTCAGCACTGCCGCCGGCATCCTCGATGCCAACCGTTGCAGGCGCGAAGCGCCTGCAACGGCTTGGTGGCCGAGCGAAGCGATGGCCTGTGTGGTTTGCATTTCCCCTCTGGCTGCGCCGAGGAGCGCAGCGTTTCGCGGATCAGGGCTCGCCCTTGTTTGAGCGAAGCGAGTTTGGGCG
>NZ_CEEDFC010000066.1:0-333 GCF_979254005.1 Variovorax sp. AC103 | reverse complement strand
TCGCGGGGTCTCGCAGAACTCGCTTCGCTCAAACAGCTGCGAGCCCTGATCCGCGAAACGCTCCGCTCCTCGGCGCAGCCAGAGGGGGTGGGAACCACCCGGGCCATCGCTTCGCTCGGCCACCAAGCCGCAGCAGGCGCTGCGCGCCTGCTGCGGTTGGTATTGGGTATTTGGCGTTGGCTGTTGGAATTTCGGAAGCCGAGCGCAGCGAAGGCGTGTTGGTATCCCAACCCCTTCTGGATGCGCCGAGGAGCGGAGCGTTTCGCGGATCAGGGCTCGCCCTTGTTTGAGCGAAGCGAGTTTGGGCGAGACCCCGCGAAACGTGAGCACCGC
>NZ_CEEDFC010000065.1:0-333 GCF_979254005.1 Variovorax sp. AC103 | reverse complement strand
ACCTGCGGTGCTCGCGTTTCGCGGGGTCTCGCAGAACTCGCTTCGCTCAAACAGCTGCGAGCCCTTGTCCGCGAAACACTGCGCTCCTCGGCGCAGCCAGAGGGGGTGGGAACCACCCGGACCATCGCGTTGCTCGGCCACGAGGCCGCCGCAGGCGCTTCGCGCCTGCGGCGGTGGGTATGGGGTTTTCCGTCTTGGCTGCTGGCTGTTGGTTATCCGCGGCCGAGCGCAGCGATGGCCTGTCCGTTTCTCCAATCCCTTCTGGATGCGCCGAGGAGCGCAGCGTTTCGCGGATCAGGGCTCGCCCTTGTTTGAGCGAAGCGAGTTTGGGCG
>NZ_CEEDFC010000064.1:0-420 GCF_979254005.1 Variovorax sp. AC103 | reverse complement strand
CCCCGGAACAGATCCTCGAAGGCCAGCAGCGTGTGGTGCGCATCGAGGAACAGGACCGCGAAGCTCTCGTGCGCCTGCCCCGCGAAGTGCAGCTTGAGATAGTCCGAGACCGCGTACATCGAGCGGAACGCCTCGCCCGGGCGCAGCTCCTCGGCCAGCAGCTCACGCGCCAGGCGCAGCCCGCACAGCAGCTGCGCGCACCCCGGGAGCGACGAGTCGCGCGCGAAGCAGACCAGCTTGTGCAGGGAACGGCCCTGCGCCTCGTACAGCACCTCGGCATCGGCGCCCAGGAACGGCCGCAGCGCCGCGAGCACGCTGCGCTCGCGCACGCTCCAGGTGGACCGCGACGAATCAGCGAAAGCATCAGGTGAAGACGCAACGACGGAAGAAGTGAGAGCGTTCATGACGAACTCCTGTGGG
>NZ_CEEDFC010000063.1:0-428 GCF_979254005.1 Variovorax sp. AC103 | reverse complement strand
TCGAGCTCTTCCTCCAAGGCACTCACTTCTTCCATGGTGAACCACACGCCGTGGGCGTCCACCCAGTATTGCTTGCCGCCGACAATGCGAACCGATTTCGAGATGCCATTGAAATCGCGTCGCAACAGCAAGTCTGTGGGAACAACTTCAGTTAGAAAGACCGTGTGCTCTGGGAGAGCGCCGTGCCCGAGAGGATGCAGCGCATGTGACCTACTGCCCCTCGGCGAGGCGCAGAGCGCGACTTGGTACTTTTTGTTCGGGTCGACCTCAGACCGTTTCCACATACCTGTCCTCCAATGTTTCCTGTGGCAAGCACGGCCCAGCTCGCCCGCCTCCGGGGAAAGTCCGGTCCTGGCCGAGGCTGTGTGAAAACACTTCCCCCCACGCCTTCTCAAAAATAAAATCAGGTCACCTGTTCAAGCGAGGTG
>NZ_CEEDFC010000062.1:0-455 GCF_979254005.1 Variovorax sp. AC103 | reverse complement strand
GAGCGGGGAGCGACCCGCGCCATGCGTCGATCAGAGGCGGACCGGCAGCAGGCGACCGGCCACCACGAGGCAGGACCACGCCGCCACGCGGCCAAGTCCCGACCTTCCACGACCGGGGCGCGTCACCGAGTGGCGCATCCGTTCGCATCCTGCGCGGCCACGCCGCGCACGCCAAGTTCTGCGTTCTTTCTGTCTTCACCCCCAGCCGCGCAGCGGCTCACGCCGCATCCCCCCGCGGAACGCGCTTGACCGATGGCCTTCGCAGCACGTCGAAGGCGCGGGCGGCGCAGGATGGGGTCGCCAGCAGCCCCCCCCCGCGGAACGATAAGAAAAAGGGGCGCCGAAGCGCCCCGTGGCCTCGCTCAGACGAGGCCGCGCTCGGCCATCGACACCGCCCGGTTGCCGGCGACCACGAAGTGGTCCAGCACCCGCACGTCGATGTACGCCAGCGCTTC
>NZ_CEEDFC010000061.1:0-483 GCF_979254005.1 Variovorax sp. AC103 | reverse complement strand
GGTGGCCGGTCGCCTGCTGCCGGTCCGCCTCTGATCGACGCATGGCGCGGGTCGCTCCCCGCTCCAGGGTGAAGGCTGCGCCCCCGTCCTCGCCCGGTCCTCGCGGTGCTCGGCTGCGGCCTGCGGGCGGGCCCTGGACCTTCTCGCTGGCCCCTTGCCCGGTCTGCGTCGAGGCGGCTCCGACAGCAGGTTTTCTTCCACCACCACCGCGGCGTGACGCCGCAGAAAGGCTTCGCCATGACCTCCGGTTTTCCTTCCCGCTCCTCGCGCGCTGCGCGCTCTGCGCAACCCTCGGCCGCTGTGCGGCCCGGGACTGCCACGGGCGTTCCCCCCGTACCCCCCGAGGACCCTCCCACAGCAGCCCTGAGTGAATCGCCGGAGACCGGTCGGCGGCCGGGCGGCCGCCTCGACGTGCGCCAGGCCGTGACAGACCGGATCATCGCGATGCTCGAACAGGGCGGCCACGTGTTCCGCGCGCGCTGG
>NZ_CEEDFC010000060.1:0-516 GCF_979254005.1 Variovorax sp. AC103 | reverse complement strand
AGATCTACACGTGTGGCGCTTCGTCGGCAGCGTCAGATGTGTATAAGAGACAGCCCGTGCCCAGCCACCCAGACCTCTGCGCAGCCGACCGCAGCGCCAGCGGATCGACCCACTCGCGAATCAGCGCAGCTCGCCGATCTCCGGCAACGTCCGCGCCACGATCCAGTCGAACGCATCGCTCGCGTGGCGCGTCGCGGTGAAGATGGCGGTGCGGTCATTTCGCAGCACCGCGAGCCAGGCCTCGAGATAGGCCGCATGGCCCTCGATCGTCGCGTCCACGAGCCCGCAATGCCCCATGAGGAAGGCCGCGCCGAGTTCGGCCACCAGTTCCTCGAAGGCGTACGCCGCATCCCCGAAACGCGTGCCGAACGCGCGGTGCAGCCGCGAGGGATGGCCGCTCCAGTGCACGAGCTCGTGCAGCAGCGTGGCGCAGTAGTTGTCTGCGTTCACGAAGCGCTCGGGCAGGGGCAACCGGATCTCGTCGAGCGCCGGCACGTACATCGCGCGCTCGAAGCC
>NZ_CEEDFC010000059.1:0-540 GCF_979254005.1 Variovorax sp. AC103 | reverse complement strand
CATTTGCGACTTCAGTTCGCGTACGGAGGGAAGGCGATCGTTCGCTTTCAGGCTACCCGCGCGAATGCGCTGAGCGATGTTGTCGGCAAGCTTCTCGTAGCGGTTCATGGGCACCTCCTTCTGATACGGTCGTTCGGGAATGCTCCCAAGATTGTCATATCAGACGTTGGCGTGCCCCGGAGCGACTATCGGCCTCTCCGCATCTGATACGAAAATTTTCAGCCGATCTGGTTCTGTACGTATCAGCCTGGAAGATGAACACTCGACAGCACGATAAGAGTGCTTCTGTGGTGCCGGCAGACGGCTCCGTCTTGCGACCTAGGTCTTGCGTGCATTTTGACGCGCCCCGCGCACGACCATTTAGTCACCACAACTGTTTTGTTCGATTGGTTCTCCATTTCTTATCGGGCTATTGAACTACTCGCCGCCCTCGGGCAATTCGCCGTCTGTCACGATTTAATATTCTTTAAATCATGAATTCAATCCCTATCTCTTTTGTTATTTTCAAGGTCCTCGTGCTCAGCGTCGGCATGTATTTGG
>NZ_CEEDFC010000058.1:0-604 GCF_979254005.1 Variovorax sp. AC103 | reverse complement strand
GCGCACCGCCTTCATCATCTTCGCCACCCCCAGAATCCGCATCACCCGCTTGAGGTTGTACGCCAGCACATGCAGGCTCATCTCGGTGCCCACATGCGCCAGCGTCTTCGTCAGGAAGTGCGTCGAGCCCATCCAGTGTTTCAGCGTGCCGAAGACGTGCTCCACGGTGCGCCGTCGCAGTGTCATGGCATCGGGCTTCTTGTCCAGTCTTTGCTGCACGCGCTCAAGCACCGTTTCGTGCTCCCATCGACGGATGCGTCGGTAGTCGCCTGTCGTGCACTGATCCTTGATCGGGCACCTGGGGCAGGCGCTGGTCCAGTAGACGCGCAGCGCATTGCCGTTCTTCTCCAATGTGTTGCACCTGTAGATGGCGCGCTCGCCGGCGGGGCACTGGTATTCATCTTCCTTGGCGATGTAGATGAAGTCGCTCTTGTCGAAGCGCCCCGCAGCCTTGGCCCCCGAGGTCATCGGCTTGGGCACGTAGGTGTGATGCCCGCGTCCTCGCAGGCCTTGAGCTCGATGCCATAGAAGTAGCCACGATCGGCGAAGGCTTGCAGCTTCCCGGTGCCCATGGCCTCGCGTGCCGCCTTGGCCATGTTGCTCA
>NZ_CEEDFC010000057.1:0-662 GCF_979254005.1 Variovorax sp. AC103 | reverse complement strand
AAGCGCTCGGGCAGGGGCAACCGGATCTCGTCGAGCGCCGGCACGTACATCGCGCGCTCGAAGCCATGGCGCACCACAGCATTGCAGCCGGCCACCAGGCGCAGCACGTTTTCCACCGCAGTGCGGCCCTCGCCACCGATGCCCTGCGCATCCGCCCGTGACGCCTCGACGGCCGCCTCCGAGGCCCCCGAGCCCACCGCGCCCCTCCCTTCGGGCAGCCCGTCGACCTGCGCCAGGTTGAACAGCCAAAATGGCCTGCAACGCAGCAAACCCGAGCACGCTGCAGACGCATCGGCATCGGCATCGGCAGTGGCGCTGTCCGAACGCTCGCCATCCGCGCGCCCGCGCGCTCGCGCCCCGTCGTCGACACCGGCACCGCGCTGGTCCACGCGTTCGAAGTGCGCGCACAGCACACCGTGCTCACCCCGGCGCACCTGGCCGCCCAGCGCCGCGGCCTGCCGGTAGGTCATCCAGAGGTGGGTCGCATAGCCTTGGGTGATGGCCTCGTCCCACAGCAGCAGCACATTGGCGCCCCGGTAGGGCCGCCCCGTCTGCAGGTTGCGCGGGAACCCGCGCGACGCCGCAGCGACCCAGCGCGCGCGGAACACGTGGCCGCCCTGTTCGAGCATCGCGATGATCCGGTCTGTCACGGCCTGGCGCAC
>NZ_CEEDFC010000056.1:0-767 GCF_979254005.1 Variovorax sp. AC103 | reverse complement strand
TCGTGCTCAGCGTCGGCATGTATTTGGCCGTCAAGTGGCATTACGATCGAGGTCAGAAAGACAAGAATCAAAAGACACCTGCAGTGTTGCTGACATCCATTAAGGTGGGCGCGGCGTTCGTCGCTTCTGCGTTCTTTGTGCTGTTCCTCACCTTTGAATTTTGCAGCAGGATGGGTCTTGACCTAACCATGCGGTGATTGAAATTTTTCGGTCGATACCCCGAATACAGTGCAACTAAAGGCACTAGCCTTTCAGAGACGGACCTCGACACGACGGCGCGGTATTTGCCTAGCTTGCCGACGTGCGAGGCGCGAGCTTAGACAGCTTTCTAAAGTACCTCCAGATACCTTTTAAGCCGTAAACAGATTTACGAAAAATCCAAGATGCTTCACAACATCAAAGTGGTCAGCATGAAGCTTCGAAAATTGCATAATTGGGAAACATGACTAACGATGGCCAAACTTGGTTCAAACTCTAGCGGAAGAGATCTCGTTTGATTTGATGCATTGAGATACTCCACGGCGTATTGCCGGACGGTACGGTCGACTGGCCAAACTGCACCGCCGTCCAACTGTTTCGCCGACAGGAAGAGCAAACGGCTCCAGGGCAGATGACCCGGCTCGACATTGCGCTGGAGGCGATACGGATTTCCCACCCCGAGCACCGGCCGTGGAAGTACCTCTGCAAGATCTGGCGAGAACTCCTGAAACGGTCCGGGCAGTTTCACGTTCGCTATGAAAAAGGAACCTGTGAGCAGCAGGGCATTA
>NZ_CEEDFC010000055.1:0-1221 GCF_979254005.1 Variovorax sp. AC103 | reverse complement strand
GGTGCAGTGCGAGCGAGTCGACACCTTCTGGCAGCGCGAGCCACAGGAAATAGCCACCCTCGGGGCGCGTGACCCGCGTTCCAGTCGGAAAGTATCGATCGATAAGTCGCAAGCATGCAGCCTGCTGGCGGCTGAGCGAATGCCGCAGTGCGCGCAGGTGACGATCGAAACTCTTGTGTTGCAGGTATTCCTGCAACGCCAGTTGCGAGGGGAGCGCCGTCGCCAGCGAGCTCATCAACTTGTTCCGACCCAAAGTGGCTGCAAAGCGACCGCCCGCTACCCAACCGATGCGATATCCAGGTGCCAGGGACTTCGAGAAAGAACTGCAGTGCAGCACCCAGCCAGCCCGGTCCCAGGCCTTGGCTGGTGGCGGTCTCCGAGCCCCATGCGCGAGCTCGCCGTACACGTCGTCTTCGATCAGCGGTATGGCGCGGGTGGCGAGCATGCTGACCAGTTGCTCTTTGGCTGCGTCGCTCATGGTGCAGCCCATTGGATTCTGGAAGGTCGGCATGAACCAGCAGGCCTTCACCGGATGCTGGTCGATCACGCGGGCAAGAGAGTCGAGATCTACGCCTGTACGCGGGTGGGTCTCAACTTCGACCGCGCGAAGACCGCGCCGCTCCAGTGCCTGCAACGCACCATAAAAGGTTGGCGTTTCGATCGCCACGACGTCGCCTGGCTGCGTCACCGATTCGAGCGCAAGATTGAGTGCCTCCATCGCCCCGCTGGTGATGACCAGTTCCGACGCAGGAACATTCATCCCGACGCTGCCGTAACGGAGGGAGATCTGATGGCGTAATAGGGCGTTTCCGGGTGACAAATCCTCGACGGTCTGCCAAGGATCCATCCGCTTGAGCGCTCGCGTAAGGCCGGCGGCAAGTTGCTCGAAGGGAAACAGCTCTGGCGACGGAAAGGCCGAACCGAGCGGGACCATGTCGCGCTCGCGAGCCTGCGCAAGGACCTGAAAGACAAGCGACGAGACGTCGACCGACATGGACCGGAGGACAGGCTCGCTGGCGGCGAGTTCGTTGGCCGACGTTTCCGCGCCCGCTCGAACAAAGTATCCCGACCGCTGCCGCGCTTCGACAAGGCCTTGCGCCTCCAGCAGGTAGTAAGCAGAGAACACGGTGGACGCACTGATGCCCATTTGCGACTTCAGTTCGCGTACGGAGGGAAGGCGATCGTTCGCTTTCAGGCTACCCGCGCGAATGCGCTGAGCGA
>NZ_CEEDFC010000054.1:0-2562 GCF_979254005.1 Variovorax sp. AC103 | reverse complement strand
GTGTTGAGTTCCATGGAATCCTGACCCGCGATTTCCATCGAATATTGACCCACCCTCTTTGCGAGCCGGCCGGCTCACGGTGTGGATAAGTTTTTGGTTTTCTCCTTTTTAGGTTGGACTGCCTGAACGGGTTGAGCCGAGCTGTGCTTGAAGCGGAAGCTGTCGTTTCCAGTCTCCAGAATATGGCAGTGATGTGTAAGCCGGTCCAGCAACGCCGTGGTCATCTTCGCGTCGCCGAAGACGCTGGCCCACTCGCTGAAGCTCAGGTTGGTGGTGATCACCACGCTAGTGCGTTCGTAGAGTTTGGACAGCAGATGGAACAACAGCGCGCCACCTGATGCACTGAACGGCAGGTAGCCCAACTCGTCGAGCACCACCATGTCCGCGTACATCAGTCTGTGCGCGATGTGGCCGTGATTGCCACTGGCCTTCTCTTGCTCGAGTGCGTTGACCAGTTCTACCGTCGAGAAGAAGCGCACCCGACGGTGATGGTGCTCGATGGCCTGCACGCCCAGGGCTGTGGCGATATGAGTCTTACCCGTACCCGGCCCGCCGACAAGCACCAGGTTCTGCGCATCATCCATGAACTCGCATCGGTGTAGCTGACGCACCAGCGCCTCGTTGACCTCGCTGTTGGCGAAGTCGAAGCCAGCGAGATCGCGATAGGCTGGGAAGCGAGCGAGCTTCAACTGGTAGGCCACCGAGCGTACCTCCCGCTCGGCTGTCTCTGCCTTTAGCAACTGCGAGAGCATCGGTTGGGCCGCCTCGAAGGCCGGCGATCCCTGTTCGGCCAGCTCCGCGACGGCCTGGGCCATGCCGTGCATCTTGAGTTCGCGCAGCATGATCACGAGGGCGCCACTGGCAGGGTCATGTCGCATGGCGCACCTCCTGGCTGCTTGACTTGGAGTTCAGCGGCCCGCGCAGGCCGCCAGCAGCGCTGGCACGCCCCCTGAGCGTGTCGTAGCGCAGCACATCGGCCTTCGGCTCGTTCACCAGGCGCAGTGCCTGCGGTGCCGTGACGGGCGCGGGCGCAACGGGCTTGGCATCGAGCAGTCGGTGCAACACGTTTAGCACATGGGTCTTGCTGGCCACGCCGGCTTCCAGCGCCAGTTCGACCGCGGTCAGCACTGCCTGCTCGTCGTGGTGCAGCACCAGCGCCAGGATCTCGACCATCTCGCGGTCTCCACCTGGCTGCTTCAGCAACGCGGCCTGCAGCCGCCGGAAGCCCTGCGGCAGCTCGCTGAAGGGCGCTCCGTTCCTGAGCGCTCCTGGCTTGCGTTGCAGCACCGCCAGGTAGTGCCTCCAGTCGTAGACGGTCTGACCTGCGGTGTCGTGGCGACGGTCAATGATGCGCGTGTGCTCGCACACGATCTGGCCCTCGGCCGCCACGACAAGGCGTTCGGCGTACACGCGCAGGCTCACTGGCCGGTTCGCGTAGGAGGCCGGAACGCTGTAGCGGTTGCGCTCGAAGTGCACCAGGCAGGTGGGCGAGACGCGCTTGGTGTGTTCTACGAAACCATCGAAGGGTCTGGGGATCTGCATCAGTAGCGGCCGTTCCTGCGACCAGACATCGGCTACGGTCCCTGGCAGCTTGCCGTGGACGATCTCGCCCCACAGCGCCTTGCAGCGGTCCTCCAGCCAGTCGTTGAGCAGCGCCAGCGTGGCGAACGCCGGCACGGGTTGCCACAACCGGTGGCGCGCATCACGCACGTTCTTCTCGACCTGGCCCTTCTCCCAGCCCGAGGCCGGGTTGCAGAACTCGGCCTCGAACAGGTAGTGACTGACCATGGCGCTGAAGCGCGCGTTGATGTCGCGCTCCTTGCCGCGGCGTACCTTGTCCACGGCGGTCTTCATGTTGTCGTAGATGCCGCGCCGAGGCACGCCCCCGAGCACCTCGAAGGCCCGGTTGTGCGCATCGAACAGCATCTCGTGGGTCTGCAACAGGTAGGCGCGCACGATAAACGCACGGCTGTGGCTGAGCTTGAAGTGCGCCACCTGCAGCTTGGTGCGTTCACCAGCGAGGACGGCCCAGTCCTCGCTCCAGTCGAACTGGAATGCCTCGCCGGGACCGAAGGCCAGAGGCACGAAGGTGCCGCGCCCCGTCGTCTGCTGGACCTCGTGGCGATGCGCATGCCACGCTCGTGCAAAGGCCGCCACGCGGTTGTAGGAGCCCTGGTAGCCCAGCGCCACCAAGTCTGCGTGCATCTGCTTGAGCGTGCGCCGCTGCTTGCGTGACTTGGCCGCCTCGCTCTTGAGCCAGCCGCCGAGCTTCTCTGTGAATGCGTCGAGCTTGCTCGGGCTGATGCGCTTCGCGTAACTGGGCGCCGCCTCGCCCTCGCGAAGGTACTTGCGGATGGTGTTGCGAGACAAGCCCGTGCGCCGGGCTATCTCTCGGATGGACAGTTGCTCTCGCAGTGCCCAACGCCTGATGACACTCAGTGTCGCCACGTCAATCACTCCTGTGCTCCTGCTGCTAAAAGCAGCAGGTTAGGGTTATCACGTGGGTCAGATTTAGATGGAAATCACCGGGCCAAGTGGGTCACTTCTGGATGGAAATCAACA
>NZ_CEEDFC010000053.1:0-5173 GCF_979254005.1 Variovorax sp. AC103 | reverse complement strand
CACCCACCCCGACCCCCTCCGAATGACCAACCTTCCCGCCAGCACCGCAGCCGACCGCAACAAGCAGCCCATCCTCGACGTGTTGATGCAGACGCTGGGCGCGCGCGGCACCGCGCTGGAAATTGCCTCGGGCACCGGCCAGCACGCCGCCTGGTTCGCGGCTGCAATGAGCGGGTGGACCTGGCAGCCGACCGATGCGGACGCGCGCATGCTGCCCGCGCTTGCAAGCCGCGTTGCGCAGGCCGCGCTGCCCAACCTGCTGGCACCGCTGCTGCTGGACGTGATGTCCCCGCAATGGCCGTCGCCGGACGATGCGTTCGCCGAACGCTTCGACGCCGTCTACTGCGCCAACATGCTGCACATCTCGCCGCCGGCCACGTGCGCCGCCCTGATGGATGGGGCCGCGCGGCACCTGCTGCCCGGCGGCTTGCTGATCACTTACGGACCGTACTTCGAAGACGGCACGCCGGCGCCGAGCAACGTGGCGTTCGACGAGAGCCTTCGCGCACGCAACCCCGCATGGGGCATCCGCCGGCTGGAGGACGTGAAGGCCCAGGCGCGCCGCTCAGGGCTCGTGTTGCGCGAGCGGCATGCGATGCCCGCGAACAACCTGCTGCTGGTCTTCGGTTCCTAGCGGGGCACTGCCAGGCACGCCCTGCGCGGTGCCACTGGCCCACGACGCCACGAGGCCCTGCGTGCGCGCGCGCACTTCGGGCGTGGCCAGGCACGTGGCGACGGCCTCGTACCCGGGCGATCCCGCACAGGGCGCGACGCGCATCGGCCGGCTGTGATTGGCGGGGCACAGCAGGATCGACTCGTCCGCGCCCACGGCCGCCAGGTCCAGCATCACGCAGGAGCGCGTGAGCAGGAACAGAGGCCGGGCCTCGGGCCTGCGCCGGCGCAGGTGGGCGGCCAATGCCTGCTGGGTCGCGTGGTCGAGCCCCTGCTCCACCATGTCGACCACCAGCACGGCCGGGGCCTCGGCCTCCAGCGCGGCCAGCAAGACGGTGAGCGCGTCGCACACCGTGGCGCCATCCTCGACGAGCCAGGCCATCGCCCGATCGACACGCGACCGCAACGCCGGATCGGCGTCGATCCGCGACGCGGCAATGCCGTTCTCCAACCGCTCCAGCCCCAGGAACGCGGCGTCGGGCAGGGTCTCGGCCAGGCGCAAGGCCAGCCGCGTCTTGCCGCTGCCCAGCGGGCCGACGATGTAGTTCAGCGAGCGAATGTCGCGCCACTCGAACCGTTCGCCGCCCCACGGCCAGGGCAGCGCGAACTCGACGCCGGGCGCCGGCGCCGGCGGCAGCAGGCGCGCCAGCTCGCCGACCGTCGGCGTCCGGCCGGCGGCGAGGTCCGTGCGCAGGCTGCGGACCTTGTCGAGCGTGACCTCGAGCTGCCGCGCACGGCCTTCGAGCAGCGCCTGGTGCGCCGCCAGCGCGGGCTCCAGGCCCGCGGCGTCGCCGTGCAGCACGCGCGCCACCTGGGCCAGGCTGAGGCCGAGCGCGCGCAGGGCCACGATGTCGGCGCCACGGGCCATTTCCCCGGGGCCGTAGGAGCGCCATCCGGCCGCGTTGCGCGCCGGGGCGACCAGGCCGCGCTGTTCGTAGAGGCGCAAGGCCTTGGCGGAGACGCCGAGCCTTCTGGCGGCTTCGGCGGGGTTCAGGAATCGGGCGGAAGGGGGCACGGGCATCACCTCGGGGTTGGACGGGAGACGGCCTTTATCGAGGTGGCCGCAGGGGCCGGGTCAAGAGGACAGGGGTCAGTCGCACGGCTGAAACCGCACGCACTCGGTGGCCGGCTGGAGCGCCGTGACCGTGTTCTCCGCGTTCACGCGCGCCGAGGTGAACTTGACCCACGCGCCCTCGGAAATGCCGGCCAGCAGCGAGGTGTCGAGCACCCGGAAGGTCTGCACGGTGAACGGGAGCTTGGCTCTGGGCAGCAGCTTCAGCCGCACGTAGGTCTTGCCACCCGGCTCTTCATGAACGGACCTGACGCGCGCCCGCGTGAAGACCTGCCCGGCCTGGGCCGCGGGCGCTGCGCCGCCGGGTTGTCCGGGTTGTCCGGGTTGGCCGGATGGGTCAGGCTGTGCAGAAGCACCCGCGGTGAAGACAAGGCCGATGCCGGCGAGAACAAGGCTGTGCAGCGCAAGCGACATGGGGCGGGCTCCTCGAGGCAGGGGTGTTGAAGTCGAGCCCCTGCATTCTGGCGCAGCGCACGCCGCACCTCACGCCACCTTCGGCTCCGGAAGAATCGCGGTCAGCGCAAAGTCGATGAGGTAGAGCCACGTGGCCTCCAGGCCCATGATGCTGTGATGGTCCGAGCCGGGCACCGTCTGCACCTGGATCGGCGTCGGCCAGGCGTTGATGAGCTTGGCGGAGCGCTCGGGCAGCACCACATCGTCGTGCTCGGCCAGCAGCACCTGCGTCTTCGCCGCGACCTCGCGGCTGTGCTCGAGCGAGTTGAACTGGTGGCGCAGCAGCAGCGACAGCGGCACCAGCGGAAAGCGCTTCTTCGCCACCTCGAGCATCGAGTCGTACGGCGTGACCAGTTGCAGGCTCTCGAACGGCTGGCGCGCCACGAGCTGGATGGCCACGCCCGTGCCCAGGCTGCGGCCGACCACGTGCAGCCGGGCCTGCGGGAACGCGCGGCGCAGATGGTTGGCGAACTGGCCCGCGTCCTCGACCGAGGCGATCTCCGACGGACGCCCCTGCGAGTCGGCCACGCCGCGGTAGTTGAGCGCGGCGAAGCCGAAGCCTTCCGGCAGCCAGTGCAGCATCTGCGCCGTGGCGCGAACGTCTTCGCCCCGGCCGGCGAAGTAGATGAACAGGTCCTGCAGCGCGTCTTCACCCTGCGGGTGATAGACGTAGCCACGCACCATGCCGCCGGGCACCGTGTGGGAGTAGGTGGAGAAGTCCTCGGACAAGTGGACGACGGGCAGCTTGCGGGCGTTGAACAGGATGTCGCCCTGGCGCGTGGCGAGCAGGGTCCAGTACGCCGCGAGGCTGCCGATGGCAGCGGCCGACGCCGACAGTGCGATGCGAAAGACTTTGTTGGATGACAAGCAGCGGGCTCCCCGGGAATGACTGGCAGGTTGGGGGCCTAGTTTCGCCGGGTTGCAGCAACCCCGCGGCGGGGCGGTGGAAAGCCGGCTGCGCCTGCCGTGTTCAGCGGTTCGCGCAACCGAAGTTCGCCGCCTCGTTCATGCCCGCCGCATCCCGCGCCGATGCACAGCCGGCGAGCACGGCGACAGCCAATGCCCCCAGCGTGGCGGCAGCGCGGCCGCTGAATGCGCGAGTTGCCAGGAGCCGCTCCCCTACCGGCCCAGGTGCCTGTCGAAGAAGCGCGCGATGTCGCCGAAGGCTTCGCGGGTTTCGGGTGCGTCGGGGTTGATGCCGTACTGCGCGTGCGACTGGCCTTCGTACACGTTCAGCTCCGCCTCCACCCCCGCGCGGCGCAGCTTGCGGTGCGTGCGCACGGTGTTCGACAGGAACAGGTCGCGCGTGCCGCTGGTCAGGATGGCCGGCGGAAAGCCCTTGAAGTCGCCGTAGATGGGCGACAGCTGCGGGTCCTTCAGGTCGCGCCCGCCCGCATAGAGCAGCGCGGCGCGGCCCAGCCAGCCGTCCCAGGTGACGAGCACGTTGTCGACCCATTCGTTGGTCTGGTAGGTGTCGCCGATCTTCGCGATGTCCGACCACGGCGTGCCCGGCGCGATGGCCGCGGGCAGCGGCACGTTCTCGGCCTTGGCGCGTAGCACCAGCGCCAGCGTCATCGCGCCGCCGGTGGACGTGCCGAACACGCCCATGCCGCGTGCGCGGTTGGTCTTGAGCAGTTCCTTCCACACGGCCATGGCGTCGTCCATGGCCGCGGGGTACGGGTAGTCGGGCGGCATGCGGTAGTCGACCGAGACCACCTTGTAGCCGCCGATGCTCGCCAGCAGCATCGCCTCGGGCAGCGCGGCCTCGCCGGGGCCGAACACGTAGCCGCCGCCGTGCACGTGCATCAGCAGCCGCCGCTCGTTGCCCGGCGCGAATTTGGCCGGCGTGACGACGAACACGTTCACCCCTGCGATCTTCGTGGCCAGCACGCTCACGCCGAGCTTCTGCTTGAGCGCGGGAATCGCGGCGATCACGGGCGCGGCGCGGCTGTCGACCAGCGCCTTCCACTCGGCCGCGTTCTTCGGGTTCGCGTTGAAATGCGCCGGGTACGGCCCGGCGATCAGCGCCTGCATCTGCGGGCTGACTTCGTTGGTGGGTGCGGGGCTGAGCTGCGCGGGAGAGCGGCGCGCGCCGGGCTGCGCGTTGGCGGTGCCTTGGGCGGTGGCCTTCTCTGCATAGGTCTGCGGGACTTGCGAGCAGGCGCAGAGCACGACGGCCGCGAACAGCGCCGCGAGGTGAGGGATCCGGGGGTGCATGGGTTGTTCCTGTCTGGGTGGGTGCGTTGGCATGCTCTCACCGCGACGGCGCGCGGGGCCTCCGTTCAAACCCCACCTGTGCCGATGAACAGCAGGCGAAGTGCCACAGCGCGCGCGGCTCAGTGCGCGGCGCCCGGAATGGTCTTTTCGCAGTACGCGAGGAACTGGTTGATCTCTTCCGACTTGTCGAACACCGCGTCGGCGCCCAGCCGCAGGCAGGTGGCCCGGTTGCCGGGCGACGCCGCGTTGGTCAGGGCCACCACCACGCCCTTGCCGATGCCCTTTGCACCACCCTTTCCACCGCCCTTTTCACCGCCCTTGCCGGTCCCCTCCCCGGCGACCCTGCTGGCTTGTATCTGCGCCACGGCGGCGAGCACCCCCAGCCCGGAGCCTTGCGCCAGCGTGAGGTCGACCACCAGCAGGTGCCAGCGGCCATCGTTGGCGCGAAGCCATGCCAGCGCCTCGGCCTCGGAGGGCGCCCAGCCCATCACCTGGGCACGCAGGTAGGCCTCGATGACGACCTTCAGGCTGTCCTGGACCAACGGGTCGTCCTCGACGATGTAGACGGCAAGCTTCATGGCTAGCACGGTCGGGCTTTTGCGCGCACGAAACTGTAGGCAGAAGGCGCTTTCATTTGTTGGCCGGACGGCCTTCGCGGCGGCGCACCCGCGCCACAATGTCGGCTCCCCCAGTCCCCCACAGAGACCCTGTCTCTTATACACATCTGACGCTGCCGACGAAGCGCCACACGTGTAGATC
>NZ_CEEDFC010000052.1:2500-5748 GCF_979254005.1 Variovorax sp. AC103 | reverse complement strand
GCGCAAAGCAAAAAACCCCAGTCATATTCTGACTGGGGTTTTCTGGGCTGTAAGAGCCTGACGATGACCTACTTTCACACGGGAACCCGCACTATCATCGGCGCTGAGTCGTTTCACTGTCCTGTTCGGGATGGGAAGGAGTGGTACCAACTCGCTATGGTCATCAGGCATAAAGGGTTGTTCTGCTGATCACGCGATCAGCAGAACGAATTCATAGAGTTTGGAATCAGCTTTTGGCGAATTATTTTGAATGCGTCAACTTGGCATAACACCTTGATCAGACTGATCAAAGTTATAGGGTCAAGCCTCACGAGCAATTAGTATCAGTTAGCTTAACGCATTACTGCGCTTCCACACCTGACCTATCAACGTCCTGGTCTTGAACGACTCTTCAGGGGGCTCAAGGCCCCGGCAGATCTCATCTTGAAACGAGTTTCCCGCTTAGATGCTTTCAGCGGTTATCTCTTCCACACTTAGCTACTCGGCAATGCCACTGGCGTGACAACCGATACACCAGAGGTGTGTCCACTCCGGTCCTCTCGTACTAGGAGCAGGCTTCCTCAAATCTGCAGCGCCCACGGAAGATAGGGACCAAACTGTCTCACGACGTTTTAAACCCAGCTCACGTACCTCTTTAAATGGCGAACAGCCATACCCTTGGGACCGGCTACAGCCCCAGGATGAGATGAGCCGACATCGAGGTGCCAAACACCGCCGTCGATATGAACTCTTGGGCGGTATCAGCCTGTTATCCCCAGAGTACCTTTTATCCGTTGAGCGATGGCCCTTCCATACAGAACCACCGGATCACTATGTCCTGCTTTCGCATCTGCTCGACTTGTCAGTCTCGCAGTTAAGCACGCTTATGCCATTGCACTATCGTCACGATGTCCGACCGTAACTAGCGTACCTTCGAACTCCTCCGTTACGCTTTGGGAGGAGACCGCCCCAGTCAAACTGCCTACCATGCACTGTCCCCGATCCAGATAATGGACCTAGGTTAGAACCTCAAACACACCAGGGTGGTATTTCAACGTTGGCTCCACAAGATCTAGCGACCCTGCTTCAAAGCCTCCCACCTATCCTACACAGATCTGTTCAAAGTCCAATACAAAGCTACAGTAAAGGTTCATGGGGTCTTTCCGTCTTTCCGCGGGGAGATTGCATCATCACAAACATTTCAACTTCGCTGAGTCTCAGGAGGAGACAGTGTGGCCATCGTTACGCCATTCGTGCAGGTCGGAACTTACCCGACAAGGAATTTCGCTACCTTAGGACCGTTATAGTTACGGCCGCCGTTTACTGGGACTTCAATCAAGAGCTTGCACCCCATCATTTAATCTTCCAGCACCGGGCAGGCGTCACACCCTATACGTCCACTTTCGTGTTTGCAGAGTGCTGTGTTTTTAATAAACAGTCGCAGCCACCGATTTTTTGCAACCCATTCATGCTTCGTTGTTCACTACACACTAATAGGGCACACCTTCTTCCGAAGTTACGGTGTCAATTTGCCGAGTTCCTTCTCCTGAGTTCTCTCAAGCGCCTTAGAATACTCATCTCGCGCACCAGTGTCGGTTTGCGGTACGGTCGTTGTTAGCTGAAGCTTAGTGGCTTTTCCTGGAACCTCGTTCAGTCACTTCACGGACAAGTCCGCTCGATCGTTGGCCTCGGTATATGTGCACCGGATTTGCCTAATGCACGCCTACATCCAACTAAACCAGAATAATCCAATAACTGGATGACCTATTAAGATCCGTCCCCACATCGCACTAACAATCGGTACAGGAATATTGACCTGTTTCCCATCAGCTACGCATCTCTGCCTCGCCTTAGGGGCCGACTCACTCTACGCCGATGAACGTTGCGTAGAAAACCTTGCGCTTACGGCGAGGGGGCTTTTCACCCCCTTTAACGCTACTCATGTCAGCATTCGCACTTCTGATACCTCCAGCACGCTTTACAACGCACCTTCACAGGCTTACAGAACGCTCTCCTACCACTTGCAATAAATTGCAAATCCGCAGCTTCGGTAACTGGCTTAGCCCCGTTACATCTTCCGCGCAGGACGACTCGATCAGTGAGCTATTACGCTTTCTTTAAATGATGGCTGCTTCTAAGCCAACATCCTGACTGTTTTAGCCTTCCCACTTCGTTTCCCACTTAGCCAATTTTAGGGACCTTAGCTGGCGGTCTGGGTTGTTTCCCTCTTGAGTCCGGACGTTAGCACCCGGTGCTCTGTCTCCCAAGCTGTACTCATCGGTATTCGGAGTTTGCCTTGGTTTGGTAAGTCGCCATGACCCCCTAGCCAAAACAGTGCTCTACCCCCGATGGTAATACTTGAGGCACTACCTAAATAGTTTTCGGAGAGAACCAGCTATTTCCAAGTTTGTTTAGCCTTTCACCCCTATCCACAGCTCATCCGCTAGTTTTGCAACACTAGTCGGTTCGGACCTCCAGTACCTGTTACGGCACCTTCATCCTGGCCATGGATAGATCACTTGGTTTCGGGTCTACACCCAGCGACTGATCGCCCTATTCGGACTCGATTTCTCTACGGCTTCCCTATTCGGTTAACCTTGCCACTGAATGTAAGTCGCTGACCCATTATACAAAAGGTACGCAGTCACCCCTTACGAGGCTCCTACTTTTTGTAAGCACGCGGTTTCAGGATCTATTTCACTCCCCTCCCGGGGTTCTTTTCGCCTTTCCCTCACGGTACTAGTTCACTATCGGTCAATGATGAGTATTTAGCCTTGGAGGATGGTCCCCCCATATTCAGACAGGATTTCTCGTGTCCCGCCCTACTTGTCGTTAGCTCAGTACCACACAGGTCATTTCACGTACGGGGCTATCACCCGCTATGGCCAGTCTTTCCAAACTGTTCCGTTATGTCTTGTGCTATCACTAACAGGCTCTTCCGATTTCGCTCGCCACTACTTTCGGAATCTCGGTTGATGTCTTTTCCTCGAGCTACTGAGATGTTTCAGTTCACCCGGTTCGCCTCGCATGACTATGTATTCATCATGCGATACCTTTGCAGGTGGGTTTCCCCATTCGGAAATCTCCGGATCAAAGCTAATTTGCCAGCTCCCCGAAGCTTATCGCAGGCTATCACGTCCTTCGTCGCCTATCATTGCCAAGGCATCCACCACGTGCTCTTATTCACTTGACCCTATAACTTTGACGTTTCTTTCGAAACACAAAATCATCTCAAGGAATATGTCAGGTCTTTCACCTGACGCGTTATG
>NZ_CEEDFC010000051.1:0-5939 GCF_979254005.1 Variovorax sp. AC103 | reverse complement strand
CTTGTTTGAGCGAAGCGAGTTTGGGCGAGACCCCGCGAAACGTGAGCACCGCAGGTTGCCCGGAGCGAAGCGCAGGGTCGCAGACAGTGGGGTCGCCTTTTCTTTGGCTACTTTCTTTTGGCGAAGCAAAAGAAAGTAGCTCGCCTGCCGGGGCGAGACCCGGCCTCGGGAAGCAACCCCTCATGCCAGTTCAAAAAGGAGCCAGTCGATGACCGACTCCAACAAGCAAGACGACCGCACCCGAGTAATGCCCAGGTCGCCAACCCCAACGACCACAGGCGACACCTACGCCACAGTCATCACAGCCGGCGCAACTACCAGCCTCCCAGGCAACCCGCAAGCCACAGCAAGCCACGACGCAGGCCTGCTCCCCGTAGGCAGCCGCCTCGCAGAATTCGAAGTCACCAAAGTCATAGGCCAGGGCGGCTTCGGCGTCGTCTACGAAGCCTGGGACCACACCCTCGAACGCATCGTGGCCATCAAGGAATACCTGCCGACCTCGCTGTCGACCAGGCAGCAGGACGGCACCGTCGTCCCCCTGTCGGAAAGACACAGGGAAACCTTCGACCTCGGCATGCGCAGCTTCATCAACGAAGCCCGCCTGCTCGCCCAATTCGACCACCCGTCGCTCCTGAAGGTCTACCGCTTCTGGCAGGAGAAGGGCACCACCTACATGGTCATGCCTTTCTACAGGGGCGACACGCTGAGAGAGGCCCTGGCAGCCATCCCCGCAGGCGTCGACGAGGCCTGGCTCATCCGCATCATGGACGGCGTCACGCAGGCGCTGGCGGTGATGCACAACGCCAACTGCTACCACCGCGACATCGCGCCCGACAACATCATCCTGCTCGAAGGCTCGGGCCGCCCGGTGGTGCTCGACTTCGGCGCCGCGCGCCGCGTGATCACCGACAAGACGCAGGCCATCACCGTCATCCTCAAGCCCGGCTACGCACCCATCGAGCAGTACGCCGAGATGCCCGACATGTCGCAGGGTGCGTGGACCGACGTGTACGCGCTCGCGGCCGTGATGCACGTGGCCGTGTGCGGCCGCGCGCCGCCGCCTTCGGTGGCGCGGCTGCTGTCCGACAGCTACGTGCCGCTCGCGGGCAACGAGATCCTGCGCCAGCGCTACAGCCCGCGCCTGCTCGAGGCGATCGACGCGGGCCTGGGCGTGCGGCCCGAGCAGCGGCCGCAGTCGATGGCCGAGCTGCGCGAAGCGCTCGACCTCGACGCCGGCCACAGCATCGCGCCGACGCCGCGCACGCAGCCGCCGCGCCGCGCCGCAGAGACGGCGAACGCCGACGCGGCGACCGTCATCGCCAGCGGCAACAAGGCCACCAGCAAGGCGGGCGGAAAGACGCCGTCGCCGGCCCCTGCGCCCGCAGGCAGCTACAGCAACGCAGGCAAGGGCAAGGGCAAGGGCAACAGGACGATGGCTGCACTCGCATCGGTCGCCGTCCTCGCGGCGGCAGCCGGCGGCGGCTGGTGGTGGCTGCAGGGGCGCGCGGGCAGTGGCGCGGAAGGCAACGGCGGCAAGCCGCCCGTCGCCGTCACGCAGCAGCAGCAGCCGCAGCAGCAGCAACCCGACACCCAGGTCGCGCAAGCCCCTGCACCGCCGCCGCCACCACCACCGCCCCCGCCGGCACCGCGCACGCCCACCGAATCGCTGCAGTCCCTCGCGGCCGGCGCCGCCGCGGGCTTCGACGTGACGGCCGCACCGAAGAAGCCCGAAGTGACCATCGGCAAGGACCGCCTGGCTTTCGAGGTGCGCAGCAAGCGCGAGGGTTTTGTCTACGTGTTCCTGCTGTCCAGCGGCGGCGAGATGTTCCTGCTGTTCCCCAACCTGCTGGACAAGTACAACAAGATCACCGCCGGCGGCGCGCTCTCGCTGCCGCGCGCCTCGTGGCCGATGGACGCCGGCGGCCCGGCCGGCACCGACCAGTTCGCGGTGCTGGTGAGCGAGCACGAGCGCGACTTCACCGCCGCGGGCGTGCAGAACGACGGCGTGTTTCCGGTGTTTCCGCTGCCGGTGCTCGCCGCGCTGGAGGCCACGCGCGGCACCGGTCCCTCGCCGCTGCTGGGCAAGCCCGTGTGCGGGCCTGGCGCGCCATGCAACGACGTGTACGGCGTCGCGAATTTCAAAATCGTCGAGAAGTAATCGTCTGCAGAGCGTCGGCCTTTTCCGGGCCGCCGTTCTTCGGACAAGGAGGCTTTCATGAACACCCCGCAGCAGCAACGCGTCGTTTTCGCTGTTCCCGCGCTTCGATGGGCCGCGGCCGCCGCCATGGCCTGCCTGGCCGGCTGTGCCGTGCCGCCACCGGCGGCCAACACCGCCACCACGGCCACCACGCCCGACGCCGCCGCCCCGCGCCCGTCGGCGCCCGCCGGCGCCAGCGTGGCGGGCCAGGCGCGCACCTTCTCCACGCAGCTCGCCACCTACACCTCGGTCGGCTTCGACGCGGTGCCGGGCTGGTCGCGCGACGATTTCTCCGAGAGCTGGCCCGCCTTCCTCGGCAGCTGCAAGGTGCTCACCGGGCGCGGCGCCGAATGGAAGGACGTGTGCGCCCGCGCGCTCAAGGTCGACGGCAAGAGCACCAACGCCATCCGGGGCTTCTTCGAAAGCGAGTTCTCGGCCTACCAGATCCGCGACGACGACCGTCGCCCCGACGGCGTGGTCACCGGCTACTTCGAGCCGGAGATCGCGGGCGCGCGCCAGTACGGCGCGCCGTTCATCTACCCCGTGTACGGCCAGCCGGAAGACATGCTGTTCGCCGATGCGCGCAAGCTGCCCGCGGGCAACGGCACGGTGGCCGCGCGCGTGGAAGGCCGCAACGTGGTCGTGCAGACCGGCCTGAGCACGCGCGACATGGGCGCGCCGGGCCTGTATGCGCTCGACCTCTCGGGCATTGCGCGCGACACGCTCGACCGCAAGGTGCGCCTGCGGGTCGAGGGCAAGCAGCTGCTGCCGTACTACACGCGCGAGGAAATCGAGACCAAGGGCGCGCCCAACGCCAAGGTGCTGGCCTTCGTGAGCAGCGCCACCGCGCTGTACGAGATGCAGATCCAGGGCTCGGGGCGCATCAAGATGGCCAACGGCGACATCGTGCGCGTGGCCTATGCCGAGCAGAACGGCCAGCCCTTCCGCCCGACGATCGCGCAGGCCGCCAATGGCAAGCCGCGCAGCGCGGTGAAGGTGCGCGGCTCGTCCATCGAGCTGCAGCTCGACGACGGCGGCGACGAAGACGACGTGGGCGCGGTCGACAGCGGCGCGATCCGCACGCGCGGCTTCACGCTCGCGCGGCCGGTGGCCAGCGGCCCGGTGGTGGTGCCGGGGCGGCGCACGGCCGGTGCGGTGGCGGGCTCGGGCATCAAGGACCCGAGCTACGTGTTCTTCAAGGAGGCCACCTCGCCCGTCGGCGGGCCGGTGGGCGCCTTCGGCGTGCCGCTGTCGGCGGGGCGCTCGATTGCGGTGGACCCGCGCAGCACGCCGCTGGGCTACCCGGTCTTCGTGTCCACGCGCACCCCCGGCAGCGGCGCGCCGATGCAGCGCCTGAC
Organism: Variovorax sp. AC103; assembly: GCF_979254005.1. Lineage (NCBI taxonomy): Bacteria > Pseudomonadati > Pseudomonadota > Betaproteobacteria > Burkholderiales > Comamonadaceae > Variovorax > Variovorax sp. AC103. Next base: position 2,384 of record NZ_CEEDFC010000051.1, on the reverse strand, counting down.
GATTGCGCAGGACACCGGCGGCGCCATCCGCGGCGCGGTGCGGGCCGACTATTTCTTCGGCAACGGCCAGCAGGCCGCGACCAACGCGCGCCGCATGAAGGAGCGCGGCCAGCTGTGGATTCTTCTGCCGCGCGGCCTGGCGGTGGCGCAGGCCGCGGTGTCGTCCACCATCCGCACGCGCGGCGCCGCGGTGGGCGCGGACCTGCCGCAGTGCCTGGTGCCTTCGGAAGGCAGCTGCGTCGACGACTGACCGATCGGGCGCCTCGAACCTCCATGCAGGAAACCCTTTCGTCCGCCGAGAGCTCTGAACTCGTCCGCCTGTGGCGGCGCAGGCAGACGCTGTCGCCGCACGACATGGGCGCCATGTACCGCATCGTGGGCGAGGCGCTGGGGGCCTGCAATCCGCCCGAGCTGCAGGTGCTGGGCGAGGGCCGGCAGGAGCTGGTGGCGCAGTTCATCTACGTGAAGGTGCTGCGGCTCGATGCCGACCCCGACGAGGCCGACGAACGCGCGGGCCACAGCGCGCCGTCCACCGCCTTCGCGCTGTGCGCGTACTTCCGCCGCTACCTCATCGACTGCACGCGCGCGAGTTCCTTTCGCCGCAAGCTGTCCATCGGCGAGCAGATCACCGAGGCGCAGCTCGAAGACGAAGTCGGCGCGGACGAAGACATCGAGGGCTGCCTGGCCGAGCACGGCCTGAGCGCGCAGCGCGTGCAGCTGGCCGCGCGGGCCTTCATCGCCGAGCTGCCCGAGCCCGAGCGCCTGCTGCTGTGCGAGGGCTTCGGCAAGGAGGCCGAGGGCGGGTTGTCGGGCATCGCGTCGCGCCACGCCATTGCGTCGTACCACTACCGCGCGGGCCGCCTGGGCCTGGTGCACAAGCGCGAGGGGCTGACGGCCGACTACGCGAAGACCCGGCTCGGCGGCTGGATCCAGCAGACGCTGGGCATCGCGCTGGAGCCCGACAACATGGGCGCGATCCTGCAGGTTTTCAAAATCCTGGGTGCTGAAGCGTCTTATGCCTGAAGACATAGCCATTCAGGAACAGACGCCATGACCCACGACCTCTGGCCCCCGCTCAGCGTGATCCGCAACGCGCTCGAAACCGGCGCGGCCGTGCCCGACGCCGAGGCGGACGATGAACCTGTTGCGCCCGGTGCGGTCGTCGTGGCCCTGCCGGGCGCGGTCCGCGGAACGAGGGCCGAACCCGTACCGAAAGCCCACGCCTCCGACCTGCTGCTGCCGCTGGACGAACTGGCAAGGCGCCGCGAGGCGGTCACGCGGCGCGCCTTCCCGGCGCGCTGGGCGCCGGGCCGGCTGGTCAGCGTGGTGCATGAAGGGCGGCTGCTCGGCGTGCTGCTCGACCGCTGCATCCACGGCGAGCTCTGGCAGGGCTGGATGGCCGCCGCCGAGGCCGACTGGGCCGGCGCCTTCGACGTGCTGCTGGAGCCCGGCGACGAGCCCTTCGAGCCGATGTTCGGCGTCGTGCAGACCTGGAACGTGCTCACGCTCGAACCCCGGGCGCAGCTGTGCGCGCGCGTGCTCGGCGAGCTGTCGGCCACGCGGCTGGCGGCGATCCGCGCGGTGCACGACGAATGGGCCGCGCACACCGCGCCGGACATCGCGCCCGAGCCGGGGCGCATCGCGCTGCGCACCGTGGGCGGGGTGTTCTCCGTGCTGTCGGGCACGCCGCTCGGGCCGCAGGACCCGCGGGCCGACTACCAGGGGCTGTACCGCAATGCGGGGTTGGCGTTGAGCGGGGCGCTGGCGCAGCCGCGGGAAGAGGGCACCGAGCCGCCCACGCGCGCTCGGCCGCAGCCGCGGCCCGAAGGCGGCTGGTGGGGCAGCATCCGCCGCTGGTTCGGCGCGGAAGGCTGGGCGCGCCCGGCGTTCGCGGTGCTGGCGGTGTGCGTGCTGGTGCAGAACATCGGGCTGCTCGGCGGGCGCGATGCTGGCGAAGAAGACGAGGTGCGCTTTCGCGCCGTGCCGGCCGCGCCCGCGCCCGGGCCCGCAAGGGCCGACCTGGTGGTGCGCTGGAAGGACGGCGTGCGCATGGACGAGGCCGACCGGCTGCTCCAGTCGATCTCGGCGGACGTGGTGGGCGGGCCCGGTGGGGGCGGTGCATGGCTCCTGCGCGTGCCGGAGCCGGTGGACGCGCTGGCGGTGCTGGCGGATTCGCCGCTGGTCGAGTCGGCCGGACCGGTGTCGCAACGGCCATGACACGCGCCGCAGCGCCTTCGCGTTTCTCCCTCCCCTTCCGGTGGAGGGCAGGGGTGGGGGCAAGCGGCGTATCCATCGAGCGCTCTGCCTGCCCCCATCCCAGCCTTCCCCCAGAGGGGGAAGGAGCCATGCCTTCCTCCCTCCCCTTTCGGGGGAGGGTCGGGGTG
>NZ_CEEDFC010000050.1:0-7975 GCF_979254005.1 Variovorax sp. AC103 | reverse complement strand
TAAAAAAGCCCGATGAATCCATCGGGCTTTTTGCTATCTGAAGCAGCTGAAAATCAGGCAGCCAGGCGCTGCGCGATCGCAGCCTTGGTCGCCGGCAATTCCTTCGGAAGATGGTGTTCCAACTGCTTGAACAGTTCTTCATGCAGCTTCAACTCGGCCTCCCACGCCGCCTTGTCGATGCTGGTCACCGTGGCAAATTGCTCGGCGCTGAAATTCAGGCCGGTCCAATTCAGGTCTTCATAGCGCGGGCTCACGCCGGTGAGGTGCTCGATGCCTTCCGTCTGGTTGCCCTCGACGCGGTCGATCATCCATTTCAGTACACGCATGTTCTCGCCGTAGCCAGGCCAGACGAACTTGCCGTCGGCGCCCTTGCGGAACCAGTTGGTCGTGTAGATCCTGGGGAGCTTGGCGCCCGAGGCCTCGAGCTTCTTGCCCAGGTCGAGCCAATGCTGGAAGTAGTCGCTCATGTTGTAGCCCATGAAAGGCAGCATGGCGAACGGATCGCGACGAACGATGCCTTGCTGCCCGGCCGCTGCAGCGGTGGTTTCCGAGCCCATGGTCGCGGCCATGTAAACACCTTCCACCCAATTGCGGGCTTCGGTTACCAGCGGCACGGTCGTCGAGCGACGGCCACCGAAGATGAAGGCGTCGATGGTCACGCCCTTCGGATCGTCCCACGCGTCGTCAAGCGCCGGGTTGTTGGTCGCGGCGACGGTAAAGCGTGCGTTCGGATGCGCAGCCTTGGCGCCCGTTTCCTTGGCGATCTGCGGCGTCCAGTCCTTTCCCTGCCAGTCGATCAGGTGAGCCGGCAGCGCCTTGCCTGGCGCATCCTGCTCCATGCCTTCCCACCATACGTCGCCGTCGTCCGTCAACGCGACGTTGGTGAAGATCACGCCGTCGTCCAGGCTGCGCATGCAATTCGGGTTGGTCAGCATGTTGGTGCCAGGGGCCACGCCGAAATAGCCGGCCTCGGGGTTGATGGCGCGCAGCGATCCGTCGGCCTGCGGCTTGATCCAGGCGATGTCGTCGCCGATCGTCGTGACCTTCCAGCCTTCGAACCCGGCGGGTGGCACCAGCATCGAGAAGTTCGTCTTCCCGCACGCGCTGGGGAAAGCCGCGGCCACGTGGTACTTTTTGCCTTCAGGATTCGTCACGCCCAGGATGAGCATGTGCTCGGCCAGCCAGCCCTCGTCGCGGCCCATGTTCGATGCGATGCGCAGCGCGAAGCACTTCTTGCCCAGCAGCGCGTTGCCGCCGTAACCCGAGCCGTAGCTCCAGATCTCGCGGGTCTCGGGGTAGTGAACGATGTACTTGGTCTTGTTGCAGGGCCAGGACACATCCTTCTGACCGACTTCGAGCGGCGCGCCCACGGTGTGCACGCAGGGCACGAAGTCGCCGTCGGCGCCCAGCACCTCGTACACCGCCTTGCCCATGCGGGTCATGATGCGCATGTTGACGGCAACATAGGGCGAGTCCGAGAGTTCGATGCCAATGTGCGCAATGGGCGAACCCAGCGGGCCCATGCTGAACGGCACGACGTACATCGTGCGGCCCTTCATGCAGCCATCGAACCGCGGCTGCAATGTTGCACGCATTTCAGCGGGCGCCATCCAGTTGTTCGTCGGGCCGGCGTTCTCCTTTTTCGCGGAGCAGATGTAGGTGCGGTCTTCGACGCGCGCCACGTCGCTCGGGTCGGACACCGCGAGGAACGAATTGGGGCGCTTGGCCGGATTGAGCTTCTTGAAGGTCCCCGCGTCCACCAGCTGTTGGCAAAGGCGGTCGTATTCTTCCTTGCTGCCGTCGCACCAGTGAATGGCTTCGGGTTTGCACAGCGCGGCCATCTCGGCCACCCAGGCGATCAGTTTGGCGTTCTTGACGTATGAGGGCGCCTGAATGGTCAGGCCCTGCATCGTGGGTGCGTTCATCGGAAAAATCTCCTAAGTTGAAAAATCGTCTTTCCGAACGGGGCGCCGAGCCTGTTCAGGCACGGAGGTCCGTTTGAGAAAACGTTTCGCTTCGGGAGACTGCGTCAACGCGGGCCGCACAGCCCGCGGACGAAAGCGCGACTGCCTGTCAGCGTCAGGCCAGAAAGACGGCGATTGATGCCAGCAGCAGCATCAGCACGCCGCCTGCCAGCGGCAGCACCAACGGCATCAGGTGAACGACCGATTCGACGGCGTCTTTTTCGACGGCAGCGCCGTGGCTCGGCTCGATGGGAGTGGGGTTGGACATCGGGAAGTACCTCGAATACACAAAGTGACAGACTCCGGCCATTTTACCGGCGGGTAGCCTTCCGCAGGTCTAGGGGGTTGCGAGCCCCTCGATCAGGGTAACCGAGGGTGATCTCGCGGCTCAATGCTGCTCTTCGGCCTCGAAGCCCGCGTCCTTGAGCGCAACCAGCACGCTGGCCAGATGCGCCCGCCCGCGGGTCTGCAGCACCAGCTCGATGTCGACGTTCTGGGCCGCCAGCATGGTGAAGGCCCGCTGGTGGTGAACCTCGTCGACGTTAGCGCCCGCTTCGGCCACGGTGGCCGTGATCTGTGCCAACGAGCCAGGCACATCGCGCGCGCTGACGCGCACGCGGGCGAGTCGCCCCGCCCGCACCATGCCGCGCTCGATGATGGCCGCAAGCAGCAGCGGATCGATGTTGCCCCCGGAAAGCACCAACCCCACGCGCTTGCCCTTGAAGCGCTCCGGGTGCCGAATCAATGCCGCCAGGCCGGCGGCGCCGGCGCCCTCGACCAGGGTCTTCTCGATTTCGAGCAGCATCAGCACGCCCTGCTCGATGTCGCCCTCGTCCACCAGCAGCAGGTCGTCGACCATGCGAGCGATGATTTCGTGCGTGAGCACACCCGGCGTGCCGACGGCGATGCCTTCGGCGATCGTGCTCTTGCCCTGTACATGGTGCGTGCCCTTGACGGCATTGACCATCGCCGGAAAGCGCGTGGTCTGCACGCCGACGATCTCGATGTCCGGCCGGCGCGCCCGTGCCGCCACCGCCATGCCCGCGATAAGCCCCCCGCCGCCGACAGCGACCACCAGCGTGTCGAGGTCGGGCACAGCGTCGAGCATCTCGAGCGCCACCGTGCCCTGGCCCGCGATGATGGCCTCGTCGTCGTAGGGATGCACGAAGGTCAGCCCCTCGCGCTGCGCAAGCTCCAGTGCATGGGCACGTGCCGCGTCGAGCGAGTCGCCATGCAGCACCACCTCGGCGCCGAAGCCCCGCGTGCGTTCGATCTTCACGCCGGGCGTGAAGCGCGGCATCACGATCAGCGCGCGCAATCCGAGCCGCTGCGCGTGATAAGCCACACCCTGCGCATGGTTGCCGGCAGACATGGCGATCACTCCGCGTGTACCGTTCTGCGCAAGATCGACCAGCTTGTTGCATGCACCCCGTTCCTTGAACGAGGATGTGAACTGCAGGTTCTCGAATTTCAGGAACACCTGGGCGCCGACGATCTCCGACAGCGTGCGAGATTCCACACAGGGCGTGTTGAGCACCTGACCTTGCAGGCGCGCTGCGGCGCGCTGTATTTCTTCGATTCCGACCATGGCGCGCATTGTGGCTGGAATCGCACCATCAGGGTTTTTACCGTTTGCGAGTCTTCCCGAAGCCAAAAGTCTGCGTTATGGTCTCTCCGAGATTTTCCTCGTTGGAGGTTGCCTGATGGCCAAGCGTGCGGGTGTCGATGTGGTGGCTGCTGCGGTACGCGGGCAGGCATTGCCGTCGCCCGGCCTCAAGGAAGCACCGGTGCTGGAGCTCATGTGCTCGCACTTCGTGCTCACGCTCGCGGCCAAGCAGGGGCCGCGCTTCAATGTGCGGCGCGACATCAACGGCCTGTTGTCGCTCACGGGCCGCCACCTCGTATGGCCCGCGCCGGTGCTGCAGCGGTTGCGCGAATTCCTCGGGCGGCGCTGCGCGGGCAACGAGGCGTGGAAGGACGTCGAGAACCTCGACGGCCGCACGCTGCTGGAGCGCCACGGCGTGTGGCGCGGCCCGTACGAAGAAGGCACGCTGTTCTTCTACCTCGACGAATACGCGAAGGACCAGCCGAAAGACCTGCTCTCCGTGCTCACCGCCACGCGCGACTGGCTCACGCACGCACTGCGCAAGCAGTCGACACTGGTCGAGAAGAACATCGACGCGCTCGCGGGCCTGTTGCAACTCAACAAGGCCGAGCGCGCGCTGCTGCTGTACGGCACGCTCGCGCGCTACCAACGCGACCTGCGTTCGCTCCTGGTCGAGTTCAAGGTCAACAACGCGCCCGAGGCCTACGCGGCCATCGCGGACATTGCGGGCGTGAACGCCAGCGAAGTGGGCGAGGCCTTGCGCGCGGGCTCTCGGCTGGAGCGCATCGGGCTCGTCGAGAACCTGATCTCCGAGCACAACATCACCGACCTGGCCGACCTCATGAAGGTCAGCGAGAAGCTGCCGCCGGTGCTCATGCGCGAGTACCGTGACCAGAACGAACTGATGGCCGTGTTCACGCGGCCCTCGGCCAAGAGCGCGCTCACCCCACACGACTTCTCCTTCGTGCAGGAAGACGCGCAGATGCTCGTCACGCTGCTGCAAGCAGCAGTCGCGCGCAAGGAGCCCGGCGTCAACGTGCTGCTCTACGGGCCGCCCGGCACTGGCAAGACAGAGCTTGCGAAGGTCGTGGCACAGGCAGCCGGCCTCGAGCTTTTCGAGGTCGAGTACGCCGACCGCGACGGCAACTCGCTGAGCGGGCGCGACCGGTACCGCTCGCTGCAGATCGCACAGGTGTTCCTCAAGGGCAGCGCGCACGCCGCACTGCTGTTCGACGAGGTCGAGGACGTCTTCCCGCCCATCAGCACCGAGGCCGCGCAGTTCATGGCGCGCGCCGAGCAGGTTCCCGCGCCCACCAGCGGCAGCGTCAGCGGCAAGGCCTGGGTCAACCAGATCCTCGAAGCCAACCCCGTGCCCACGCTGTGGGTCACCAACCGCATCGAGCAGATCGACCCGGCCTTCCGCCGCCGCTTTGCGTACCACCTCGAGCTGAAGTCGCCGCCCCCCGGCGCGCGCGAGCAACTCGTGAAGAAGACGCTCGAAGGGGTGGTGGTGTCCGAAGCCTTCACCGCCAAGCTGGCCGAGCGCAAGGGCCTCACGCCGGCGCAGATCCGCACGGCGGTGCGCTTCGCCGGACTTGCGCGAACCGACGACGCCTCGGTGGAGGCGCTCATCGAGCGCCAGCTGCGCAACGCCGATCTGGCGCTGGGCACGCTCGATGCGGGGCGCGGCGAACGCCGCAGCGTCACCACCTACGACCTCGACATGCTCAATGTCGAGACCCGCTTCGAGATCCCGCGCGTCGTCGAGGCGCTGAAGGCGCGCGGCCACGGCACGCTGTGCTTCTACGGCGCGCCCGGCACCGGCAAGACCGCGCTGGCCGAGCACATCGCCAAGGCCATCGGCCGCCCGCTCATCATCAAGCAGGCCAGCGACCTCATGAGCAAGTACGTCGGCGAGACCGAGCAGAACATGGCCGCCATGTTCCGCGAGGCCGAGAACGAGAAGGCCGTGCTGCTGCTCGACGAGGCCGACAGCTTCCTGCAGGACCGCCGCAGCGCGCAGCGCACCTACGAGGTCACCGAGGTCAACGAGATGCTGCAGGGCATGGAGCGCTTCAACGGCATCTTCGTGTGCACCACCAACCTGCTCGACCGGCTCGACCAGGCGGCGCTGCGCCGCTTCACCTTCAAGATCAAGTTCATGCCGCTCACCGCGGTCCAGCGTGAGCGCATGTTCGTCACCGAGGCGCTCGCGGGCGACGCGGGGCGCTTGACTGTCGCGCTGGGCGCCCGGCTCGCGCGACTGACCCAGCTGTGCCCGGGCGATTTCGCCGCCGTGAAACGGCAGACCGATATCCTGGCCACCGAGTTTTCGGCCGACGAGTTTCTCGACCAGCTCGAGGCCGAGCACCGCATCAAGCCCGAAGTGCGTGAGTCGCGCGGCATGGGCTTCGTGCAGTAAAGAAGAAACAGCGAAGAACAGGACCGGGTGGGGTGCCCGGCAAGCGCAGCACGGCCGAAGCGGTCGCCGGCTGCGAAACATCCGTCCGCCACCGCGGGCACGAGGAGGAGCACATGGGCTTTCGAGCGATCGATTTGCGGCGGCTGCCGCGTCCTGGCGCCTGGGCTGCACGTGCCGCGCTTGCTGCGGGCTGCCTGCTGGCAGGGTGCGGGGGCGGTGGTGGCGGAGGGGGCGGCGGCGCGGGCTTGCCGATCGGCCTGCTGCCCGGCGCCACGACGCCGCCTGTCAGTGGCGGCGACGGCGACGGCGGCATCGTGGCCTCGGCCACGGTTGCCGGCCAATGCGCCGTGCCGCGCAACGGCACCAACCCCGCCACCGGTTCGGCCTACCCCGACCGCGCTGGCTCGCTCGACACCGAAAAGAGCTGGGTTCGCGGCTGGATCGACGAAACCTACCTCTGGTATGCCGAAGTGCCCATGACCCTCAAGGCCAGCGACTACGCCACGCCGGTCGCCTGGTTCAACGTGCTCAAGACGCCGGCCACCACGGCTTCCGGTCGCGCCAAGGACCGCTTCCACTTCACCTACGACACCGAGGTGTACCGCCAGCTCTCGCAAGGCGGCGTGTCGGCCGGCTACGGCATGGAGACCGCGTCGGTGCGCAGCTCGCCGCCGCGCGACATCCGCATTGCCTTCGTCGAGCCGAGCTCGCCGGCCGACCGGCTGGGCTTGCGGCGCGGCGCGAAGATCCTGGAGATCGACGGCGTCAACGTCGTCAGTGGCACCGGCACCGCCAACGTCAACGCGATCAACCGCGCCCTTGCGCCGCAGGCCGTGGGCGAATCGCACAGCTTCACCTTCGAGGTGGGCGGCACGCCGCAGGCCGCGGTGACGCTCAAGGCGGAGAGCGTCACCCGCACGCCGGTGCAGAACGTGCAGGTCATCGACACCGGCAGCGGCCGCGTGGGCTACCTGCTGTTCAACGACCACATCACCACCTCGGAGGCGCAGCTCATCGATGCGGTGAACACCTTCAAGCAGGGCGCCGGCATCAGCGACCTGGTGCTCGACATGCGCTACAACGGTGGCGGGCAGCTCCTCATTGCCAGCCGGCTGGCCTACATGATCTCTTCGCCAGCGGTGACTGCGGGCAAGACCTTCGAACAGCTGGTCTACAACGACAAGAACCCGTTCCGGCAGACCCTCGCGCAGACCCTGACGCCTTTCGTGGGCACCAGCCGCAGCGGCCAGGCGCTGCCCACGCTCGGCCTGTCGCGCGTCACGGTGCTCACCGGTCCCGACACCTGCTCGGCCAGCGAGTCGGTCATCAACAGCCTGCGCGGCGTGGGCGTCACGGTCAAGCTGGTGGGCGGCACCACCTGCGGCAAGCCCTACGGCTTCATTCCCCAGGACAACTGCGGCACCAGCTACTTCGCCATCCAGTTCAAGGGCGCGAACCAGAAGGGCGAGGGCGACTACAGCGACGGCTTCGCACCCGACTGCACCGTGGCCGACGACTTCACTCATCCGCTCGGCGACAGCGCCGAAGCGCGCCTGGCCGCGGCGCTGGCCCTGCGCAGCAACGGCGCATGCCCGGCAGCCGGCTCGGCCAAGGCTGCAGCCAGCGCGGGCCTCGACAAGCTGCAGGCCGCGCCGGCGCCGGAGCAGCCCTACCTGCGCGACCGCTCGCCGCTGCGCGAGAACCGCCTGGTCGAGCCTGTGCCCGACCCGGGCTGAGCCGCGCTTCTTTCTCGCGGAAAACCCCTAGGCAACGGCGCTTGCCACGCGCGTGGCAAGCGCCGTAGAGTTTGGCAAACGTTTGCGCAAAGCTTTGCGCAAACGTTTGTATTTTGGTTTTCCCAAGCGTGGGACAACTGAAAACCAAACCCTTAGTTCGAGGAGAAGCAGATGCGCAAATGGCTCGGGACGATGTTCATCGTCGTCATCACGGTGCTGGCGGGATGTGGCGGGGGCGGGAGCGGAG
>NZ_CEEDFC010000049.1:0-8068 GCF_979254005.1 Variovorax sp. AC103 | reverse complement strand
CGTCAGATGTGTATAAGAGACAGCCCCTCACCCGCCCCGCGACGATGGCCGACGTGGCCGCGCGCGTCGGCGTGTCGAAGATGACGGTGTCGCGCGCGCTCAACCGCGGCGAGAGCAGCGACCGCGTAACCTCCGAGGCGCTGCGCCAGCGCATCCTGCAGGCCTGCGAGGAGATGGGCTACGTCATCGACCAGACGGCGCGCACCTTCTCCAGCAAGCGTTCGGGCTTCATCGCGGTGCTGATTCCCTCGCTCAACAACTCGAACTTTTCCGAGACCGCGCAGGGCATCACCGCAGCGGTGGAAGCACGCGGCCTGCAGGTGCTGCTGGGCTACACCGACTACCGCGTGGAGACCGAAGAGCGCCTGCTGCGCGCCATGCTCGCGCGCCGGCCCGAAGGCGTGATCCTCACCGGCGGCGCGCACACGCCCGCCGCGCGCGCCATGCTGCAGGCCGCGGGCGTGCCCGTGGTCGAGACCTGGGACCTGCCCGCCACGCCCGTGGGGCACACGGTCGGCTTCTCGAATGCCGAGGCGGCCGCGGCGATGGTGCGGCACCTGCACGGCAAGGGCTACCGGCGCATCGCCTACATCGGCGGCACATCGAACCGCGACACGCGCGGCGCGGACCGCCAGCGCGGCTATGCGCAGGCCATTCGTGAACTGGGCTTGCCCGACGGCCGCGTCATCAGCTTCGGCCAGCCGCCGATCTCGATGGCGCAGGGCGGCGAGGCGGTGGCGCAGCTGATCCGGCAGTGGCCCGACGTCGACGCCGTTCTCTGCGTGTCCGACCTCTCGGCCTTCGGCGCGCTCATGGAATGCCAGCGCCGCGGCTGGAGCGTGCCGGGCCGCATCGCGATCGCGGGCTTCGGCGACTTCGAGGTGGCGCGTGCCTGCCACCCGCGCATCACCACCGTGGCGGTGGATTGCGTGGGCATCGGCAAGGCGGCGGGGGAACTGTTGCTGCGCGTGCTGGACGGCACCCGCGAAGGACATCGGCCGCCGGCGGAAACGGTGTTGATCCCGTTTCACATCGAGCAGCGCGAAAGCTCCTGAGCGGCGTCAGGCCGGCGCGGTGTGCGCGGCCGTGTCGGCGCCCGCGTTCGCGCCCACATCCGCAAAATCGATCAGCACCTTCATCGCTTTCTGCCGGTCGCTCGCCAGCTCGAAAGCCGCACGCGCCTGCAGCATCGGGAAGGTGTGCGTCACCACCGGCGACAGATCTACCCGGCCTTCGTTGATGAGCCGCACCGCCAGCGCGAACTCGGCATGGAAGCGGAACGAGCCGCAGATGCTGAGCTCCTTGGCCACCACCATGTTCTGCGGAATGCTCACGTCGCCGCCCAGGCCCAGCTGCACGACCACGCCACGCGGGCGCATCACCTCCATCCCGTCGCGCAGCGCGCGCTCGTTGCCCGAGCATTCGAGCATCACGTCGAAGGTGCCCTTGTCGGGCGAGTAGCGCGACACCCACTCCTTGTCCTTCGCGACGTTGATGACCTGGTCGGCGCCCATGGCGCGCGCAATGGCCAGCGGCTCGTCGACCACGTCGGTGGCGGTGATCTCGGCGGCGCCGTGCGCACGCGCCGCCGCGATGGCCAGCACGCCGATGGGACCGCAGCCCGACACCAGCACGCGCTTGCCCAGCAGCGGCCCGGCACGCGACACGCCGTGCAGGCCGACCGAGAACGGCTCGGCCAGCGCGGCCAGGCGCAGCGGCACGTGGTCGGCCACCTTCACGCACTGCGTGGCCTCGCACAGCAGCATGTTGCGGAACGCCCCCTGCACGTGCGGCGTGCGCATCGCGCTGCCGTAGAAGCGCATGTCCAGGCACTGGTTGGGCAGGTCCTCCAGGCAGAACTTGCAGACGCCGCACGGGCGGCTGGGGTTGATCGCCACCTTGTCGCCGATGCGGACGTTCTGCACGCCCGGGGCCGCCGCCACCACCGTGCCGGCCACCTCGTGGCCCAGCACCATCGGCTCCTTGATGCGCACGGTGCCGAAGCCGCCGTTGTGAAAGTAGTGCAGGTCGGAGCCGCAGATGCCGCCCATGCCGACCTTCACCAGCACCTGGCCGGGACCGATTTCTCCGGCGTCCTGTTCGTCCAGGCGCAGGTCGTCGGGCGCGTGGATCACGAGGCACATGCAACGCAAACGCATGATGTTTCCTTCTTCAGTTCAGTTCAGTTCTGTTCAGGTCAGGCGACGGGGGTGATCAGGGGCCGGCCCGCGAAGTGGGCCTCGAGGTTGCGGCGCACCAGCTCGCCCATGGCGCGGCGCGTCTGCTCGGTGCCGCTGCCGTGGTGCGGCGTGAGCACCACGTTGTCGAGCGCGGCAAAGCGCGGGTCGATGCGCGGCTCGTTCAGGAACACGTCGAGCGCCGCGCCGGCGATGCTTTTCTGCTCGAGCGCCTGCAGCAGCGCGCCTTCGTCGACGGTGGTGCCGCGCGACACGTTCACCAGCCAGCCCTTGGGGCCCAGCGCCTTCAGCACCTGCGCGCTGACGATGCCGCGCGTGGCCTCGCCGCCGGGCAGGATGACGATGAGCACGTCGCACCAGTCGGCCATGGCCTCCAGGCTGGCGAAGTGGCGGTGCGGACTGTCGGCCTTGGCCGTGCGGCTGAAATAGCCCAGCTCCACGTCGAAGCCCGAGAGCCTGCGCGCGATGGTGCCGCCGATGCGCCCGAAGCCGGCGATGCCGACGCGCTGGCCGAACACGCGCGTGGCCAGCGGCATGCCGCCGTCGGCCCAGGCGCCGCTGCGCACGAAGGCATCGCCCGCCGGAATGCGACGCTGCAGCGCCAGCGTGAGGCCCACGGCCAGGTCGGCCACGTCGCCGTTGAGCACGTCGGGCGTGTTGCTCACGCGGATGCCGCGCGCGCGGCAGGCGGCCAGGTCGATGCCGTCGGTGCCCACGCCGTAGCAGGCGATCAGCTCCAGCTTCGGCAGCGCCGCGATGAGCTCGGCATTGGCGCCCAGCTCGCCGCGCGTGGCGACGGCGCGGATGTTCGCGCCGTGCTCGGCGATGAAGGCCGCCCGGTCAGGCGCCTCCCAGAGGCGGTGCAGCGTGTAGGCCGACTGCATGGGCGTCATGTCCCATTCCGGGTAGGTGCCGGGCATCAGCACGTGCGGGGAGGTGGCGGTAGCGGTCAAGCGGATGTCTCCTGCGGATGACGGTAAGAAAGAACCGAATAAGATACCGGTAACTTTAACCCGTTGCCAATGGAACTGGCAACACAGGTTTCACCGGTTGACGGCCCTCCAGGATACCGGTAACTTACCCGCCATCACGCTGTCATCGCCCCAGGAGCTTTTCTTGAAACTGTTCGATCTTTCCGGGCGCACCGCCCTCATCACCGGCTCCAGCAAGGGCATCGGCTTTGCGCTGGCCGAGGCGCTCGGCAACGCCGGCGCACGCGTGGTGCTCAACGCACGCGACGCCGCATCGCTGGCCGCTGCCCGCGACGCCCTGCGCGCCAAGGGCATCGCGGCCGAGGCCGTGGCCTTCGACGTGACCGACGCCGCCGCGGTGGAAGCCGGCGTGGCCGCCATCGAGGCCGGCATCGGCGCCATCGACATCCTCGTGAACAACGCCGGCATGCAGCATCGCGGGCCGTTCGCCGAATTCCCGATCGACGCCTGGCACAAGATCACCACCACCAACATCGACAGCGTGTTCCTGGTGGGTCGCTTCGTGGCGCAACGCATGATCGGGCGCCAGCGCGGCAAGATCATCAACGTGTGCTCGGTGCAGAGCGAGCTGGGCCGACCGGGCATTGCGCCCTACGCCGCCACCAAGGGCGCGGTGAAGATGCTCACCAAGGGCATGGCGATCGACCTGGGCAAGTACGGCATCCAGGTGAACGGCCTGGGGCCGGGCTACTTCAAGACCGAACTCACGCAGGCGCTGGTGGCCGACGAGGCCTTCACGGGCTGGCTGTCGGGCCGCACGCCCGCCGGGCGCTGGGGCGACGTGGAAGAGCTCGGCGGCGCGGCCATCTTCCTGGCCTCGGATGCGTCCAGCTTCGTCAACGGCCACATCCTGTACGTGGACGGCGGCATCACCGCGAGCCTCTGACACCGTGCGCGCTGCAGCCTCCCTGCCGCAACGACGCCTGAGCGTGGTGGTCATGGGCGTGTCGGGCACCGGCAAGAGCAGCGTGGCCGCCGCGCTGGCGCAGATGCTCGGCGTGCCCTGGGTCGACGGCGACGACCTGCATGTGCCCGAGGCCGTGGCGCGCATGCGCGCCGGCCTGCCGCTGGCCGACGCGGACCGCTGGCCCTGGCTCGACCGCATCGGCGCGTGCCTGGCCGACCGCACCGCCGCGCCGCATGGCGTGGTGGTGGCCTGCTCGGCCCTGCGCCGCGCCTACCGCGACCGGCTGCGCGCCGCGTCGCCCGAACTGCAGTTCGTGTTCCTCGACGGGCCGAGCGCACTCATTCGCCAGCGCATGGCGCAGCGCACCGGCCACTACATGCCGCCCGCGTTGCTCGAGAGCCAGCTGCAGACGCTGGAGCCGCCCGACGCGGGCGAGACCGACGTCCTGCGTACCGCCATCGACACGCCGGTCCCGCTGATCGTCGCGGACGTGGGCGCCCGGCTCCTTCAACGCAGGGCCAGCGCCCCCCTGATGAAAGTTTCCGCATGACCGCCCCCCGCCAGCGCGTGGCCGTGATCGGCGTCGGCATCATGGGCTCGGCCATTGCGCGCCGGCTGCTCGACTGCGGCCACGACGTCCGTGTGTTCGACCCCGACACCGCGAAGGTGGCCGCGCTCGAAGCGCACGGCGCCAAGGCCGCCGGCAGCGCGCAGGCGGCCGCGGCAGCCACCGACTTCGTCATCACCAGCCTCAACGCGGCCGCCACGGTGGAGCGCGCGATCTTCGGCGAGGCCGGCATTGCCTCGGCGCCGGCCGATGCGCAGCGCCTGCTGATCGACATGTCGTCGATCGACCCGCCCTCCACGCGCCGGCTGGCCGAAGCGCTGCGCGAGCGCACGGGCATGGGCTTCGTCGACGCGCCGCTGTCGGGGGGCGCGCCCAAGGCGCTGCTCGGTCAGCTCACCGTGATGGCCGGCGGCAGCGACCATGATGTGCGCCGCGCACGCGCCGTCATGGACAGCCTGTGCGCCAACTACACCCGCATGGGCGACAGCGGCGCGGGCCAGACCACCAAGCTGGTCAACCAGCTGCTGTGCGCCATCGGCTTCCAGGCGGTGGCCGAGGCGGTGCGGCTCGCGGAGGCCGGCGGTGTCGATGCGTCGAAGCTGCCCGCAGCCTTGGCAGGCGGTCGCGCAGACAGCCAGATCCTGCGCGAGTTCGGCCCCAAGATGGCCGCGCGCGACTTCACGCCCACCGGCCGCATCGACAACATGCTCAAGGACCTCGAGGCGGTGCAGGCCTTCTCGCAGGGCGAGCGCCTGCCGCTGCCGCTCGCGGGCGCCGTCGCGGAACTGCACCGCAGCTTTGTCGCAGCCGGCCTCGGCGCGCAAGACACGGCCGCGATGATGCGGCAGTTCAGCGGCTACGACCGCGGCTGAGGCGCGGCGCCCCCCCTGTTTTCACCACAGAAAAGAGACACCCATGTTCATCCGCTGCGCGTTCTTCAAGGGCCAGGTCAAGCCCGGCATGGAAGAGGCCTTCGACCAGCACGTGCACCAGAAGCTGGTGCCCCTGTGGACCCGCTTTCCCGGCGCGCTCGAAGTGCGCGTGCTGCGCCAGCTCGAAAGCGATGTGAGCGATCCCACGCTGGCGATGGTGCTGTCCATCCGCTATGCGAGCCGCGAAGACATTGCCACCGCGCTCGACTCCCCCGTGCGCCACGAAAGCCGCGAAGTCTCCAAGAAGCTTTTCGAGATGTTCGACGGCAGCGTCTTCCACACGGTGTTCAGCGCCGAGGAGTTCGCGCTCGCGGCTTCGGCGTCGCCTTCTTCAGCGTCGTCTTCGGCGCCGTCGTCTTCGGCTTAGCCCCCGGTTGCGAAGACCTGGGGCCCGCCTTGCCGTCCAGGTCCGCCAGCTCCCACACGCCGCCCTGCGCCGCCACCAGCGCATGTGCGCTGTTGACCAGCCCGATGTGCGAGAAGGCCTGCGGAAAGTTGCCCAGCTGGCGCTTCGCCACCGGGTCGTATTCCTCGGCGAACAGCCCCAGGTCGTTGCCCAGCGCCAGCAACCGCTTGAACAGCGCGCGCGCCTTGCGCACCTTGCCCATGGCCACGTACACGTTCGACAGCCAGAAGCTGCACGCCAGGAACGCGCCCTCCCCGCCTGCGAGCCCGTCCACGCCCTCCTCGGTGCGGTAGCGGTACACCAGCCCGTTGAAGACAAGCTCTTTCTCGACGCGCGCAATGGTGCCCTGCACGCGCGCGTCGTGGATCGGCAAGAAGCCGATCAGCGGCATCCACAGCAACGCCGCGTCGACCGTGTCGGCGCCGTAGTACTGCACGAAGGAATTGCTCACGGCGTCGTAGCCGCGCGCGCACACCTCGGCATGGATTTCGTCGCGCACCGCGCGCCATGTCTCCACGGGGCCTTCCAGGCCGAACTCGGTCGCGCTCGCGATCATGCGGTCGAAGGCCAGCCAGCACATGATCTTGGAATGCACGAAGTGGCGCGGTTCGCCGCGCACCTCCCACAGACTGCAGTCGGGCTGCTTCCACAGCACCATCAACTGCTTGGCAATGGCGCGCTCCAGGGGCCACACCTTGTCCATGTCCGAAAGCCCGGCCTTGCGCGCCGCATGAAAGGCCGCGATGACCGAGCCGAACACGTCGAGCTGCAGCTGCCCGTGCGCGCCGTTGCCGATGCGCACCGGCCGGCTGCCTTCATAGCCCGACAGCCATCCGAGCTCGAGCTCCGTCAGGGAGCGTTCGCCGTGCAGGCCGTACATCACCTGCAGCTCTTCGGGTGAGCCGCCCACCGCGCGCATCAGCCACCAGCGCCAGGCGCTGGCCTCTTCCACGTACCCGGAGCCGATCAGCGCGTAGAGCGTGAGCGCGGCGTCGCGCAGCCAGCAGAAGCGGTAGTCCCAGTTGCGCTCGCCGCCCGGCTGCTCGGGCAGCGAGGTGGTCGGCGCGGCGACGATGCCGCCGGTCGGCTCGTAGGTCAGCGCCTTGAGCGTGAGCAGCGAGCGCATCACCGGCTCCTGAAACTCGCCCCGGTAGCCGCAGCGTTCGGTCCATGCGCTCCACTCGGCGACGGTGCGCGCCAGCAGGGCGCTGGCGTCGCGCGTCACCGGAGGCTTCAGGTGCGAGGGAAACCAGTCGAGGCAAAAAGCGATCGACTGGCCGGCGGACACGCTGAAGTCGGCAAAGCTCGCGAAGTTCTCGTTGGTCAGCGGCACGCCGGAGGTGATGCGCACGGCGTCGGGGCCCGCCATGGCGAACACCGCGCCGTCGTGCCGGTCCATCCAGGGAATCCACTGGCCGTAGTTGAAGCGGATGCGGAACTCCGTGTGCATGGCCACGGTGCCGCGCACGCCCAACACGATGCGTACCACCTCCTGCGTGCCGTCGGCTGCGGGCCGCGGCATGAAGTCGGTGACGGTGGCGGCGCCCTTCGCCGTCTCGATGGTGGTCTCGAGCACCACGGTGCCGGGCAAGTAGCGCCGCGTGACGCGCGCCTTGGGGTCCTTGGCGCGCATCGTCCAGTGGCCGTTGCGCTCGTCGCCCAGCAGGCTGGCGAACATGGCGGCCGAATCGAAGCGCGGCAGGCAGAGCCATTCGATGTCGCCGCCGCGGTGCACCAGCGCTGCGCTGTGGGTCGAGCCGATGAGCGCGTAGTCGCCGATGGGGCGCGCCGCGCGGCGCTTGGGGGGAAGGGAAGATTGCTTTGGCAAGGCTGCCATCGTGACGCCAGGCGCTGGGGCGGCGCGCCGGAAAGCGGCGCGCGCCCGTGCCGGACAAAGCCTGACCGCGAGGCGTGCGAACTTGTTCGCAGTTCGCGCGGGATTCTTCTGGCGCTGCGCGCGACTTAACCATTGTTTGCTTTTCAGGCACGTCGGGCCTTGCAAACTCCGCCGTTCTTTTTTTCGCGATGCGAGTCCCCGATGGCGCACACCCTCCCGCCCCACCCC
>NZ_CEEDFC010000048.1:0-12909 GCF_979254005.1 Variovorax sp. AC103 | reverse complement strand
GACGTCGTCAGAGCTCTGTAAACGCGATGCTTCGGCATACTGGATGCACCGCTGGAGTTTCCACACAGCCTCGGCCGTCAGCCGTCTGCCAGCATGCCATGTTGCTCTCTGGTCGGCTGGTGAGTCTCGGACTTAAATGCCGTGGCATCGCCCACACGCGCTGCTTTCTAGGCCGTGTCCCAGACTTCACAGCGTTGGCTCAGTCCGATGGCCGCACTCTCGCGAGCGAGCCTGTCTCGGACTTTAATGTCAAAGAACAGCTCCCACCGCGTAAGGCGACCCATTCCCGGACGACGGGCAGTACACCGCGCCTGCGCCGTCTTGCAGCCAGCGCGTTTAACGCGAGTGATCGTCCTGCAGGCGCCAGCCGCAGCCGGCTTGAAGCCTCCCATTGAGGAGAGCCGCCCCATCCGAAGTACTGGGTAAATATACAGTTATTGGATTAGACTGCAGGCATGGAAGAAATGCCGGCGAACCTCTGGATTGCCGCCTGCGCGCACCGGTTGCAGAAGCAGTGGCACACCGTCGACCCCCTCGATTTGGAGGATGTCGCGCGCGACTTGTGGCGCGACGCGCGGCTGCGAGCGATGCCGCCCGACGAGGCGGCCGTCGACTGGCTCAAGCCGATCAACGAGGTCGGGTAACTGTGGAGTACGGCGGCGCGCCGCGGGCCCTCAGAATGTGCCCATGACCCACCTTCGTCAGATCGCTCTCACGGTGGACGAACCGGACCCGGGGCACTTTTGTTGGGTGCTGATCGAGGCCGATGGCGACGCGCGGTTGTACGACGAACTGAGGGTGTGCCAGGAGCCCTTCGGCACGTACATGGAGGCGCTCGAAGCGGGCTTTGCCGAGTTGCGGCGGATGGTCAACTGGCGCGATGGCCTGAGGGGGTGAGCTGATGTGCAGCCACTACCAAGCCGAAAAGCGCAGGCGGCAAATCGAAAAGCGTTTCGGGATCACGCTGCCGCCCAACTGGGAACCCCCGCCAGGGGGCATGCATATCCACCCCACGTACATGGCGCCGATCATTCGCCGCCCGCCGGAACGGAACGCAGACGACGAGGCGTTGCCGGACTTCGAGGTGGTCGACGCCCACTTCGGCTTGCTGCCGCCCTTCGCCAGGGATCTGAGGTACGGCGCGCAATACCGCACCTACAACGCGCGCACAGAGACCGTTGCCCAGCTCCGAACCTTCAAGCCGTCCTGGGAGAAGGCCAGGCACTGCATCGTGCCCTGTGAGGCGATCTACGAGCCTGACTGGCGCACGAACGAGCACGTCCCCACTCGGTTCACCGCAGCGAATGACGACATGCTCGGCGTGGCCGGCATCTGGGCGCCATGGACGAACCCGGCCACGTCGCAGATCGAGCTGAGTTTCGCGATGCTCACGCTCAACGCGGACGATCACCCAATGTTCAAGCTGATGCACCGGCCCGACCCCAAGCGGCCGCCGGACAAGCAGGACAAGCGCATGGTGGTGATCTTGCCGGCCGGCCTGTACGAGGCTTGGCTCGACGCGCCGGTGGAGCGCTCGCTCGAATTCGTTGCTCAGTACCCAGCTGACCTGCTGTGCATGACGCCTGAGCCCATCGAGCGGCCTCAGATGCAGCTCTTCTGATCCTTCAATGCATGCCTGGTGGCCGCCGTGGCGGTGGAGGCGTGAACGGTTCTTCGAGTTCGTGCCCGGGCAGTTCGTAGCCGAGCGTCATGAACGCTACCTCGGCCGCCTCCCTCGGCGCACGGTCGGCGTTGAGGGGGTAGAGCGTGGCCGCCAGGCCAACGAGCCATTCGCGGTCGACCTCGCCGCCGCACAGCTCGTGGAATTCATCCGCAAACTCGTGCCACCACGCCTCCCGTGGAGAAAGCGTGCTGTCGCCGATCACGATGGGCTTGCCGGGCTTCCACATCGGCGCATGCTACCGCCGGATCCCGCGACGCGCACCAATTCATGCTGCCGGCGGTCTCAGTTCCCCCTGCAGCGCGTTGCGCTGGTCGAGCACGTTCGCCAGGTTTTCGTGAAAGAGATCCACGTCCCGCATTCGGAAACCGAGCCAGCCGAGACCTGGGTGGCGAAGATTCAGCACCAAGCTGCCATCGGCTTCGATCGACCATTGCCAGGCAGCGCCGTCGACCTGCGGCGGGTTCTTGATGAGCAGGGGCAAGGTCTCAGGAAAAGCCGGCTCCATCGTCTTGCGCGTCTCGGCCAAGACGCGAATGAGCCGCTCTACCGCCTCCGTGGCCGGGACCTCCCCAGTATTTGTCCACGCGGCGAAGTCCTTGCCGTCCTCGTGCGTCAGCTCGACGTTCATCAGCTTCATGGCGGCGCTCCTTTCGATGGGTTGAAGTCGCCGCCCGGGCTGCCGTTTGCGAACCACCTGAAGATGTGGTGCCGGTAGTCCTGCGTCATCCGCATGTGCAGGAATCCCGACGCTGGCCGGCCGGTTTCATCGACCGGGATGCCCGCAGCGCGCAGTGCGCGCAGTTCAAATGCAGGTTCCGCGTCGCTTGGCATCTTCAAAGTTGTCGTAGGTCTATGGCAGACAGGCTTTCTCATTGCGTCCCTTGAGCATTGACAGGGCGGCGATTTGGCGCTTGGTCCGCGGCTGGCGCAATACTTGGTTCGTGGGAGCGACTGGCGTGCACGCGTCGGCATCTGGTTTTTCACGCTCATTTAACCCACTTTTTCATCGCGCGCTGACCTGCTCTCTGCATGTCGGTGAACAGGACCACAGGCGTGCGCGCTGACTTATCGGTGGATCAAGCGTCAGCGGAATGCGGGGTCACGTTCCCATGGAAATCAACAACCCGATCACCGAGCTGATTCAGCGTTGCTTCTCGACATCGATGCTCGATCGATTTGTCAGTATGGCGCTTGCGACGATGTGAAAGAGGTGATCGGCCCGTGGGGCAAATGAGGGTTGGCCGGCGAGCCAGCTGAGTGCCGACATGAGGGCGAACAGGTCCTCCCCATCCATATCGGCGCGCGCCGTTCCCTCGGCCTGAGCTCGGCGCAGCAGTCGCGCGCCCGCAGAGTGCAGCGCTGTGCTGGAAGCGTGAAGCGCGGAGTCCGGGTCCGCGTGGGCGCTCGCCATCAAGTCGCAAACGCCGCTATAGGTCTGCGTGAATCCCACCGCTTCGCGAAACCATGACACGAGCGCCTCGTCAGGTGGGCTCGACGTTTCGAGTTCGGTCGCCTGCTGGGTCAGTGCGTCCGCATTCTTGCGCAGCAACGCGTCGAACAAGGCTTCTCGCGTCGGGAAGTGCCGAAGCAGTGTGGCCAACCCGACCTCGGCCCGGCGGGCGATATCCCGCATCGACGCATCGGCGCCGTGCTCAGTGACGACGTCACGCGCGACTGCAAGTAGATGGCTGTAGTTCTTTTTGGCGTCGGCTCGCATGGAAGACCTTGACAAGTGGATCAGTGATCCGTATATTCGGATCAGTGGTTTGGATGTTGTTGCTCTTGATTTGGACCACTGATCCACATGATACCGCGCCGTTCCCCAAATGCGAACAACGACGCTTCAACTCCAACCAAGGAACATGACATGACCAGACTGAATGGAAAGACCGCCGTGATCACCGGTGGCGCAACCGGCATCGGCCTTGCAGCCGCCAAGCGCTTCGTCGAGGAGGGCGCTTTCGTCTTCATCTTCGGCCGCCGGCAGGAAGCACTCGACGCCGCCGTAGCCGAACTGGGACCCAATGCCCGCACGGTGAAGGGCTCCGTCTCCAATCCAGCCGACCTCGACCGGCTCTATGCCGCGGTGAAGGCCGAGCGCGGCACCCTCGACATCGTCTTTGCCAATGCCGGCGCGGGCGGCCCGTTGGCGCTCGGCAAGATCACCGCCGAGCACATCGACGAAGCCTTCGACACCAATGTGAAGGGCGCGATCTTCACGGTCCAGCAAGCGCTGCCGTTGATGGGCAAAGGTGGCTCGATCATCCTCACCGGATCGAGCGCAGGCACCACGGGCGCCCCGGGATTCACTGCCTACAGCGCGAGCAAGGCGGCGGTGCGCAACCTTGCGCGGACCTGGGCGGAGGACTTGAAGGGCACCGGCATCCGGGTCAACGTGTTGTCGCCCGGCCCCACGGCGACCGATCTTGCGAAGGCAGCGCTGGGTGAGGAGGGCGTCAAGGCTTTCGGCGCGATGACGCCACTCCAGCGCATGGGCGATCCGGCGGAGATCGGCGCCGTGGCTGCCTTTCTCGCGTCGTCGGACAGCAGCTTCATGACCGGCAGCGAGGTCGCCGTCGACGGCGGCTTGGCACAACTCTGAACCCGGCGCGGTTCCATCCCTGACTCAGGTACGAAAGGAAAAAGATCATGAAAAAACTCGAAGGCAAGATCGCAGTCATCACCGGCGGGAGCAGCGGGATTGGCTTGGCCACAGCCAAGCGCTTCGTGGCAGAAGGTGCGCACGTTGTGATCACTGGGCGACGAGAGAAAGAACTGGCGGAGGCTGCTGCCTCCATCGGGAGAAACGTGACGACGGTCGTGGGCGACGTGTCGCGCTTGGAAGATCTGGACCGGCTCTATGCCGTCGTGAAAGAAAAACACGGTCACATCGACGTTCTCTTCGCAAACGCAGGCGCGGGGACAATCGCACCGCTCGCGGTAGCTACGGAGGCGCATTTTGACCAGACATTTGACGTGAACGTGAAGGGGCTGTTCTTCACGGTGCAGAAGGCCCTTCCCCTCTTCAAAGACGGGGGTTCGATCATCCTGACCTCCTCCGTCTCGAACGTGCTCGGGCTCCCAGGGTTTACCGCCTACGCCGCGAGCAAGGCGGCTGTGCGCAACCTCGCGCGCGGTTGGACTTTGGAGTTGAAGGACCGCCACATCCGCGTGAATTGTGTGAGCCCCGGAGCAATCGACACCCCGGCTTTGGCGACGACGACGGGCCTTACCGCTGAGCAGGTCGAGCAAGCGGTTGCACAGTTCACCACGCAGATCCCGATGGGCCGTAGAGGCGTCCCCGAGGAAATCGCGGCTGCGGTTGCGTTCCTCGCCTCCAATGAGAGTTCTTACATCACCGGCGTGGATCTCGCCGTCGATGGAGGCATGGCGCAAGTCTGACGCCCAGCGCCAGCACCAGATCGGAGAAACATATGAACTACGCAATCATCGGATTCGGCCAGATCGGCCAGACCCTCGCCAAGGCGTTTGCTCGCAAGGGCATCGCCGTATCGGTCGCAACCACGCGCGATCCGAAGAGCTTTGCATCGGCCGCGACCGCGATCGGACCCGGAATCACCCCCACCACACTTGCGGAGGCGGTCAAGGCGGACGTCGTCTTCCTGGCGGTCCGTTTCCAATCGCACCCGGATGTCGCGAAGGCGCTGCCGAGTTGGCAGGGCAAGATCATCGTCGATGTGACCAATGCCTACGGCGTGTCCAACGAGGACCTGGGCGGACGGCCTTCGGCCAAGGTCGTCGAGGCGGCCTTTGCAGGTGGCAGGCTGGTCAAGGGCTTCAACCATTTGGTCGCCGCCGCCTTGGACCAGGATCCGGCCGTACACGGCGGCAGGCGCGTCGTGTTCCTGACGAGCGACGATGGCGATGCTGCCACGCAGATCGGCGCACTCGCGGAAGATCTGGGCTTTGCACCGATCCAGCTTGGCGCGCTGTCAGAAGGTGGGCTGCTCGTGCAGGCGCACGACAAGAGCTGGGGCCGCCTGATCTTCAAGGACTTGGTCAAGTTCGACTGATGGACACCACGACCGGAAGAATGGAGAGCACGCGATGAGCACCGAGAAGAACATTCAGACCGTGAAGGACTTCTTCACCGCGATCGGCCGCGGCGACAGGGAAGCTCTGCTGGCGCTGGTGGCCGAAGACATCGAGTGGATCATTCCGGGCGAGGACTGGCCGCTGGCCGGAACGCGCCACGGACACGCCGGGCTGGCGGATTTGCTAGAGACGGCATCGAAGTCGATAGAGACGTCCACGGAACCCCGGGAGTTCATAGCGCAAGGAGACCGGGTTCTCGTCGTCGGCTTCGCGAAGGGGAAGATCAAAGCGACGAACAAGACATTCGAGGACGACTGGATCTTCGCCATCACGGTCCGGGATGGCAGATTGACCCACATCCGGGAGTACGTCGACACACAGGCGCTGGCGCGGGCCTCGCAGATGGACACGTCTGGGCCGGCCTAGCGCTGACCATAGGCGGCGGCCATCAGGTCGGGGTGGAGGGCGCGTCAGCCATGGGGTCGTCCCCTCGCGCGGCTCGAACTCGTTGAATACCATTCTGTAAAGGAAATCCCCATGTACAACCAAGCCACGCTCTCTGAGCTGATCCGGTTCGCGCCAGTTGGTGCGGGCTCCACCGTCATCGACGTGTACCCAGGCGACGGCGACTGGACCCGTCTCTTTTCCGACATCGTGGGATCCGAAGGACGGGTCTACAGCTTCGTGCCGGCCGAAGTCGCCGACTTCAAGAACGATCCGGTCGGCCGCATGCAGGCGCTTGCGAAGGAGCCGGGCCGAGCGAACGTCGAAGCAGTCTCGGCGGACCTCATCGCGCTGCCGGAGGCCACGCAACCAGCGGATGTCGTATGGCTGCACTTGTTCTATCACGACCTCCACACCGCGCTGATGCAGGGCAAGGGCTCAACGGCGGCCGACTTCAATCAAGCCGTCTACGAGCGGCTCAAGCCCGGAGGCTCCTATGTCATCGTCGACCACGCCGCCGCAGCCGGGGCGGGCACGAGCGTCGCCCAGTCGCTACATCGGATTGAGCCTGCATCCGTTCGTGAGGAGGTGGAGGCGGCCGGCTTCGTACTGGCGGCGGAAAGCACCATCCTCGCGAACAAGACCGATCCGCACTCGGTCAAGGTGTTCGATCCCTCGATCAAAGGCGCCACCGATCGCTTCGCCTATCGCTTCGTGAAGCCTTGACAGATGAACGCCTCGACGCGTTCATCGCAGCCGAAGATCAGGAAGCCAAGAAGCGCGCCTCAGCCCGGATCGAGAGGCGCGGAGTGAGTCCGTTGGACGTTGGCGGCCTGCAGAGGGCCTAACTAACGCCGGACGAGGAGCCAAGGAGGACGGCTTGAGCAGATAGCAGATGTCTGTGACTTCAGGATCAAGCGCATCAAGTGCGAGGGCATGGCGAGACGGATTGAGGAAGCCACGTCCATGATCGACCAGATCGGACTTGAGCCTAGCCCGTCGAACTCCAGCGTGACCCGGCCCGTCGTCGCCGACGCCCGACTTGGCTGCCCGCAGCCAATTATGATGCAGGCTTCCGTCGATCCGACAACGGAACATTACCCCGTACACACCAAGGTCAGTCCATGGATCGGTTCTCCACGCTCCAGCTCTATGTGCGCGTCTTCGAAAGCAGCAGCTTCACGAAGGCTGCGCAGGAAATGAGGATTGGTCAGCCAGCCGTGAGCAAACAGATCTCAGCGCTCGAATCACGGCTCGGCGCGCGTTTGTTCGTTCGATCGCCGAGGCACCGTACGACCTAGTGCGCGCTTTGGCATCCGTGTCGCCACTGGCGGGACTAGGGCACCACGATGCGAACTGTGCTTGAGTGCCGCCGCAGCAGGCGCACCCTCGACGTCTTCATCGGCAATCCCGTACAGGATCGTTCAACCACCAGTTTCGCGAAGGCAGCGCAATTCAGAAGGCCCCGAGTATCTGGAACTCGTCGCGCAACAACGCGACGACCTGGGCGAGGTCCAGGGCCTCGAGTCGGTTCTTTTTTTCAGGAAGGCCGCCCACTGTCGTTGCTTCGCGGCATCCTGCACGAATGCATTGCTCAAGCCCGAGGGGAGGGTGCTGGGCATCGCGAGTTTCCGGCGATCAAACGTGGCCTCGACTGCGCGGCGCAGTTCGGCGGCTTTCAAGGCATCCTCGGCAAGCAGTACCCAGAGATCGAAGTAGTCCTTCATGCGGGTATTGGCTATGCCGAGCACGCACACCGCATGAAACTTCTCGGCCACCACCGTGTATTTCAGATAGGAGCGCAGTTGCGGGGCGGGCAGATCTTCGAGCAGCGCCGGGTAGCTGACCTTCTCCGGCGCCGGCGTGACCGCGTCGCCAAAACCGATGTCCACCTGCAGCGCGATGCGCGCACCGTCCATTCGCCCGCAGGTCGATCCGGACACCGCCGTAGCCCGCCTCCTTGCGGATCACCGAACCTTTGACCGAGGCAGGATCGAATGCGATGCCATCCTCCACCTCGATCTGGCAGATCTCGCGGAAGGCCGCCACGGCGGTGTCGAGATCGTCTGGACCGAGGCCCAGCAGGTCCGCATCCCGCGTCGGCCGATGTGGTTGGTCGTACCACAGCGAAAACAGCAGTGCGCCCTTCAGCAGGTAGTTGGCGGCACGCGGGGATACCGACAGACGGTACAGGAGTCGCTCCAACCCATAGTGAGTCAGCGTCAGGTTGAAGTCTTGCTTCGTGGCATCGGCGCGCTTGTGGTTTTTCACGCTCATTTAACCCACTTTTTCATCGCGCGCTGACCTGCCTCTCTGCATGTCGGTGAACAGGACCACAGGCGTGCGCTCTGATATACCGGTGGATCAAGCGTCAGCGGAATGCGGGGTCACGTTCCCATGGAAATCAACAATTCCGGTGAAGTAGGTCATTCAAGCTCTCCTTCGTAGTGGATTTACGAGTCTAGGAAGAGAACTCCGCAGGTCAAATCAACCCGCCCGATCACCGATGCTTCTGGCCGCATCCTGCCACATTCCTGCCTGCGCTTGCGGGCCCAAAGCGGAACTTGGATCCTGCCAAAAGGCGCCATTCATACGGCAAATTCGATTGGCAAGTCTTGGGCTCGAATCTAGATGTTGTGTTTCAACACCATGATCCGTTTGCCTCTTGCGAGTTGCGTGCACACAGGGCGTAAATCTCGACGCGTGCGTTTTTGGCGTTAGGTGGTTTTAACGCTGGGCTGCTTGCGCCAAAGGATTTTTTGCATATCCGGTTCTTTGAGACCCCGAGGCCGACTAGCAAGCCTTGAACGTATTCAGCGCGGTCTTGAGCCAGATTCTCATGTGCGCTTGGTCGTAATTCACCCCTGTCAACATGAGCTTCTAGGGTCCAAAGTACATCAGGGCAGCAAGGGTGTGATTTGAGACTCTCTGCGCGGTTTACCATCTCGGGAAGCCGCTCTCGTGCGCTTGCAGTCGCACGGTTGGCTGTTGGCTCAAAAAAAACATCCAGAAAATACTTGCCATCGAAAGTCATGCACATAACTGGGGCCTGGGCCCAAGCGGCACTGACGCAGAAAGCAAAGAGCGCGACGAAAGTGACTGGAATCCGCATCTAGGACCTTAGGGGTGACGCAAGACAACACAGTGGATGGTTCCATCGAGTGTCTGCTCATGGCCTACTTTAGCCGGTCAAGCCGCCGTCGTGAACGGGCCCGAAGCGGCCACTGAGAACATGCGAGCCCAGTCAGCGTCGCGTGCAGTCTGCGAGCTCAGGAATGACCTCGATACCGTCGGTCGCAGCGTACTTTATCGATGGCCTAAGCCTGAACATGAATACCGCAGTGTCCAGCTCAGAGGCTCTTGCGGTGAAGCTCACATAGGTTGGCGTGTGAATTTTCACGCTCATTTGACCCACTGGTTCATCGAGCACTGACCGTTTCTGCACGTCGGTGAACAAGACCAAAGGCGTGCGTTCTGACATACCGGTGGGTCAAGCGTCAGCGGAAAATGTGGGTCACGTCCGCATGAAAATCAACACCCTTGGCTCTCTCAGCCCTATCGAATACCGGGTGAGCCTTGGACTTGCGGCATAAAACCAGTCCAAGTTCTTATCCGCACCCCCTGCTGATCTCGATTGCACTGGCGCTAACAACAATCCTGACTTGGTCGAACGTCTCCGTACAAACGGCCCACTGGCGGAGGCGCCAAAGGAGTACTGGTACGGGGGCGACGCCCGCGGCTACTCCGACTGGCCCAATCTGCGGTAGCGTTGCTCATAAAACGTTTAGCTGAAGTCACCCCGCCTCATTGTTCCGTGGATGTTCGAAGTCGCCGCATCTCGCCTGGCGGATTGCCAGTGACGCGCTTGAAGGCGCGGCCGAAGGCGGCCTGCGACGTATACCCCAGCTGCTCTGCCACCGCGTCGATCGACAACCGGTCCTGCGTCAGCCACTGGCTGGCAAGGCGCATGCGCAGCTCGGTCGCGTAGCGCAGCGGCGGCATGCCGATCGTGGCCTGGAAGCGCTCCGCGAAGACGGAGCGCGAGATATGGCACTGTGCGGCCAGTTCGGCCACCGTCCAGTCACGCCCCGGCTGCCTGTGCAGCGCGAGAATGGCGCGCGCCAGCCGCGGGTCCCGCAGCGCTGTGACCAGTCCCGCGGCGTTGTCGCAGCCGCACTCCACCCAGCCGCGCACGATCATGGCCGCTGCCACCTCGGCCAGCCGCGCCAGGATGCCGGCGAAGCCGATGCGCCCGGAGCAGATCTCGCCCTTCATCGACGCGAGGATCGGCAGCAGGCCGGGGTAGCGCTCGCCCGTGGCATCCACCAGCATCAGCCCCGGCATCAGCCGGCCGAGGGCCTGCATGCCTCCCAGGTCGAACTCCAGGCAGCCGTAGAAGAAGATCGCGCTGGGCAGGGGGTTGGTGCTGGGGCAGGCATCCACGCCGTAGACCCCGTCGCCGAGCGGCGGCGCGGCGAAGCTGCCGATGTCCTGCACGGGCGCGTCCGGGCTCGACAGGAGCTGGTGCGCCTCGCCCTGCGGCAGCAGCACGACATTGCCGGCCGAGAGCGCGTGCAGCGTGCCATCTTGGGTGCGCAGGACGGCAGAGCCGACGGCGAGATAGTGGAAGTAGGCATGCCCGGGCCGGGCTGCGAAGCCGATGCCGAACGCGGGACCGGTCTGCACCCGCCGGTACTGCACGCCGCGCAGGCGCATGCCAGTCAGCAGTTCGCTGATGAGGTCGGAGGAAAGCGCGAATGGTGTCAGCACGGAAGGTCCGGTGTTTCGATCAAAACTTCAAGATTTGTTATCATAGATCATCCTGGAATTCGCGCCTACAGTCGCCGCTTCAATGCTTTTCAAGGACGTGTGATGAATGATGCTGTTTGCGATCCCGCGCGGCTTGCCGGCCCGGGGCACGCGCCCAGCGACGCGCTTGCCCAGCCGGCCTGGACGGCGGTGCTCTCGCTGGCGATGGGTGTTTTCGGACTGCTGACGGCGGAGTACCTCCCGGCCAGCCTGCTGACGCCCATGGCGGCCGACCTAGGCGTCTCGGAAGCCCTGGCGGGGCAGGCGGTGACCGTGACGGCCGTGGTGGCCCTGTTTGCTGGCCTGCTGGTGCCGGGCCTGACGCGGACGCTCGACCGGCGGGTTGTGCTGCTGGGCTTCTCGGCGCTGATGGTCGGTTCCAACCTGCTTGTGGCCGCATCGTCGAGCCTCGCGGTGCTGCTGATGATGCGGATCCTGCTGGGCATCGCGCTGGGCGGCTTCTGGAGCATGGCGGCGGCGGTGGCAATGCGCCTAGTGCCGACGGCGCTGCTGCCGCGCGCCCTGTCAATCATCTTCAGCGGCATCGCGGTGGGCACCGTCGTGGCGGTGCCGCTCGGCAGCTACCTGGGCGGGCGCTACGGCTGGCGCAGCGCCTTCCTCGCGGCGGCCGCGGTCGGGGTGGTGACGCTGGCCTTCCAGTGGTTCACGTTGCCGCGGCTCGCGCCCACCAAGGCCGCGCGACTGCGGACCGTACTGGAGGTGCTGCTGCGCCCGGGCATCGGCGTGGGCATGCTGGGCTGCGTGCTGGTGCACACCGGGCACTTCGCGCTGTTCACCTATATCCGGCCGTTCCTGGAAAGCACGACCGGCGTCGAGCCCGATGGGCTGGCGCTGATGCTGTTGGGCTTCGGAGTGGCGAACTTCGCCGGCACGTTGGTGGCTGGCTGGATGCTGCACCGCAGTGTGCGCGTCACGCTGGTCCTGATGCCCGCGCTCGTCGGCGTGGCAGCACTGGCCCTGGTGGGACTGCCCGCCACGGTGGCCGGGCAGGCGCTGCTGTTAGCGCTCTGGGGCCTGGCCTTCGGCGCCGTGCCGGTGGCGTGGTCGAACTGGGTGGCCCAGGCCGTCCCGGACCAATCGGAAAGCGCCGGGGGCATGGTGGTGGCGTCGGTGCAGTCGGCCATCGCCGCCGGTGCTGCGGCGGGAGGCGCGATGTTCAGCGTCAGTGGCATCGCGGGAGTGTTCGTCGCGGCCGGCATCCTGATGCTGACGGCAGCGCTGATGATCGCCCTGACGGTTAGCGCTAAGCCGACTGCTTCGGGTGAGCTGATTCAGAAGACTCATCATCTATAGATCTCATTGTTCAGGGGAGAGCGAGAGGTTTTCGCCCCTAAACATCTGCGATGGGATGTGAAGTATTTTCTGTAGATCCGATAGAAGGGGTCATTTGTGTGTTCGAGGATCTGTGATTGAGTTCCGCCACTTGCGCCACTTGCGCCACTTCACGCCGTAGCAGAAGAACTAAATCGGCGTCCTCGGGGACGCATCGCATGCGCCCGTTTGATTGGCCCGCCGCGCAGGGCGGCCGGGGCAATGAGTGCTGGCCGCCCGGCGGCCGTCGTAAATATCAAAGGGCGATGTCCGCGTCGTCGATGCCGAACCGGCGTGGCGCCGGGCTTTCTAGGATTTGAACTCCGAGGAAGCGGGGACCTGGAGCGGGGACCTTCGTTGGCGCTGCGAAGGGCGGGGGAGGGCTTGCCTGTGAGCCCTGAGGCTACCCCCTCGTTCTCGCGTTCAAGGCCCTGCGCGTGCTGCGCGTGCTCGGCGCGTGCCGCGCGCCTGCGGCGGCCTTGAGCGCTGCGCTGCGACGGGGTGGCTGGGGTCTCGCAGGCAATCCCGCCTGTGTCACCCACAGGAGTTCGTCATGAACGCTCTCACTTCTTCCGTCGTTGCGT
>NZ_CEEDFC010000047.1:9020-13451 GCF_979254005.1 Variovorax sp. AC103 | reverse complement strand
CCCCCCCCCCCCCCCCCGCCGCCCGCCCCCCCGGCACCACCTGCGCCCGCTCCACCGCTGGCGCCGCGGGCGCCACCGGCCCCCCCGGCACCGCCCGCACCTGCGCCGTCGCTGCTGCCGCTGGCGCCGGCGCCGGCGCTGGCACCGCCCCCCGCGGGCGCGGCCGGCGGTGGTGGCGGTATGGCCGAGCCGTCCGAGTTGATGGACGGCTCCTTGCCCAGCGTCTCCGCCGGCGTGTCGATGCCGAAGGTGGCCATGGCGCCCTCGCCCACGATCATGCCGACCGTGCCGAACAGCGAGTCCGAGCCGAACTGGCCGGCCGCCTGCCGGCCCCGCGTCGCGCCGGCCAGGCTCGCCAGCCGGCCCGCGAGGCCCGGCAGGCCCTGGTCGGCCGCTTCCTGCGCGGCCTCGTCCAGCGCCTTGGCCGCGTCGGCGTACTGCTTCAGCGTCGCGGCAATGTCGGCGTCGGCACCCGCCGCGCCCACCACCCCGCCCAGGATGCCCGCTACCGCAGCCGCATCGCCGGCACCCGCACCCACGCCCGGCGTGAAGGTGTGCAGGCCGGCCTGCTGCAGGTCGATGGCGAAGGACTTGATCTCGGGCGCCGCGCCGTTCAGCAGCTTCACGCCCAGCGAGTTCTCGATGGCCACGCCGACGAAGTTGGAGATGGAGATCGCCAGCGCGCTCTCGATGCTCATGCCCATGAAGGTGGAGCGCGCGATGCCCAGGTTGGCCTCGCTGTTCATGCCGATGTAGCCGCTGGTGTTGGGCCCGAGGATGGTGGTGTTCGCCCCGACCGAGGTGGCGTCGATGCTGCCCACGGCCATCATCTCGATGCCGGTGTTGCTCATCATCTTGATCTTGTTGGCCATCAGGCCCAGCGGCCCGGTGGGCACGGTGATGTACTTGGAGCTGGCGCCCGTCACCAGCCAGTCGATGTGGCCGGCCTCGAAGCTCATCTTCGCGGCCTTGTAGGTCAGGTTGCCGCTCACGGTGACGGTCTGGTTGCCGATCACGCTGCGGGTTTCGCCGGCCCGCGAGGTGTCCTTGCGCGCACCGGTCACGTCGGTGGTGTGCGTGCCGGTCACCGTGAGCGTGTCGTTGCTGTCCACGAAGGTGTCGCGGTTGCCCACCACCTGGTTGTTCTGCTTGCCCTTGACGGTGTTCTTCTGGTCGACCACCACCATGTTGGTGTCGTTGCGCGTCACGGTGCTCTTGCGGTCGCGCTCCACATGGTTGGTCTGGTCGCGCTTGACGGTGATGCTCTGGTCGCGGTCCACCGTGGTGCCGTCGTCGCGCTCCACGCTGCGGCTCATGTCGAGCTCGGCGTGGATGTTGATGTTCTCCTCGCCCTTCTTGTCCTCGAACATGATCTCGTTGTAGTTCGCGGGGCCGCCGCCGGGCGTGGAGCGGGTCTTGAAACCGCTCTGCGTGGGCGACTTGTAGGGAATGGGCTGGTCGTCGTTGTAGACGCGGCCCACGATGATGGGGCGGTCGGGGTCGCCGTTGAGAAAGTCGACGATCACCTCCTGCCCGATGCGCGGAATGAAGTACCCGCCCCAGCCCTTGCCGCTCCAGGGTTGCGACACGCGCACCCAGCAGGTCGACTTCTCGTTGCTCTCGTCGTAGCGGTCCCAGTGAAAGTGCACCTTCACGCGGCCGTGGTCGTCCACGTGCAGTTCGTCGCCCTTGGGGCCGACCACGATGGCGGTCTGCGGGCCCGGCATGGTCACGCGCGGCGTGAGGCGCGGCGCGCGGAACAGGCGCTCCGCCGGCATCACGGTGAGCAGGAAGATGCTGGCGCCCGTCTGTGCGGCGGCCAGCGCGGGCGTGGCGGCCATCAGCTCCTGGAGCACGGGCAGCGTGTCGGCGTTGACGGCGTCGTCTTGCAGCACGTCGGCCAGCGCGTCGTGCACGGACCGCGCCGCGGCCTTGGCGGCGCTCACGCCTTCGTAGCCGCGGTGGCTGGCCACGAAGGTGCATGCCGCGATGACGTAGTCGCCGTTGCGCGTGCCGTCGGGGTCGCCCTCGAACTTGAAGCCGCGCCCGGCGGCAACGTCGGGCCACGGCGTCACGGCCCAGTGTCGGTCGCGCCGCGCATTGAGTTCGTCGCCGCGCAGCTTGGCGCGGGTTTCGGCGTCGTCGCCCGTGAAGTAGCCGCCGGGAAACTCGAACACTTCGAGGTTGGCCAGCTCGTGGTCGTCGGAGGAATCGATGTCGGCGCCGAGCTTCTTCTTGATGGCCTTGAAGTCGCTGTCGCGCGAGGCATGCTTGCCGGTGTCGAACTGGCGCGCGCTGACCCAGCGCGAGATTTCGTTGAAGCGCGGCTCGGCGGCGTTGGTGGCCATGTGGCGCAGGGTGTCGGCCACGGGCAGCTTGTCGTGCGCGAGGTCGCTGGCGTCCGACAGGTGCATGGTGCCGGGCGCGTCGTGCGCGTCGAACCAGTAGTAGATGCCCTCGTCCTCGAGCAGGCGCGACAGGAACTGGTAGTCGCTTTCCTGGTGCTGCACGCAGTACCGCCGCGGGTTGTGGGTGCCGATGACGTTGTCGGCCTTGGTTTTCTTGAAGCGCTTGATGGGGCTGTCTTCGAACACGGCGTCGAGCACTTCGAGAATCTTCTTGTCCTGCAGGATGCGGGAGTTGGCGCGCTTGGTGAGCAGCCAGAACCAGGAGCGCAGGGTGATCCGGTATTCGCAGTGCCGGCCCATGTGGCCCGCTCGCACGAAGCGCACGGCGTGGCCCTGGCAGTGCCGCTCGTGCGTGCCGCCGTCTTCGTCCTTGAATACGATGACGACGTCGAAGGCATGGCCGAGGATGTCCTTGGCGTCGAGCGCCTTGTTCTTCGACAGCACCGTGAGCTCGTAGGCCGACGGACGCGCCAGCGCCTCGTGGCCCACGATGCGCCAGAACATCAGGTCGTCCTTGGCGGGGGAATCGCTGTCTATGCGGAACTCGTTGTCAGCCATTGTTTTCTTTTTTGCTGTCGTTCTTTGGCGCTGCTGTTCAGGGCGTGTGCACAGGCCGCCGGGTACTCCCCTCCGCGAATGTCCCCCGGGCTTCGCCCTCCTCCTTTATTTCGCTGCGGGGAGCACCCGACGCCCTGTGCACACCGAGCGCGGCCGTCGTGCAGCTCGACCAACGACCGCTGCGAACAACGCTCACGCCGATGGGGTGCCTTGCGCAGCGAAATAAAGGAGGAGGGGCGCAGCCCCGGGGGACATTCGCGGAGCAAGGTACCCCGTCGGCGTGAGCGCGCCCCGAATGAACCCTGCAGCGACACAACGAAAAGCAGCTGTTCATTTCAGTCGAAGGCGTAAGTGAAGTCCGCGTCCTTCACATCGAGCGCAACACGGCGAATTTCCCCACCGGAAGCCAGCCGCTGCAGGTACTCGACAGAGATCGTCGGCAACACCGTGTTGGTAAGGATCGCGTCGATCACGCGCCCGCCCGACTCCGGGTCCTGGCACCGCGCCACCACCTGGTCCACCACCGCGTCGCTGTAGTCGAACGGCACGCCGTGGTTCGCCTCCACGCGCTTCTTGATGCGGCCCAGCTGCAGCCGCACGATCTTCTTCATCATGTCCGGCGACAACGGGTAATAGGGAATGGTGACGATGCGGCCCAACAGCGCGGGCGGGAACACCTTCATCAACGGCGCCTTCAGTGCATCGGCCAGCGCGTTGGAGTCCGGCAGCAGTTCGGGGTCGCGGCACATGCTCATCACCAGCTCGCTGCCCGCGTTGGTGGTCAGCAGGATGATCGTGTTCTTGAAATCGATCATGCGGCCCTCGCCGTCTTCCATCCAGCCCTTGTCGAACACCTGGAAGAAGATCTCGTGCACGTCCGGGTGGGCCTTCTCGACCTCGTCGAGCAGCACCACGCTGTACGGCCGGCGGCGCACCGCCTCGGTCAGGATGCCGCCCTCGCCGTAGCCCACATAGCCCGGGGGCGCGCCCTTGAGCGTGGAGACGGTGTGCGCCTCCTGGAACTCGCTCATGTTGATGGTGATGATGTTCT
This sequence comes from Variovorax sp. AC103, assembly GCF_979254005.1. Classification (NCBI taxonomy): domain Bacteria; kingdom Pseudomonadati; phylum Pseudomonadota; class Betaproteobacteria; order Burkholderiales; family Comamonadaceae; genus Variovorax; species Variovorax sp. AC103. The sequence goes on along the minus strand of NZ_CEEDFC010000047.1, from coordinate 9,434 downwards.
GCTCGCCGCCGTACAGCGCCTCGGCCAGCGCCAGCGCCGTCTCGGTCTTGCCCACGCCCGAGGTGCCGCACAGCATGAACACGCCGATGGGTTTCTGCGGGTTGTCCAGGCGCGCGCGCGAGGTCTGGATGCGGCGCGCGATCATCTCCAGGCCGTGCTTCTGGCCGATCACGCGCTGGTTGAGCGTGTCGGCGAGCTTCAGCACCGCCTCCACTTCGTTCTTCACCATGCGGCCGACCGGAATGCCGGTCCAGTCGGCGACCACGGAGGCCACGGCCTGCTCGTCGACCGAGGGAAGAATCAGCGGGCTCTCGCCCTGCACCGCCTGGATCTTGGCCTGCAGCTCGTGCAGTTCGGCCAGCAGCGCGGCGCGGTTCTCGCTCCCTCCCCCTCCGGGGGAGGGTTGGGGTGGGG
>NZ_CEEDFC010000047.1:0-9008 GCF_979254005.1 Variovorax sp. AC103 | reverse complement strand
CCCCCCCCCCCCCCCCCCCCCCCCCCCCCCCGCGGCGCATCAATGGCCGACGATGATGTCAAGGCTGTCGAGCCCCCACCCCCGCCCTCCCCCGGGGGGGGAGGGAGTGAAGAAGCATCCACCGGCTTGTTCCCCGCCCGCAGCTTGGCACGCAGTTCAAGCAGCCGATCCACCAGCCCCTTCTCTTCCTTCCACCGCACATTCAGCGCATCGAGCTGCACCTTCGATTCCGCCAGCAGCGCGCTCACCTGGGCCGCACGCTTGGTCACGTCGATGCCGATGGCCTCCTCGCGGCCGATGATTTCCTGCTCCACCGTGAGCCCCTCGATGCGGCGCATGCAGTCCTCCACCTCGGGCGGCGTGGCGTGCTGGCTCACGGCCACGCGCGCGCAGGCCGTGTCCAGCAGGCTCACTGCCTTGTCGGGCAACTGCCGCGCGGGAATGTATCGGTGGCTGAGCTTCACCGCGGCCTCGATGGCTTCGTCGAGCAGTTGCACGCGGTGGTGCTTCTCCAGCACGCTGGCCACGCCGCGCAGCATCAATATCGCCTTCACCTCGTCGGGCTCGGGCACCTGCACCACCTGGAAGCGGCGGGTGAGCGCCGGGTCTTTCTCGATGTACTTCTTGTACTCGGCCCACGTCGTCGCGCCGATGGTGCGCAGGTTGCCGCGTGCGAGCGCGGGCTTCAGCAGGTTGGCCGCGTCGCCGGTGCCGGCCGCGCCGCCCGCGCCCACCAGCGTGTGGATCTCGTCGATGAAAAGGATGATGGGCGTGGGCGAGCTCTGCACCTCGTCGATCACCTGGCGCAGGCGCTGCTCGAACTCGCCCTTCATGCTCGCGCCGGCCTGCAGCAGGCCGATGTCCAGCGTGAGCAGCTTCACGTCCTTCAGCTGCGGCGGCACGTCGCCGCGCGCCAGGCGCTGCGCAAAGCCCTCCACCACCGCCGTCTTGCCGACACCGGCCTCGCCCGTCAGCAGCGGGTTGTTCTGGCGGCGGCGCATGAGGATGTCGACGATCTGGCGGATCTCTTCGTCGCGCCCGGTCACCGGGTCCATCTCTCCCTTCTTGGCTTTTTCCGTGAGGTCGACAGCAAATTTCTTCAGCGCGTCGCCCTTGCCCATGGCGGCCGGCGCCATCGCGCCCGAGTCTTCGCCGGGGGCGCCTTGCCCCAAGCCGGTGCCGTCCTGCGCGCGCATCTGCGATTCAGGCGACGCATCGCAGATCCTGGCGAAGTTGTCGGCCAGGTCTTCGGCCTTGACCTTCTCGAACTGCTTCGACAGGTTGAACAGCGGGTTGCGCAGGCTCTGCGTCTTCAGCATGCCCACCAGGATGTAGCCGGTGCGCACCTGCGCCTCGCCGAACTGCAGGGTGGCGTAGGTCCAGGCTCGCTCGATGGCGTTCTCGATGTGCGGCGAGAAGTCGCTGATGGCGGTGGCGCCGCGCGGCAGGCGGTCGAGCGCGGCGGTCAGGTCTTTCGCGACGACCGACACGTCCAGGCCGTAGTGCTGGATCACTCGGTGCAGGTCGGAGTCCTGCGCCTGCAGCAGCTGGGCGAACCAGTGCTCCAGCTCCACGTAGGGATTGCCCCGCATCTTGCAGAACACCGTGGCGCCTTCGATGGCCTTGTAGGCCAGCGAGTTGAGTTTTCCGAACAGGGCGGTGCGGCTGATTTCACTCATGGAGGACTCCGTATCTCTTCTGGACGAATGAAGCTGGGTGGTTTGAAAGACGTACCGAAAGGCCGGGCCGCATCAACGCGCGCCCACCGGTTGACTGCCGATGCGCACGTCGGCCGCATCGCGGCTGCGCGCCCGCTCGCCGAGCCACGAGACCCAGCCCAGGCGCGGTGCATTGCCCTTGGCACTGCCCAGGCGCGTGGGCGGCACCTGGGCCTTTTCGAGCGCGAGCTCGGCGTCCCATTCGAGCTCGTCGCCCAGCAGCTGCTGCATCCAGCGCTGCAGCACGGGCCGCGCATCGCCTGTCGGCAGGAACATGCGGTACTGCGCGATCGTGAGCGGGCCCAGGTGCAGCCGCACGCGGTGCTGGCGGTCCCATGCGCGCGTGCCCAGCATCGCGCCCATGCCCATCGAGCGCGAGCTCTCGCCCTGGCCGAGCCGCGTGAACTCCTCGGTGGGCAGGCGCATCCAGTGGCCGACCCAGCGCTCCAGCGTCACGGGCACGCCAAAGTAGCTGCACAGCACACGCTCCACGCTCTCCACGTTGTGCACGCGGCGCGCGAGCCAGCCTGAAAAATGCAGGCGCGCGTCGTCATGGATCTCGTCGCGCTGCGTACGCCCCGGCGTGCCGATGCCCACCAGCGCGCCCACCTGCAGGCGAAAGCGGTCTTCGCCCGGCCGGTCCAGCGCCACGGCCGGGCGCGACTGCGCCCAGGCACGGTAGAAGTGCAGCGAGAAGCGGTGCGAGAAGCTGTCCAGAAAGGCCAGCCAGGTCGGGTCGCCGTGGTTCAGGCTGCGCTCGCGGATGAAGTCGCTCAGGTGCACCGGCAGCGGACCGTTGGGGCCGATGTAGCCGAAGAACTGCTGGCGCAGGCGCGGCGGCGAATGCGCGGTGGCGAGCTCGAAGCGGCTGAAGCTCGCGGGCGCGAACGACAGCGACGGCTCCTGCCCCACGCGCACCGGCTCGGCGCCGGGCAGCAGCGCGCGGCCCCAGCGCGGCGTGGTGCCGGCCACCGACTCCAGCCGGCGCATCACCGCGAAATAGTCGCAGGCCCACGGCTCGGCCGACCACGCGCGCAGCGCCGCGTCGACCCGCGTGCGTACCGACTCACCCGGGCTCGCCGCTTCGCGGACGTCGCCTCCCCCCTCGCGGGCGAGGGGGCGAGCGCCTTCGGGCGGCCGGGCGGCGCTCACAGAATCTGCCGCGTCCCGCACAACGGCCTCCAGCGCATGGTCTCGCCCCGGCCCGCCACGCGCAGCACGGTCTCGACGAAATGGTTCACCTCGACATGGCGCGACAGAAAGCGCGCGAGCACGGCGCCGAACAGGAACGCGCTGTGGCCGTGGAAGGCGTCCTTGTCGACCTCGAGCGTCACTTCGAGCCCGCGGCCGAAGGCGATCGGCCCTTTCAGCGGCAGCCGTCGCGCCACCGGCCTGCTCTTCACCGACAGCAGGCCGCGCACCTGGCCCTGGCGCATCTCGTCCGCATGCACTGCGTAGAGCATCAGCGTCTCGCGCAGCGCGGCGGCGCCCTGCTCGGGCGTGCTGTCGGACAGCGACAGGTAGTTGAGCGCCAGGTGGTCGACCACGCGCCATCCGAGGCCCTGGCTCACCACCGGCGACACCGGCCGCGACGGCCCGCGCACCATGCGCACGCGCTGCACGGGGAAGGAGTCGACGCAGTCGAAGTCGTTCTCGCGGCCCAGCGGCATCAACAGCGGCAGGTCGCGGTTGGTGCACAGCGCGCTCACCGCCAGCTGGCGCAGCGTGGCCGCATACGGCGCCTGCTGCGGATCGACGATCTGCATGTAGACCTCGGAGCCGATATGGCTGCTGCGATGGCCCTCGGTGCGCTGGCGGACCGACAGCATGCGCGGCTCGCGCGTGGTGGTGAAGTAGGCCGGGTGGCTGGTGCGGCTGCCGTGGAAGGCCGAATAGAAGGGCCGGAACGCCTGCTCCGCCGCGGTGGCGTCGGCGCCGGGCGCGCCGTGGCCGATGACCTCGGTGACGGTGTGCACCTCGAAGTCCTGCGGGCGCGTGCGGTCGGGCACCAGGTGGAACTGGCTCACGCCCTCGGTCAGGGGCACGCGGTCGAGCCGCTTGGTGAACAGGTTGATGGCCGGCACGCAGTGCAGCTGCACGTTGTCGGCGCTCACCAGCTTTTCGAGTGCCGCGTCGCCGCGCGAGAACAGCAGCACGAGTTCGACCTCGGTCACCGGCATGGCCGCGAGCAGCGCCTTCAGGCCGCCGATGCGCACGAACTGGAAGCGCTGCGGAAAGGCGAAGTACTCCTGCAGCAGCCGAAAGCCCGAGAAGCCGGTGGCGGTCGCGGGCAGCAGGGCCTCGTCTTCCTCGAAGCCGACCGCGCCGATGGCGCTGGCCGGCAGGCTCCGCGCGGTGCCTTGCAATGCGCCGCCGGGCGCGAGCGGCCGCACCAGCACGCCGACGGGCTGGCCCAGCGCGCATTCGTGCAGCTGCCAGGCCACGTCTTCGGCGCCGCTGAAGTGCAACACCAGGTCGTCGAGCGCGATCTGGCTGAAGTTCAGGCCCGCCGTGGCGCGCAGCGCAATGCGCAGGCCGCCGCGAATGGCGCGCGACTGCGGGTGCGTGTTCAGCGGCAGGTCGGGCGCGTAGGTGAAGTACTGCGCGCGCTGGATCTCGATGGGCCAGATGCGCAGCGCGCTCGCGGTGCGGAACTCGCAGTGCGTGTTCTGCCCCACCGCCTGCCGCGCGCGCAGGCCGCTGCCGCGCGGCAGCGTGGGACCGGTCGCGAGGTTGGCATCGTCGGGGTCGGCCACGAACGACGCGACCACCATCGCCGGCGTGGGCGCGAGGAAGTGCGGATAGACGATGTCCAGCAGGTGGCCCGTGAAGCGCGGGTACTCGGCGTCCAGCTTCAGGTTCACGCGCGCCGACAGGAACGCGGTGGCCTCGATGAGCCGCTCCACATACGGGTCGGCCACTTCCTGGCCCTCGATGCCCAGGCGGTGCGCGATCTTCGGGAACGCGCGCGCGAACTCGGCGGAGCTTTCGCGGAAGTAGCGCAGTTCCTGCTCGTACAGGCTCAGCAGCCGAGGGTCCATGTCATTGCTCCGGGAAGGCGGCCGCCGCCGGGCCGCCCCAAGGCGAGCCGCGCCTCCCCCTCGGGGGGTGGCGAATTACACGAAGCGCAGCGCAGTGAAAAGCCGGGGGGCTCATAGTTTCTGCGCCATGTCCACGATCTCTATGCGGCCTTCTTCAAGATCGACTCGGCTTCGCATCAGGAACTCGAGCGGCACGGGCTGCGCCCACAGCATGCCGCGGATCTGCAGGCCGATGCTGTTGTGGGAGTCCAGTGCGGCGCCTTCCATGACGAGTTCCACTTCGAGGGTGCGGGACAAAATGCGCGGCTCGAACTGCAGGATTGCGTTCTTCAAAGCCTGTTCCATGCTGACACGCTGCACCGACGAGGTGAACTGGCCAGACAGCATAGGCAATCCGTAGTTCAGGACCGAGCGCGCCACGTTCGGGTACTGCTTGTCGTCCATCGCAAGGCCGTAGCCCGTGGCATTGAAGAGCCAGCCCAGGTCGCGCAGCACGGCCTGCCGCAGCGCCTGCCGGGTCAGCGTGCGCTTGTCGTCGCCCTCACGTTGCTCGGTGGGCGCGTGGTCGACGAGGCGGTCGAGCAGCGAGGGCTGCAGGCGCTCCTGCGCGGTGAGCTCAGCCATCGACAACGCCCTCGGCGCCCTCGGCCCCGCCCGCGGCGGCCGGCGTGAAGAGGATCTCGCGCACGTCCATCAGCGCGTACTCGCCCGCGTCGCTGCCGAGCACGCGCTGGCCGCGGCCGGCCCACACCTCGGGGCGCAGCTCGCGCCACTCGGTCTTGCGTGCCAGCCGCAGCTCGCCGTCCTCGCTTTTCTCGGTGCCTTCGTAGCGCGTGGGAATCAGCGCCAGGGTTTCGCCGCCGTTCTCGAACTGCAGGTGCGCGGGCATCCACACGCAGTCGCGCAGGTCTTCGGGCGGCTCGATCTTGATGTGCGCGAGCCGCGCATAGGGAATCCAGTAGTACTTGCCGTTGACGAAGGCCTCGAGCACCGGACCGAGGCGCATGTCCGCATCGGCGAGCCATTCGAAGGGCGTGCCGTCGATGGTTCCGGCGATGGCGGGCGCGCCGTCGAAGGCGCGCTGGCGCAGGTCTTCGGCCAGTGCGCTTTCGCCGCGGCCCTCGCGCAGCAGCGACTCGATGAGCAGCGCCAGCCACTCGTCGGGCTGGCCGAAGATCATCGGCGTGCGCGTGCCGGCGAACACCTCGGCGCGCAGGCCTTCGCAGCGCACGGCTTCGCCGTACACCTGCTTCATGGGCACGGCCAGCGCGTCGAGTTCGGCCGCGACGGTGAGCTGGTTGAGCGCGCGCTCCCATTGCCCGAGCACGCACAGCAGCTGCGCCATGAAGACGCGGTGCTTGCTGTCGGCCGGCCTGGCGCGCACATCGTCGCTCAGGGCCTGGAGGGCGGCCACCGGGTCGGCGGCCTTGAGGAATTCGGCGGCGGTCGTCATGGCGTGTGTTCCTTGCGGTGTGCGCGACGTGTTCAGGCGCGGGTGAACTGGCATTCGCGCACCGCGCCGCGCGCGCCGGTCGCCTTCTGCGGGGCCGACTTGATCTTCACCGTGCGGTAGCTGATGGAGATCAGCTCCGAGGGCACGCCCCAGTTGCCGCCGGAGTTGAGCACCAGGCGGCAGATGCGCGCGTTCTCCAGCACCATCTCGAAGGTCGACTGCGCGTCGGGCGCGCGCTGGTCGCCGCCCGACTTGAAGGCGCTGATGACCACCTTCAGGTCTTTCTCCTGCGCGCGCAGCAGGCTCGCGAGGGTGGCGGTGGCCGCGTCGCTGCGCCGCGCCACGATCAGGTTGTTGGGCACCACCTGGTTCTGCGCGGAGGACTCGGGCACCTGCACCGACCAGTAGTAGCCGCCGATGCTCAGGCGCGCCTTGCCGTCCTCGAACGAGCGCTCGAGCTCGCCTTCGACCGGCGCGCCCTTGCTCTCGATCATCATGACCAGGTCTGTGTCGGCCGAGCCGGCGCCCACCAGCTCGTAGAACTGCCGCGCATCTTCAGGGCTCCAGGAGCCGTCGTCGATCAATGCCATATCACCTCCGTTGTTCGGGAAAAGACTGAACCGGGCTCGGGCGTGCGGGCCTCATGGCCGCGCCCCGCCGTCCAAGGGGCCGCCGCGCCGCAGCAGCGCGGCAAAGACCTCGCGCTCGCCGCGCTCGGGCGGCGGCTGCCCGCCCCGCACGCGCACCTGCGACACATCGGCCTGCGTGAAGCCCACGCCGAACAGGCGCGGCGCGCTGTAGGGCGTGACGGGCACGGCCATGACCAGCAGGCGCGCGTCGCCCGCCGCGTCGAGCCAGGGCAGCTCGAAACGCTGGACCGCCGGCTGCTCGGGCGTGCCGCGCTTGAAGCGGTTGGTTTCGCCGAGCGCGTCGGGGTACACCGACTGCAGCGTGCCGCGCGCGTCGATGCCGGCGATGACGAGGTCGAGCGAGCGGCCGCTGGTGTTGCGCACGCTCAGGCGCATGCGCTCGCCCGTGCGCAGCGAAGGCAGCACGCTGGCGGCCTGCGCGACGCTCACGCTGCGCAGCAGGTTGCTGGCGTTCCAGATTTCGAGCGCGGCGTCGAAGCCGTCGAGCTGGCCGCCGCTGCCGTAGGCCTGCAGTTGGCCAAGCCACTTGAGCTGCGCCAGGGCCTGCAGGCGGCGGCGCAGCGCGGCGGTGTCGGGCACGACCACGCTGGACACCGCGGTGCCGAACATCGGCGCAAGCAGTTCGATGCGATGGCCCGCGGCGCCGAGGTCGGTCCAGCGCACGTCGGCGCCCGATGCCTCGTCGGCCGCGCGGATCGCGGCCGGGTAGTCCAGGCTCAGACCGGCGGGCAAGGGCCTGTCGGCGCGCACCCGCAAGGCGGTGGCGGCGGGTTCGCCCAAGGGCGTGACGCTCCAGAAGGCGCTGCCCGGCACCTCCTTCAATGCCGCGGGCAGCGCAAGCCACGCAGCGCCCGGCTTGATCTGCGCGACGGTGGCCGCGGCGCTGCGCACCGCGCCGTCGTCGAGCGTGGCGATCACGCGCACCTCCTGCTGCTGCGCCAGGCCGTCGAGCAGGCCGGCCTTGACCGACAGGCTGTCGCCGCTGCGTTGCGCGCGCCACACCGGGCGCGTGGACGCGGGCGCGGCGCTGTTGGCGAACAGCGGCGCGTCGAGGTTGCCTTCGGCCACGGGCGACGGCAGCTCGCGCGTGGGAAAGCGCTGCGCCAGTTCGTCGATGACCGGCGGATACAGCGCGAGCACGCCGTCGAACAGGTCGCGCCAGGTGGCGGGCCTGCGCGACAGTGCCTCGACCACGGCCCAGGTCAGCAGGCCCTGCGGACGGGCATTGCGCGCCTTGCGGGGCAGGCGCAGCTCGGGCGTGATCTGGTGGCTCTCGGAGGCGAAGAAGGCGACGTAGCGGGCGCGGGGAACGGCGTCGGCGGGCAGGGGCACCGGCGTTGCGCGCGCGGGTGCATCGCCGCCCACGAGCTGCGTCGCGCGCAGCCCGCGCCAGCGCACCTCGTCGTCGGGCGGGCCCTCGGCGGTGGCGGGCACATCGGCCGCGCCGCGCGTCATGGAATTGGCGGAGCAGGTGTCGAACACGGAGGCGATGAACACGTTCTTCGCAAGGAAGGACTGGATCCACGCGTCGAAGTCCACATCGCGCAGGTCGCCGGTGAGCGCCGTGTCGGCGCCGAGCGTGCCGCGCACGTCGCGCGCCAGGAAGTTCTCGGACAGGCCGTCGGGCTCCTGGTAGCGCTTGGCGGTGTCGCGCAGGCGGGTGCCGTGGCCGGAGAAATACAGCAGCACGAAGTCGCCGCTTTTCGACTGGGCCAGCAGGCGCGCGAGGGCTTCGTGGATGGCTTGCGATTCGGGCAACGCGGCGCCGCCGACGCCGTCGGCCAGCACGGTGATGTCGGGGGCGGCGAAGCCTTGCCTGAGCAGCGCGTCGCGCATCAGCATCACGTCGTTGCGCGGTGCCTGCAGCCACAGGGCCTGCGGCTGGTTGACGAGTTCGGAGACGCCGACGAGCAACGCGCGCGGCGTGGCGAAGGCGAGGCTGCCGCAGGCGAGCAGCCACAGCACGAGCAGCGCCTGCAAGAAGCGCTGCTGCCTTGCTCCTTCCCCCTCCGGGGGAAGGCTGGGATGGGGGCAGGCAGAGCGCTCGATGGATACGCCGCTGGCCCCCACCCCTGCCCTCCCCCGGAAGGGGAGGGAGAAAGGCATGGCTCCTTCCCCCTCGGGGGGAAGGCTGGGATGGGGGCTG
>NZ_CEEDFC010000046.1:0-13995 GCF_979254005.1 Variovorax sp. AC103 | reverse complement strand
CTTTTCTTTGGCTACTTTCTTTTGGCGAAGCAAAAGAAAGTAGCTCGCCCGCCGGGGCGAGACCCGGCCCCGGAACACAAAAACTCACCGAGCGTGCGTAACCCCCCCATCCACCACCAGCGTAGACCCCATCACATAGTCCCCCGCACGCGAAGCCAGGTAGATAGCAGCCCCGGCCATATCCTCAGGCACCCCGATGCGCCCCGCCGGAATGCGGTCCTTCACCACGTCGCCGTGATCTCGCGCATCCTTGTTCATGTCCGAAGCAAACGCCCCGGGCGCGATCGCGCTCACCACGATCCGGTCCTGCGCCAGGCGCAGCGCCATGCGGCGCGTCAGCTGGATCAGTCCCGCCTTGCTGGCTGCATAGGAGTACGTCTCCTGCGGGTTCACCGAGATCCCGTCGATCGATGCGATGTTGATCACCTTCGACAGATGGTCCGTCGCCGCCTTCTTCAGCATCGGCGTCAGTGCCTGCGTCAGGAAGAAGGGCGTCTTCAGGTTCAGGTCGACCACCTTGTCCCAGCCGCTCTCGGGAAACTCTTCATACGGCGCGCCCCAGGCGGCACCGGCGTTGTTCACCAGGATGCCGAGCGAGTCTTCGTGCTTCGCATAGGCCGCGACCAGCGCCTGCGCGCCTTCCAGCGTCGACACGTCGGCCGGCAGCGACACGCAGTGCCCGAAGGCCGACAGCTCCTTCGCCGTCTGGTCGCAGGCCGCGGCCTTGCGCGCCGAGATGTACACGCGCGCGCCCTGGGCCAGGTAGCCCTCGGCGATCATGCGGCCGATGCCGCGCGAGCCGCCGGTGATCAGGGCGGTGCGGCCCTTCAGCGAGAAGAGTTGGGTGGTGTCCATGGTGCGGTTGTCTCCTGAATGAAATATTTTCAGGAAACGAGCTTAGTGCGCGCACCGCCGCGCGCGCGTCACCTCGGTGTCAGCGACAGGCTGCGGGGGCTATCAAAGCTGCGCGGCGCACCGGTGAGCGGGTCGACGAAGGAGAGCGACTTCGCCAGCAGCTGCAAGGGCTTGCCGAAATCGTCCGCACCCTCGGGCAGCAGCACGGGGTAGATCGGGTCGTTCACGATCGCCATGCCCAGCGCCTGGCAGTGCACGCGCAGCTGGTGCTTGCGGCCCGTGACCGGCGACAGCCGCAGCAGCGCGCGGCCGTCGCGCACCTCCTGCACCTCGATGCGGGTCTCGGAGTTGGGCTCGCCGGGTTCTTCGCGCACGCGCATGAAGTGGTCGTCGTCGACCAGCCGGCTGCGGTAGACCTCGGGCACCGACGACACGCCCTCCTGCCAGGGCACGACCGCCTCGTAGTGCTTGTCGATGCGGCGCTCCGGAAACATCGCCTGGTAGGCGCCGCGCGTGGCTTGGCGCACCGAGAACAGCACCAGCCCCGAGGTGCTGCGGTCGATGCGGTGCATCGGCACGAGCTCGTCGATCTGCAGCTTGCGCTTCAGGCGCACCAGCAGGCTCTGCTGCAGGTACTTGCCGGTGGGCGTGACGGGCACGAAGGGCGGCTTGTCGACCACCAGCAGCTCGTCGTCCTGGAACACGATGTGCTCCTCGAACGGAATGCGCACTTCGTTGTCGAGCGCGCGGTAGTAGTACACCCGCAGCGGCGACTGGTAGCGCCGCGCCACGGTCACGGGCACGTGGTGCTCGTCGACGACGTCGTTGGCTTCGATGCGTTCGATCCAGGCCTCGCGCGTGATGGCGGGAAAGCGCTCGATCAGGAACTCGGCGATGGTGGGCCAGGGGCCGTACGGAAGGCCGACGCAGCTCGGGCCGACGCCGTCGCGCGTGGGCAGCGGCAGTTGGGGCGGCGGGCGTCGGCTCATGGCGAGGAAGACGCCTGCTGCAGCAACCGCAGCGCCTCGGCGAACGACGGCCGCGCGGTCGCGTCGGGCTGCAGGCAGCGGTCTTTCAGCGCCGCCACCGAGGCCGGCACGGCGTCGGTGCAGCGTTCGATCAACTCCTCCAGCAGGCAGCCGAAGGCGCGCATCTCCAGGCCCTGGAACGCGCGCGCCTGCGCGGCGGCCAGCGCGCCGGTCATCCAGGCCGCGCCGAAGTCGCCGAGCCGGCCGCCGCGCTGCGCATGCCACAGGATGTTGTGCGCGTAGAGGTCGCCGTGAAGAATGCCGCGCGCATGCAGATGCTGCATGGCCGAGGCGATGTCGCGTGCGATGCGCAGGGCCACGTCGCACGGCCAGCGCGCGTCGCCCGCGTAGACGTCGCGCGTGCACGACGCCAGGCTCGGCGGCCCCGCGAGCGTGACGAAGGCCGGATCGACCAGGCCCATCACCAGGCCTTGCGTGCCCTCGGGATGCCAGTCGATGCGGCTTTGCGCGGCGATCAGCGTGGGGTGCGCGCCGGCCGCGATGCAGGCCGCCATTTCGCTGTGCGGCCAGCCGTCGCTGGTGACGGCCCCCTTGAACAGCTTGACGGCCACCTGCTGCGCCTTGCCGAGCGTGGCCTGGTGGATCACGCCCGAGGCGCCTTCACCGAGCTTGCGGCCCAGCGTCAGCTCGCGCCAGTCGACGCGCGGCACCGACTGCGCGGCGATGGCCGCGTCTTCGGCCCGCGTGTCGAAGGGGTTGCCCGCGCAGGCGAGCCACGACAGGCGCGGCAGCGACAGCAGCCAGGCGGGCAGCGTCTCGAAGCGGTTGGCCGAGATGCGCAGCAGTTCGAGCTGCCTGAAGCCGGCCATCGAAGGCGGCAGCGTGCGCAGCCGGTTGCCGGCCAGCATCAGCTTCTGCATGCCTGTGCAGTGGCCGAGCGAATCGGGCAGTTCCTCGAGGAGGTTGTCGGTCAAGATCAGCCAGCGCAGCGACGCAGGCAGCGAGGCCTCCGGCACGGTGTGGATCCGGTTGGCCTTGAAGCCGACGATGTCGAGGCCGCGGCACCGGCCGAGGGCTTCGGGCAGCGTGGTGAAGCGGTTGTCCGAGCAGAACAACACGCGCAGGCGGTGCAGCCGGTGCAGGTCGTCGGGCAGCGTGGCCAGCGCGTTGCCCGACAGGTTCAGCACCTCGAGGGAATCGGCAAGGTCGAAAATTTCGCGCGGGAACTCGGTGAGCCCGCACGAGAGATCGATTCGTTGTGCGCCTGCCAGCTGGCCCGCGCGGAGCTCAGCCAGCGTGTTCATGCGGGGAGTCTAAATGGCCTGCAATGTCCGCCGGCGGCGCCCTGGTTGGCGCCTTACCTGGCGCCGAAACGGTAGATGCCGTCCTTGCCCAGCTCGCGCTTCACCTGGCCCGCGAACCACAACAGGTGCAGGTGGGCGACGGACTCGCCCATGGCAAAGGTCATCTGGTGCAGGTCGAGCGCGCGCTTGAACAGGATCGGCAGGCCTTCGGCCGCGGTCATCGGGCTCGCCGTGCAGGCTTCCAGCAGCTCCGCGAGCCGGTCGCGATGGTGCTCCTGCAGCTGGTCGACGCGGCGGTGGATGCCGGTGAACGGCTTGCCGTGCGAAGGCAGGCCCAGCGTGTCGGCGGGCAGCGCCTTGAACTTGTCGATGCTGTCCAGGAACAGGCGCAGCGAGTTCGCCTCGGGCTCGCCCGCGTGCACGCTCACGTTGGTGGAAATGCGCGGCAGCATCATGTCGCCGCCCAGCAGCAGCTTGAGTTCGTCGCAGTACAGCGCGATGTGCTCGGGCGCGTGGCCGTAGCCGACGATGCAGCGCCAGGCGTGGCCGTCGATGGTGACGGTGTCGCCGTCGAGCATGCGCACGAAGGTGTCCGGCACCGAGGGCACCAGTTCGGCGTAGTAGTTGGTGCGCCCGCGGATCTTGGCGATGGCCTCGGGGTCGGTCATGCCGTGCGAGGCAAAGAAGCGCGCCGCCTGCTCGCCGCCCGCCAGGGTGTCGCCGTTGGCGCTCAGCACGCGGGCCACGTTGTAGTCGGTGGCGCTGATCCACATCGGCGCGTTCCAGCGCTCGCACAGCCAGTGGGCCAGGCCGATGTGGTCGGGGTGCATGTGGGTGACGATCACGCGCAGGATCGGCAGGCCCTGCAGCTGGGTCTCGAAGATCTGTTCCCACTGCGCGCGCGACTCGTCGTGGGCAATGCAGCAATCCACCACCGTCCAGCCGGACACGCCGTCGAGGGTGTCGCGCAGCAGCCAGAGGTTGATGTGGTCGAGCGCAAAGGGCAGCCGCATGCGGATCCAGCGCACGCCGGGCGCCACTTCCATCGCTTCGCCGGGCTGGGGCAGCGTGTCGCCCAGGGGGTAGTGGAGTTCGCGTTCGAGAAGGTTCATGTAAGATTGACGTTTACGTAAACGTCATGGGTTAAGGGCACCATTGTAGGGATCGCCGCATGAATGTGCTGTCGCCCCCGCAACGCCCCTTCTGCAACGCCCCTTTTGCCACCACCGCTGCCCGCTGCCATGCCCGCGTCCACCTTCACCATCAGCCAGCTCGCGAAGGAGTTCGACCTCACGACGCGGGCCATCCGTTTCTATGAAGACATGGGCCTGCTCACGCCCGAGCGCGCCGGGCTGCAGCGCGTGTACAGCGCGCGCGACCGGGCGCGGCTCACGCTCACGCTGCGCGCCAAGCGCCTCGGCCTGAGCCTCACGGAGGCCAAGGACATCCTCGACATGTACGACAGCCCGCGCGACACGGTGCCGCAGCTGGAAAAATTCCTCGGCGTGCTGGGTACCCACCGGGCACAGCTCGAGGCGCAGTTGGCCGAACTGCAGGCCAACCTCGCGGAGGTGCGCGAGCACGAGAAAAAGGGACAGGCCACGCTGGCCAAGGCCCAGAAGGCGAACAAGGCAGGCAAGGCGGCGCGACCCGCAAAGCTTGCCGGCGCCAGGACCTGAACACACGACTCATCGACAATAGACGCACTATGGCCGACAACACTGACAACCTCGACGACCTCTTTGCCCACAACCGTGCGTGGTCCGCGCAAATGGAGCGCGATCGCCCCGGTTTCTTCACCAGCCTGGTCAAGCAGCAGACGCCACGCTACATGTGGATCGGCTGCTCCGACAGCCGCGTGCCCGCCAACCAGATCACCGGGCTGGAGCCCGGCGAGGTGTTCGTGCACCGCAACGTTGCCAACATCGTGGTGCACTCCGACCTGAATGCGCTGTCGGCGATCCAGTTCGCCGTGGAGCACCTGAAGGTCGAGCACATCATGGTGGTGGGCCACTACGGCTGCGCCGGCGTGAAGGCCGCGCTGAGCGGCAAGCGCATCGGCCTGGCCGACAACTGGATCCGCCACATCCAGGACGTGCGCGACCGCCACCACGTCATGCTCGAGAGCCTGCCCGACGAGGAAGCGCGCGTCGATGCGCTGTGCGAACTGAACGTGGCCGAGCAGGTGGTCAACGTGGCCGTGAGCACCGTGATGGTCGACGCGTGGGCGCGCGGCCAGAAGGTGCGCATCCACGGCTGGACCTTCGGCGTGCACGACGGCCTGCTGCAGGACCTGGGCCTGAGCGTCGACGGCGCCAAGCCGCTGGACTCCGTCTACAAGGCCGCGGTGCAGCGCATCCGCTACAAGTGGAGCCGCCCGGGCGAGGTGATGCAGGCGCTGACCACGCAGGGCGCGCAGGTGAACCAGGCCGTGCAGGAAGCACAGGCCATGACGCCGCAGCCCGAGGCGGGCGGCACGGGCGCTGCCGCCGCAACCTGACCCAGCGGTTTCCCTTCCGGCCCGTCCATGTTCCCGCAGCGCCTCGACTCGCCGCTGGCCTATGAGATCGCCAAGGCGATGATGGACGGCTTCAACCGCCACTACCGGCTGTTTCGCGCCGAGTCGGCGCGCGCCAAGCACCGCTTCGAAACCGCCGACTGGCACGGCCAGCAGCGCGCGCAGCGCGAGCGCATCGAGTTCTACGACCTGCGCGTGAGCGAGGCCGTGGCCCGGCTCGAGAAGGAGTTCAAGGCCGGCGAGCAGCCGATGGACGTGTGGCACCAGGTCAAGCTGCACTACATCGGGCTGCTGGTGGACCACCACCAGCCCGAGCTGGCCGAGAGCTTCTTCAACTCGGTGACCACCAAGATCCTGCACCGCGCGTACTTCCAGAACGACTTCATCTTCGTGCGCCCGGCGATCAGCACCGAGTACATCGAGCCGCGCGGCGCCCCCACCTACCGGCCGTACTATCCCAAGCCCGAGACGCTGGCCGACACCGTCGAGCAGATGCTCGACGACTTCGCGCTGCTGGGCACCTTCGCCAACAAGCGGCGCGACGCCGAGCGCGTGGCGCAGGTCATCCTGAACCGCTTTCACCAGGTGAAGCTGCGCGCCAACTTCCAGCTGCAGGTGCTCTCGGGGCTGTTCTTTCGCAACAAGGGCGCGTACGTGGTCGGCAAGATCATGAACGGCTTCGTCGAGATCCCGTTCTCGCTGCCCGTGCTGCACGACAGCCGCGGCAGGTTCTACATCGACGCGGCGCTGTTCGGCGAAGACGACCTGCAGATGCTGTTCAGCTTTGCGCGCGCGTACTTCATGGTCGACATGGAAGTGCCCTCGGCGTGGGTGCAGTTCCTGCGTTCGCTCATGCCGCGCAAGCCGCGCGCCGAGATCTACAACGCGCTCGGCCTGGCCAAGCAGGGCAAGACGCTGTTCTACCGCGACTTCCTGTCGCACCTGAACTATTCGAGCGACCGCTTCCGCATCGCGCCCGGCATCAAGGGCATGGTCATGCTGGTGTTCGACCTGCCGTCGTTTCCGTTCGTGTTCAAGCTCATCAAGGACTTCTATCCGCCGCAGAAAGACACCACGCGCGAGCAGATCAAGGGCAAGTACATGCTCGTGAAGCAGCACGACCGCGTGGGCCGCATGGCCGACACGCTGGAGTACAGCGACGTGGGTTTTCCGCTCGACCGCTTCGAGCCCGGGCTGATCGAGGAGATCCAGAAGTTCGCGCCCAGCCAGCTCGAGATCGGCGACCGCGACGGCAACGGGGAGATGGAGGTGGTGCTCCGGCACGTCTACATCGAACGCCGCATGATCCCGCTGAACATCTACCTGCAGGAAGCCTTCGACACGCTGGCCGCCCCCGAGAGCCCGGCGCATGCGAAGCGCGCGAAAGACCAGCTGGAGCATGCGGTGGTCGAATACGGCAACGCCATCAAGGACATGGTCGCGGCCAACATCTTTCCCGGCGACATGCTGTGGAAGAACTTCGGCGTCACGCGCGGCGGCAAGGTGGTGTTCTACGACTACGACGAGATCGAATACGTCACCGACTGCAAGTTCCGCAAGGTGCCCGCGCCGCGCAACGAGGAAGAAGAGATGAGCGGCGAGGTCTGGTACTCGGTGGGGCCGAAGGACGTGTTTCCCGAAACCTTCGAGCCCTTCCTGCTGGGCAACCCCGACGTGCGCGCCGCCTTCATGGCGCACCACGCCGACCTGCTCGACGCCGCCTTCTGGCAGCACCACAAGGAACGCATCCAGGCCGGGCAGATGCTCGATGTGTTCCCTTACGAAGAATCGCAGCGCTTCCAGCACGAAGGCCACGCAACGCATTTCTGAGCAACCGGTTTTTTTGTTTTTTGCATCGCTTCCACATTCCTGAAGGAGACCTCCACATGTCCGAATCCATCGTCATCGTCGGCCTGGCCCGCACCCCCATGGGCAGCTTCCAGGGCGACTTCTCTTCGCTTTCCGCGCACGACCTGGGCGGCGCCGCCATCAAGGCGGCTGTGGAGCGCGCCGGCATCGCGCCCGACAGCGTGGGCGAGGTGCTGTTCGGCAACTGCCTGATGGCCGGCCAGGGCCAGGCACCGGCGCGCCAGGCGGCCTACAAGGGCGGCCTGCCCGACAGCGCGGGTGCCGTCACGCTCAGCAAGATGTGCGGATCGGCCATGAAGGCCGCCATGCTCTCGCACGACCTGCTGCTGGCCGGCACGCACGACGTGATGGTGGCGGGCGGCATGGAAAGCATGACCAACGCGCCCTACCTGATGCTCAAGGGCCGCGGCGGCTACCGCATGGGCCACGACCGCATCTTCGACCACATGATGCTCGACGGCCTGGAAGACGCCTACCAACCCGGCCGCTCCATGGGCACCTTCGGGGAAGACTGCGCCGCCAAGTACAAGTTCACGCGCGAGCAGCAGGACGCGTTCGCCATCGCCAGCGTGGAGCGCGCCAAGAAGGCGACCGAAACGGGCCTGTTCAAGGACGAGATCACCCCCGTCACGGTCAAGGGCCGCGGCGGCGACACCGTGATTTCCATCGACGAAGGCCCGGGCAAGGTCAAGCTCGACAAGATCCCCACGCTCAAGCCCGCGTTCAAGAAAGAGAACGGCACCATCACCGCCGCCTCGAGCTCGTCGATCAACGACGGCGCGGCCGCGCTGGTCATGATGACCGAGTCGCACGCGAAGAAGATCGGCGCCAGGCCCATCGCCCGCATCGTCGGCCACGCCACGCATGCGCAGCAGCCCGAGTGGTTCTCGACCGCGCCCGTGGGTGCCGTCGCCAAGCTGTTCAAGAAGACCGGCTGGTCGGTGAAGGACGTGGACCTGTGGGAAGTGAACGAAGCCTTCGCGGTGGTGCCGATGGCGCTGATGCACGAGCTGGACGTGTCGCACGAGATCGTGAACGTGCACGGCGGCGCCTGCGCGCTGGGCCACCCGATCGGCGCAAGCGGCGCGCGCATCATGGTCACGCTGATCCATGCGCTGAAGGCGCGCGGCAAGAAGCGCGGCGTGGCCACGCTGTGCATCGGCGGGGGCGAAGGCACGGCGGTGGCACTCGAATTGCTATAACGGCCGAGGGTCGGCGGGCGTCCGGACATCGGGCGCCCGCCGGCTTTTTTTCTTATTCGGATATTTCAAAACATGCGTAGAGCAGGAGATTTCATGCGCCCATCCATCCACCGTTCCGCCGTTACCGCCATCAGCGCCGTGCTGGCCGCCGCCTTCCTGGCGCCTGCCGCCTGGGCCCAGAAACGCGACAACGTGCTGTTCCAGGCTGCCACCGACGAGCAGCCCGCGGTGATCAAGACGCTCGAGAAGCTGGTCAACATCGAGACCGGCACCGGTGACGCCGAAGGCATCGCCGCCGCCGGCAGCTACCTCGAGGGCGAACTCAAGAACCTGGGCTTCACCGTCACACGCAGCAAGTCGGCCGGCATCGTGGTCGGCGACAACATCGTGGGCAAGATCAAGGGCCGCGGCGGCAAGAACCTGCTGCTGCTGTCGCACATGGACACCGTGTACCTGAAGGGCACGCTCGCGAAGGCGCCGTTCAAGGTCGAGGGCGACAAGGCCTACGGCCCCGGCATCGCCGACGACAAGGGCGGCAACGCCGTCATCCTGCACACGCTCAAGCTGCTGAAGGACTACGGCGTGCGCGACTACGGCACCATCACCGTGCTGTTCAACACCGACGAGGAAAAGGGCTCCTTCGGTTCGCGCGACCTGATCCAGGAAGAAGCCAAGCTGGCCGACTACGTGCTCTCCTTCGAGCCCACCGGCGCCGGCGACGAGAAGCTCTCGCTGGGCACCTCGGGCATCGCCTACGTGCAGGTCAACATCACCGGCAAGGCCTCGCACGCGGGCGCCGCGCCCGAGCTGGGCGTGAATGCGCTGGTCGAGGCGTCCGACCTCGTGCTGCGCACGATGAACATCGACGACAAGGCCAAGAACCTGCGCTTCAACTGGACGATTGCCAAGGCCGGCAACGTGTCGAACATCATCCCCGCCAGCGCCACGCTGAACGCCGACGTGCGCTACGCGCGCAACGAAGACTTCGACGCCGCCATGAAGACGCTCGAAGAGCGTGCGCAGCAGAAGAAGCTGCCCGACGCCGACGTCAAGGTGCTCATCACGCGCGGCCGCCCGGCCTTCAATGCCGGCGAAGGCGGCAAGAAGCTGGTCGACAAGGCCGTGGGGTTCTACAAGGAAGCCGGCGGCACCCTGGGCGTGGAAGAGCGCACCGGCGGCGGCACCGACGCGGCCTACGCGGCGCTCTCGGGCAAGCCGGTGATCGAAAGCCTGGGCCTGCCGGGCTTCGGTTACCACAGCGACAAGGCCGAGTACGTGGACATCAGCGCCATTCCGCGCCGCCTGTACATGGCCGCGCGGCTGATCATGGACCTGGGCGCCGGCAAGTAAGCCGGCAATCCCCGAACCCAAAACAAAGACAGGAGACAACGCCATGCTGCTCAGCGCCGACCAGGAAGCCATTCGCGACGCGGTACGCGATTTTTCGCAAGCCGAGCTGTGGCCCCACGCCCCCACGTGGGACCGCGAACACAGCTTCCCCAAGGAGGCCCACCAGGGTCTGGCCGCGCTGGGCGCCTACGGCATCTGCGTGCCGGAAGAGCACGGCGGCGCCGGCCTCGACTACCTCACGCTGGCGCTGGTGCTGGAAGAAATCGCGGCCGGCGACGGCGGCACCAGCACCGCCATCAGCGTGACCAACTGCCCGGTCAACGCCATCCTGATGCGCTACGGCAATGCCGCGCAGAAGAAGCAATGGCTGGAGCCGCTGGCGCAAGGGCAGATGCTCGGCGCCTTCTGCCTCACCGAGCCGCAGGCCGGCAGCGACGCATCGAGCCTGCGCACCACGGCGCGCAAGGACGGCGACGGCTACGTCATCGACGGCGTGAAGCAGTTCATCACCAGCGGCAAGAACGGCCAGGTGGCCATCGTCATCGCCGTGACCGACAAGGGCGCGGGCAAGCGCGGCATGAGCGCGTTCATCGTGCCGACCGATGCGCCCGGCTACCACGTGGCGCGGCTGGAAGACAAGCTGGGCCAGCACAGCAGCGACACCGCGCAGATCAACTTCGACGGCTGCCGCATCCCGCGCGAGAACCTCATCGGCGCGGAAGGCGAGGGCTACAAGATCGCGCTCGGCGCGCTCGAGGGCGGGCGCATCGGCATCGCCGCGCAGAGCGTGGGCATGGCGCGCAGCGCCTTCGACGTGGCGCTGGCCTATGCCAAGGAGCGCCAGGCCTTTGGCGGCGCGATCTTCGACCAGCAGGCCGTGGGCTTCCGCCTGGCCGACTGCGCGACGCAGATCGAGGCTGCGCGCCAGCTGATATGGCACGCCGCCAGCCTGCGCGATGCCGGCCGGCCATGCCTGAAAGAGGCTGCCATGGCCAAGCTGTTCGCGAGCGAGATGGCCGAGCGCGTGTGCAGCGCCGCCATCCAGACGCTGGGCGGCTATGGCTACGTGAACGACTTTCCGCTGGAGCGCATCTACCGCGACGTGCGCGTGTGCCAGATCTACGAGGGCACGTCGGACATCCAGAAGCTGCTGATCCAACGCGCGCTGGCCTGAACGAGTGGCAGCGGGCCGGGGCTGCGAGGGCCTTCCCGGGCGGCTTCGGGCTTGCCCTCTCGGCCCGGGGCCCGCGAGGTGTTCCAATAGCGGTCTTCATGAGCGCCATCGACCCTCCCACCGGACCTTGCCCCTGCGGCCGCACCGACCGCCGCGACAAGCCCATCGGCTATGCCCTGTGCTGCGGCCGCTATCTCGACGATTTCGAGAACACCCCCGCGCCCGACGCCGAATCGCTGATGCGTTCGCGCTATTCGGCCTTCGTGCTGGAACGCGCCGAGTACCTGCTCGCCACCTGGGACGCCGCCAGACGGCCGGCCTCGATCGAATTCGAGCCGGGCGTCAAATGGCTGGGGCTGGACATCCGTTCGCGCTCGGTGCTCGACTCCGACCATGCCGAGGTCGAGTTTGTCGCCCGCCAGCGCAGCAGCACCGGCACGGCCACCCGCCTGCACGAGCGCAGCCGCTTCGTGCGCGAAGGCGACCGTTGGTACTACCTCGACGGCGACCTGCAGCAGCCTGCGGGTTGACGCGCCGGGCCGGGGCTCGCACAATCAGCCCCGCTCCGGGGTGCACACATGTGGTGTGCTGAGATGGCAAAGCTGCCGACCCGCGAACTTGATCCGGGTCATACCGGCGTAAGAAGAGCTGCACTCCCTGACTTCGGTCCGTCACTCCACCTTCCGTGACGGGCTTTTGCCGAAGTCCACCGAGCGATTGCGGAGCACCCTTTCCCTCAACAAGGAGTGCCCCCCCGATGAATGCGCCCGACAAGTTCACCTCCCTGCTTTCGCTCACGCGAGAGCCTTTCCCCGCCTCCCACAAGTGCCTGATTCCGGGCAGCCGGCCCGACCTCAACGTGCCGGTGCGCGACGTGCTGCTGACCAACGGCGAGACGGTGTCGCTCTACGACACCTCGGGCCCGTACACCGACGCCAAGGTCGACATCGACGTGCGCCGCGGCCTGCCCGGCGTGCGCGATGCGTGGATCGCCGAGCGCAACGACACCGAGAGCTACGAAGGCCGCTCGCACCAGGCGCTGGACGAAGGCCTGAAGCACGCCCACGACCATGACGCCCTGCGCCTGGCCGAGCTGCGCGCCGCCGCCTCGGCCTTGCAGCGCACGCCGCGCCGCGCGAAGTCGGGCGCCAATGTCACCCAAATGCACTACGCACGCCGCGGCATCGTCACCCCCGAAATGGAGTACGTGGCCCTGCGCGAGAACGGCAAGCGCGAGTGGATGGCCGAGTACCTCGCCAACGAGGAGCGTGCCAAGCGCGTGGCCGGCAACCCGATGGGCGCCAGCATTCCGCGCATCATCACGCCCGAGTTCGTGCGGGATGAAGTGGCCCGGGGCCGCGCGATCATTCCGGCCAACATCAACCACCCCGAGGTCGAGCCGATGGCGATCGGGCGCAACTTCAAGGTGAAGATCAACGCCAACATCGGCAACTCGGCCGTCACCTCGAGCATCGAGGAAGAAGTCGAAAAGCTCGTGTGGGCCATTCGCTGGGGCGCCGACAACGTGATGGACCTGTCGACCGGCAAGAACATCCACACCACGCGCGACTGGATCGTGCGCAACTCGCCGGTGCCCATCGGCACCGTGCCGATCTACCAGGCGCTGGAAAAGGTGGGCGGCGTGGCCGAGGACCTGACCTGGGAGATCTTCCGCGACACGCTGATCGAGCAGGCGGAGCAGGGCATCGACTACTTCACCATCCACGCCGGTGTGCGGCTGCCGTTCATTCACCTGACGGCCGACCGCATGACGGGCATCGTGTCGCGCGGCGGCTCGATCATGGCCAAGTGGTGCATTGCGCATCACAAGGAGAGCTTCCTGTACGAGCGCTTCGAGGACATCTGCGACATCATGAAGGCGTACGACGTGAGCTTCTCGCTGGGCGACGGGCTGCGTCCGGGCTCGGGCGCGGACGCCAACGACGAGGCGCAGTTCGCCGAGCTGCGCACGCTGGGCGAGCTCACCCAGGTTGCGTGGAAGCACGACGTGCAGACCATGATCGAAGGGCCGGGCCATGTGCCGATGCACATGATCCAGGCCAACATGGACGAGCAGATCAAGCACTGCCACGAAGCGCCGTTCTACACGCTCGGGCCGCTGACCATCGACATTGCGCCGGGCTACGACCACATCTCCAGTGCCATCGGCGCGGCGATGATCGGCTGGGCCGGCACTGCGATGCTTTGCTACGTGACGCCCAAGGAACACCTCGGGTTGCCCGATCGCGATGACGTGAAGCAGGGGATCATTGCTTACAAGATCGCGGCGCATGCTGCGGACGTGGCCAAGGGGCATCCGGGGGCGCGGTCTCGCGACGATGCGCTGAGCAAGGCGCGGTTCGAGTTCCGCTGGCAGGACCAGTTCAACCTGGGCCTGGACCCGGACACTGCGCGTGAATTCCATGACGAGACGCTGCCTAAGGACTCGAGCAAGGTGGCGCACTTCTGCTCTATGTGCGGGCCGAAGTTCTGCTCCATGAAGATCACTCAGGAGGTGCGGGAGTACGCGGCTCAGAAGGGAGTGGCTGAGGCTGCTGCTGTGGCTGAGGGGATGGAGCAGAAGTCCAAGGAGTTCATGGCTGGGGGTGGGGAGATCTATATTCCTATTCGGGCTGTGTCTTAGTTTTTTTGGGTTTCGGGGCCGGGACTCGCCCCGGCGGGCGACTTACTTTCTTTTGCTTCGCCAAAAGAAAGTAAGCAAAGAAAAGGCGAC
>NZ_CEEDFC010000045.1:0-14503 GCF_979254005.1 Variovorax sp. AC103 | reverse complement strand
ACCACCGAGATCTACACGTGTGGCGCTTCGTCGGCAGCGTCAGATGTGTATAAGAGACAGCCCTCCCGAATGCCCACCGCCCTCCCCGTTCTCTACTCGTTCCGCCGTTGCCCCTATGCGATGCGTGCCCGGCTCGCGCTGGTGGCCGGCGGCCAGCATTGCGAGCTGCGCGAGGTGACGCTGAAGAACAAGCCGGCCGAGATGCTCGCGGCGTCGCCCAAGGGCACGGTGCCGGTGCTGGTGACGCCCGAAGGCCCGGTGCTCGAGCAGAGCCTCGACGTGATGCTGTGGGCGCTGCGGCGCGACGATCCGCAACGCTGGCTGCGGCCGCAGGCCGGCACGCTCGAGGACATGCTGGCCCTGGTGGCGGCCTGCGACGACGACTTCAAGCCCCAGCTCGACCGCTACAAGTACCCGCAGCGCCACGCCGACGGCGGCGAGCCGGCACGCGAGCGCGGCGCGCAGTTCCTGCGCAGCCTGGAAGCGAGGCTCTCGGCCTCGCAACACCTGGCCGGCACCCACGCCACGCTCGCCGATGCGGCCCTGATGCCTTTCGTGCGCCAGTTCGCGATGGTCGATGCCGCGTGGTTCGACGCCCAGCCCTGGCCCCGGCTGCAGGCGTGGCTGGCGAACTGGACCGCATCCGACCTGTTCGCGCGGGCCATGCACAAGCACGCGCCCTGGAAAAGCGGCGAGGCCGGCGTCGCTTTCCCGCCGGCCTGAACGCCCCTCAGGCGCCCATCGCCACCGCCGAGGCCCGCTGGATGCACTCGATGAAATGCTGCGCCGCCGGCGTCGTCAGCTGCCCGCGCCGGCGCACCACGCACACGTTGAGCATCGGCAGCTGTTCCTCGATGTCGACGCGGCGAATGCCGTGCCGCTTGAACGTGAGCTTGACCAGCGGCTCGACGAACAGCCCGATCAGGTCCATGTGGCCCACCAGGCCCAGCGCCACCGTGACCGACTGGCCCTGGATGATCCGCGAGGGCGGCGGCAGCCCCAGCGGCGTGAACAGCGGCGCCACCGACTCGCGCCCGCGATGGTCGTCACCCGGCAGGATCCACTCGGCCGCGTAAAGCTCGAGCAGCGAGCGCGCCGCGCGCAGCGGGTGGCGGTTGCGCATGCCCACCACCAGCTGCACCGGAAACAGCTCCAGCGCCTCGAACTGCGGATCGAGCGTGCCCGGCACCACGTGCGCGACGGCAAAGTCGAGGTAGCCGTCGCGCAGGCGCGCCAGCATCCACGGCAACACCGCCTCGCTGAACTGCACGTCGACCGCGGGCAGCCGCGTGTGGAAGTCCTTGAACGCGGCGGGCAGCACGGTGAGCGCGAACGAAGCGCTCACCGCCATCGACACCGAACCAGTGGCGCCGTCGCGGATCTGCGCAATCTCGTCGCGGGCGCGCTGCATGTCGGCCAACAGCAGCCGCGCGCGCGGCGCGAAGGCGTGGCCGAACTCGGTGAGGCGCACGCCCTTCACGCTGCGCTCCACCAGCGGCGCCCCCACCTCGCGCTCCAGCTCGCGCACGATCTTGGTCACGGCCGGCTGAGAAATGCCCAGCACGCGGGCCGCGGCGCGAATGCTCATCTGCTCGACCACCGCCACAAAGGCGTGCAACTGGTTGGGTTTCATCGGGTGCTGGCGCTTTCGGGCGGGGCCATAGGGTTTCAACCATGACAACCAAAAGTTATCTTTCTGCCCCAATTATTGTCTTTTCATGACAGCACCGAGTCTCTAGCATCCGGCGCGGTCGAGGCATACCTTCGACCCACAACACCTCGAACAGCAATCCCACTGGAGTGACATGAGCATCCCAAGCAGCCGGCCCTCGCCTTCGTCCCCCGCGCGCAGGCGCCAGACCATCGTGGCCACCACGATCGGCAACGGACTGGAGTTCTTCGACTTCACCGTCTACGGTTTTCTCGCCCTGGTGATCGGCAAGCTGTTCTTCCCGACCTTCAACTCGTACGGCCAGCTGCTGCTGACGGTGGCGAGCTTCGGCGTGGGCTTCATCATGCGGCCGCTGGGCGGCATCGTCATCGGCGCCTACGCCGACCGCGCGGGCCGCAAGAAGGCCATGACGCTCACCATCTTCCTGATGGCGCTGGGCTGCGCGCTGATCGCCTTCACGCCCACCTATGCGGCCATCGGCGTGGCGGCGCCCCTCATCATCGTGCTGGCGCGGCTGATCCAGGGCTTCTCGGCCGGCGGTGAAGTGGGTGCGTCCACCACGCTGCTGGTCGAGCACGCCACGCCGTCCAACCGCGGCTACATGGCGAGCTGGCAGTTCGCCAGCCAGGGCCTGGGCGTGCTGATGGGCGCCGTGGTGGTGGGCGTGCTGACGACGTCGCTCTCGCCGGAAGCCATGCTCAGCTGGGGCTGGCGCGTGCCGTTCGTCCTGGGCATGCTGATCGCGCCCGTGGGCATGTACATCCGCCGCCACCTGGAAGAGTCGCTGCACATCTCGCCCGAACAGGCCGCCGCACCGCGCGAGAGCAGCCTGAAGATCGTCTGCACGCAGCACGGCAAGACGGTGCTGGCCGCCATTCTTTCGCTGGTGGGCGGCACCACGGCCGCGTATGTGGTGACCTTCTACATGCCCACCTATGCGGTGCGCGAGCTCGGGTTCACGCCGTCGGTGGCGCTGTTCGGCGCCGCGCTCACGGGCCTGATCTCGTTCGCGTTCGCCCCTTTCGTGGGCAAGCTGTCGGACAAGGTGGGCCGCAAGCCGCTCATCCTGTGGAGCCGCATTGCGCTGGCCGTCCTCATCTACCCGGGCTTCCTGTGGCTCAACGCCTCGCCCACGCCGACGGTGCTGTTCGTGGTGCTGGGGGTGTTCAGCCTCGGCCTGGTGGTGCAGACGGTGCCCGGCATCACGATGCTGCCCGAGATGTTCCCGAAGGCGGTGCGCGCGAGCGGCATGTCGCTGGTGTACAGCGTGGGCGTGGCCCTGTTCGGCGGCTTCGCCCCCTTCATCAGCACCTGGCTGCTGAACGCCACGGGCAGCAAGCTGGCGCCGGCCTGGTACCTGGTGGCGATGACGGTGGTCTCGCTGCTGGGCCTGCTCTGGCTGCGC
Source organism: Variovorax sp. AC103 (assembly GCF_979254005.1). Taxonomy (NCBI): domain Bacteria; kingdom Pseudomonadati; phylum Pseudomonadota; class Betaproteobacteria; order Burkholderiales; family Comamonadaceae; genus Variovorax; species Variovorax sp. AC103. Next base: position 11,426 of record NZ_CEEDFC010000045.1, on the reverse strand, counting down.
GACCATACGGGCCGCGACATCGACGCCGCGGGCGCGCACGCCGCAGGCTGACCCCTTTCATCTTCGTTTCCAAGACATTGAAAGCACAGGAACCCCACGCCATGCCAACACAACGCAGCGCCGCCACGCGGTATTTCTCGGGCACGTACGTCGAAGCCCGCACCAAGTTCCTCGAGGCCGCCGCCCAGCGCGCCGCGGCCGTCGAGTCCTTCGTGCACCCGACGCACCGCGGCGCGCTCGGCGAAGAGCTCGCCACCGACGTAGCGCTGATCGGCGCCATCGACGCGAAGAAAATCCTGCTCGTCACCTCGGGCACGCACGGCCCCGAAGGCTTCTGCGGCTCGGGCACGCAGGTCGCCACGCTCAACGACGCCGACCTGCTCGCGCGGCTGCAGCAGGCCGGCGTGGCGCTGCTGCTGGTGCATGCGGTGAACCCGCACGGCTTTTCGCACCTGCATCGCACGAACGAAGACAACATCGACCTGAACCGCAACCACATCGACTTCAATGCGCCGCTGCCGGTGAACGCGGCCTACGCCGAGGTCGAGCCGCTGGTGCTGCCCGACACCTGGCCGCCGACGCCCGCCGACGACGCGGCCGTGGCCGCCTACATCGGCCAGCACGGCATGACCGCCTTCCGCGCGGCCGTCACCAAGGGGCAGTACACCTCGCCCGACGGCCTGTTCTACGGCGGCACCGCGCCCTCATGGAGCAACAAGACCATCCGCGCGATCCTGCGCAAGTACGCCGCGTCGGCCACGCACCTGGGCTGGATCGACGTGCACACCGGCCTGGGCCCGTACGGCCACGGCGAGAAGATCTACCCGGGCCGCAACACGCCCGAAGACCTGGCGCTGGCGCATGCCTGGTGGGGCGCCGACGTGTTCGCGCCGTTCGCCGGCGACTCGGCCTCGGCCGACGTGTCGGGCCCGGTCATCTCGACCGCGTACGACGAATGCCCGAACGCACGCATTGCGCCGATGGGCCTGGAGTTCGGCACCCTGCCCGACCTGGAAGTGCTGGTTCGCCTGCGCGCGGACACCTGGCTGCGCCGTCACCCCGATGCACCCGCGTCCCAGCAGCGCGAGATTCGCGCGCAGCTGCGCGACGCGTTCTACTGCGACAACGAGGAATGGAAGGGCATGGTGCTCGGACAGACGCGCGTCGTGCTCCTGCAAACGCTGCAGGGCCTCAAATCGAGCTAAGCCCCTTGCAGGGGGCGACACCAGCGGTCCGGCAACGCCGGTTCCGCGGTGTCCCTTGCGAAGCCTGGGCCAGTCAGCCGAAGTTCGGCGCGCGCCGTTCGCGCAGCGAGGCCACGCCCTCGCGCACGTCGGCGCCCGCGAAGCCCATGAACTCGAGCGCCAGCGAGGCGTCGAAGGTCGGGCCGGCCTGGCGCAGCCAGTTGTTCAGCGCGTACTTGGTCAGGCGAATCGCGCTCTGGCTGCCGGCCGCGAGCCGATCAGCCACCTCGTAGGCGCGCGGCAGCAGGTCGGCCTCGTCCACCGCGAGCGACACCAGCCCGATGCGCTCGGCCTCCTCGCCGCTCACGGGCTCGCACAGCAGCAGGTGGTACTTGGCCTTGGCCATGCCGCACAGCAGCGGCCACACGATGGCCGCATGGTCGCCCGCCGCCACGCCCAGGCGCGTATGGCCGTCGACGATCTTCGCGTTCTTCGCGGCAATGGAAATGTCGGCCAGCAGGCCCGCCACCAGCCCTGCGCCCACGGCCGGGCCGTGCATGGCGCTGACGATGGGCTTGTCGCAGTTGATGAGGTTGTAGACGAGGTCGCGCGCCTCCTTCCACACGCGTTGGCGCACCGCGTCGTCGGTGGTCATGTCCTGCACCATGGCAAGGTCGCCGCCGCCCGAAAAACCCAGGCCCTCGCCGCGCAGCACGGCGCAGCGCACCGTGTCGTCGGCCGACACGTCGCGCCAGATCTCGGCCAGCTCGCGGTGTCCGTCATGGCCCGCCGTGGGCAACTTGCCGTTGGCCGCCCGCATCTGGATGTCGAGGACCGTGCCGTTGGCGCCGCGGCGCGTGATGGCGAGGGTCTGGTAGCGGGCGTAGTCCATGGTGTGTCTCTGTTGCTATTTTTTGGCCGCCACCTCGCGGCAGCGCTGCACGTTGGCTTCGAAGCGCGAAGCCAGCCCGGGTTCGCACTCGTCGGACGGGGTCAGCCTGCACATGCCGACCACAGCGTAGTCCATGACGGCGGCCGTGCACATCGGGTAGGCCGCGAGGTCGGGGTTGGCCGTGACCTTGAAGCCCCAGCGCTCCGAGAACTGCACCGTGCGGACCATCGCGCCATGGAAGAAGCTGCGGTCCTTCGCGGCGATGGCGGCCTCCATGCGCGGCAGTTCCTCGTTGAGGTAGCCCACGGAGTCGAGCGGAAAGCCGGCGGGGTCCTGCTGCGCGGCGGCCATCGAGGCGGCACACACGAAGGGCAGGACGGCAAGGGCGCGCAGCATGGGAGCAAGCGCGGGGCGAAGGAGCGTGCGGTGGAAGTGCATGGCTGCGAATTCTGCAACGTTTTGAAGCACTTTTGAATGCACGGCGATGCGCGGGCGCTACGCCTGCCTGCCCTTCTTCTGCCTGTCGAACTTGCGCCAGTACTGGAACTCGTCCTCGTGCACCTCGAGGTCGATTTCGGAAATGCGCGACTGCAGGCGCTCCTGCACTTCGGCCACGGCCTTGTTGTAGACCAGCGGGCCGAGCTCTTCGAGGAAGAATCCGAGCAGCGCCCCCGCCGCGATGTTGCCGATCGGCTCTTCCATGTTCTCGCGGAAGTAGCGTTCGATGGACGCAATGGCCTGCTGGCGTGCTTCCTTCGGTATCTCGATGGTCATGGGTGGTCTTCTCTCAGCGGTTGGGTCGACGGATTGTGCCGACCGCCGTTCGCTACCATGCGCGCACACAACAACACCGGAGACAGATGCCATGCACTTCCGCCCCGCCGCACTCGCGGCCCTTACCCTGGCCGCCGTGGCCTCGCTCGCGGCCTGCACGTCCATGACCCCCACCGTGCCGCAGCGCCAGCTGATGCTGGTCGCCAACGACGAGAAGCAGTCGTGGAACGACGCCGGCGCCGTCATCCTCGGCCCCATGGGGCGCGACACGGTGCAGGTGCTCGACATCGGCACCGACCCGCTGGCACCCAGGGTGCTGGGCACGCTGCAGCTGGACAACACCATCGCCGGCCCGCCGACCAACCTGGCGATCACACCCGGCGAAACGCTGGCACTGGTCGCCAATTCGCTCAACGTGGTCGAGGAGAACGGCGTGCGCAAGCAGGTGCCCGACAACCGCCTGTTCGTGATCGACCTGACCACCACGCCGCCCAGCCTGCTCGACACGCTGCAGGTCGGCAAGCAGCCCTCGGGCCTGTCGATCAACCGCGCGGGCACGCTGGCGCTGGTGGCCAACCGCGCCGACAACTCGGTGAGCGTGCTGCGCATCGCGGGCAAGAAGGTCACGCCGATCGACACGGTGGCCATGGGCGACTCGGTGGCGCACGTGCGCTTCACGCCCGACGGCAGGCGCGCGCTGGCCGCCAAGTTCCCGAGCCACAAGATCGCGCTGCTCGAGGTGAACGGCGAGAAGGTCAGCTACAACAAGGTCGACCTCGCGGCGGGCCTCTGGCCCTACAACGTGGACGTGACGCCCGACGGCAAGCTGGCGCTGACGGCCGACAACGGCAACTCGGGCGCGTCCGACGGCCAGGTCGACACCATGAGCGTGATCGACATGGAAGCCGCGCCGCCGCGCGTGATCGACAAGGTGGTGGTCGGCGACGGTCCCGAAGGCCTGGCCGTGAGCCCGACCGGGCGGCATGCGGTGGCGGTGATATTGCGCGGCAGCAACTCGGCGAAGAACGCCTACTTCTACAACCGCAACGGCTCGGTGGTGCTGCTGAAGATCGACGGCAAGAAGGTCACGCGCGGCAACGAGGTGGTGGTGCGCGGCCTGCCCGAGGGCGCGGTGTGGAGCGCCGACGGCAAGTACCTGTACGTGGGCAACTTCATCGACCAGGACATCACGATCCTTCGGCTCGACGGCGACACGCTGGTGCCCACCGGCCGGTCGTTCCCGCTGCAGGGCCATCCGGCCGCGATGCGCGGGACAATGACGCACTGATTCCACTCCCCCAGAACGAAGAACCCATGGCGCAACCCAGACGACAACTCCGCACGCTCGAACGCGGCATTCTCTGCATGGTGATCGGCGCCGTCGTGCTGCTGGCGCCGCGCTTCCTGCAGGGCACGCGCTGGTTCGAGATGGTCGCCGGGGCCTATCTGGTCGGCTGGTTCGCACTGGTGCTGGGCGCGGTGCTGGTCGTGGGCGAGCTGGTCAAGCGCGGCAAGACGCGCCCATGAAAAAACCCGCCTCGCGGCGGGTTTCGTACTGACTTGCAACCGCGCGGCAGCAGGCTCAGGCCTTCTTCTTGCGCAGCTTGCCGACCAGCTCCACCACGGCCAGCACGATGGCGCCGGCCACCAGGCCCACGCCGGCGTTCACGCCCATCGAGCCGAGCGTGCCGAACACGCCGCCGGTGGCCTTGGCCCAGTCTTCGACCGCGTGGCCCAGCGCGGGCACGCCGTGCACCAGGATGCCGCCGCCCACGAGGAACATCGCGGCCGTGCCGGCCACCGACAGCGCCTTCATGAGCCACGGCGCCGCCCACAGGATGCCGCGGCCCAGGGCCTGCGAAGCGGCGCTCGCGCGCTGGCTCAGGTAGAGGCCCGCGTCGTCGAGCTTCACGATGCCGGCCACCAGGCCGTACACGCCGATGGTCATGATCAGCGCAATGCCGACCAGCACGCTCAGCTGTGTGAGGAAGGGCTGGCCCTGCACCGTGCCCAGCGTGATGGCGATGATTTCGGCCGACAGGATGAAGTCGGTGCGCACCGCGCCCTTGATCTTGTCCTTTTCCATGGCGACCACGTCGACCGCGGTGTCGGCCACGGCTTTCTCGTGGCGCTCGGTGTCGGCATCGTGTTCCTTCTTGTGCAGGAACTTGTGGGCCAGCTTCTCGAAGCCTTCGAAGCAGAGGAAGGCACCGCCCACCATCAGCAGCGGCGTCACCAGCCAGGGCAGCCAGGTGCCGATGGCCAGCGCCGCGGGCACCAGGATGGCCTTGTTGACGAGCGAGCCCTTGCACACGGCCCACACGACCGGAAGTTCGCGCTCGGCCCGCACGCCGGAGACCTGTTGCGCATTGAGCGCAAGGTCGTCGCCCAGCACGCCGGCCGTCTTCTTGGCAGCCACCTTGGTAAGGATCGACACGTCGTCGAGAACGGTCGCAATGTCGTCGAGCAGCAGGAGCAGGCTGGTGGCCATGGGCAATGTAGGGGGACTGAAAAGAAGCGACGAGCTTATCCGCAGCCGCCCCGCACCCCTGGAATACCCGTACGCGGCCGCCCTGAACGGGCGCCGGAAAACGTGCGTTATGCCCGGATCAGAGCGCGCTGAGCGCAATCGCCAGCACGGCGGCCAGCGAGGCGCCGAACAGCGCCAGCCCCACGCGGCGGCGGCGGTGCGTGAGCATCCACAGCGCCACGCCCGAGAGCGACAGGAAGATCAGGCTGCCGGCCAGCGTGTCGACCAGCAGGATCCAGGGCAGCGGCATGCCGCCGCCCTTGTGCATGCTGGTGAGCGTGGCGACAAAGCCGTTGTGCGTGGTGGCCACGCCGACCGAGTGGTTGCCCTGCCAGTACTCGGCCTGCACCGTTTCGTTGGGCCCGCCGAAACTGAACACCCAGTGGGCCGGCTGCATGAGCGCGGGGGCGCTCTTGTCGCTCTTGTCGGCCCAGGCCACCGGTTTGGCCGGCTCGATGCGCGACGAGTTGGGCGGCCCGCTCATGCGCAGCGCGCCCTGCAGCCACTGGCTCATGGCCTCGGGCGTTTCGGGCACCGGGTCGGGCAACGCCAGCTGGGCGCGCGTGCGCTCCTGCGCCTGCGGCAGCTTCAGCACGTTGCGGTGGTTGAGCCAGATCCCGCTGAACCCGAACAGCAGCCCCAGCACCGCGCCCCACAGGCCGAACCAGCCGTGGGTGCGACGGATCCACTGCACGAGGCTCGTGCGGCGCCGGTGGGCTTGCACGCGCGCGGCGTGGTCGAGGGGGGTGCCGTCGGCATGCATGCAGGTCAGGCCGGTCAAGCGACGGTGCGCTTGAGGCGGATTTCCTCGACGCGCACCGAGCCCATGGCGGTCGTCTTGGCGGTCTTCATCTCGCGCTTGAAGCCGGCGAGCTCATGGAAGCGCAGGGCGCGGTCGTTGCGAATGGGCACCCACACGGTGACCGTGGTGCAGCCCTCTTCTTCGAGGCCTTCGCGCGCGGCGTCCCACAGGGCCACGCCCACGCCCTTGCCCCAATGCTCGGGCTTGACGTAGATGGCCCAGATTTCGCCGGTGGTGGGCGGCGTCTTGGGGTCGCGCGAGCGGTCGTAGCCCACGAAACCGACGATTTCGCTGCCCAGCACGGCCACGCGCACCTGCGGTTCACTGTATTCGATGGCTTCGCGCCACTTGGCCTCGCGCGAGGCCGGGGCCAGCACGGGCAGTTCTTCTTCGGGGAGGATGCCTTGGTAGGCCGCCTTGGCGGCCAGGGCATGGACTTCGGCGACGGACTTGGCGTCGCGCAGGGTAGCGGGTCGAACTTCGTAATCTGACATGAATGCGGGGAATCGGATGGAACCGGCTATTGTCGCCGCACCGCTAAACTGCCTGCTGTATCCGTCGTAACAACAGGAGAAATCGACATGGCCAAAGGTCAGCAACGCGCCAACAAGGAAGCGAAGAAACCGAAGAAGGACACTTCGCCACCCAAGCCCGTGGGCACCGGCGGCATCGAGCCCGTGCGCACGATCACGACCGCCGTGATCCCCCGCGGCAAGCTCAAGAACAAGTGACCGAAGAAGCGCCAGCACCGGCGCCCGCAGCCAGGAAGGCCCAGCCGCGCAACCCGCTGCACGGGCTCACGCTGGAGGCCATCGTCACGACGCTGGCCGATCACTACGGATGGGAGCACCTGGGCGAACTCGTTCCCATCCGTTGTTTTGCGATCGACCCGAGCGTGGGCTCCAGCCTCAAGTTCCTGCGCAAGACGCCCTGGGCGCGCGAGAAGGTCGAGAGCCTCTATCTCTTCATGCTGCGCGAGCAACGCCGCGAACAGCAGCAACAGCAACCCCCACAACCGGACCAGCCGCCGCAGCCATGAAGGTTCGACTCGAGCCGTCGGGCCTCGCGTTCGACGCCGAGGCCGGCACCACGCTGCTGAAAGCCGCCGAAGCGGCCGGCATCGAGCTGCCGAGCTCGTGCCGCAACGGCACCTGCCGCACCTGCATCTGCCGGCGGCTGTCGGGCGAAACCCGCCACACCATCGAATGGCCCGGCCTGAGCGTCGACGAAAAGGAAGAAGGCTGGATCCTGCCCTGCGTGGCCGAGGCCGTCAGCGACCTCTCGCTGGACGCGCCGCTCGCGCGATCGCTGTTCGCCGACTAAGGTCGCGCGACAGGCGCGGCGACCACCAGCCGGTCGCGCTGCGCCAGCGAGGGAAACAGCTTGAACCAGGTGATGGCGACCAGCATCGTGCCCACGCCGCCCACCACCACCGAGCCGACCGGACCCCGCAGCGCCGCCGTGGCGCCCGACTCGAACTCGCCCAGCTGGTTGCTCGCGCCGATGAAGATCGAATTGACCGCGCTCACCCGCCCGCGCATGCCGTCGGGCGTTTCCAGTTGCACCAGCGTCTGGCGGATCACGACGTTGACCATGTCCGCGCCACCTGAAACCGCGAGTGCGACCAGCGACACGACGAAGCTCTTCGAGATGCCGAACACCACCATGCACAGCCCGAACAGCGCGATGGCGATCAGCAGCGTGCGCCCCACGTGGCGCTCCACCGGCCGGCGCGTGAGCACGATCGACATGACCAGCGCGCCCACCGCCGGCGCGCTGCGCAGCAGCCCGAGCCCCCAGGGGCCGGTGTGCAGGATGTCCTTGGCATAGATCGGCAGCAGCGCCACCGCGCCGCCCAGCAGCACCGCGAACAGGTCGAGCGAGACCGCGCCGAGCACGGGCTTGCGCTTCCAGATGAAATCGACGCCCGCGAACACCGTGGCCAGCGTGACTGGCTCGCGCGCGGCCGGCGTGTAGGCATAGCGCAGGCGCAGCACCAGCACGCATGCGACGACGAAGCACGCCACGCTGGCCCCGTAGACCACCGCCATGCCCGCCACGAACAGCAGGCCGCCCAGGGCAGGCCCGCCGATGATCGCGCCCTGCATGCCGGCCGAACTGAAGGCCATCGCACGCGCCAGCATCGTCGGCGGCACCAGCAGCGGCGTGAGCGCCTGCTGCGCGGGCATCTGGAAGGCCCGCACCGCGCCCAGCACCAGCGACAGCCCCAGCAGCAGGCCGCGCGTGTCGTGCTTTTGCATCACCGCCAGCAGCAGCACCAGCGCCACCAGACCCTGCACCGCGAAGCAGGCGGCCACGATGCGCCCGCGGTGGTGGCGGTCGACGATGTGGCCGGCCAGCAAGGCCAGCAGCAGCGCGGGCACGAACTGGTAGAGGCCGACCAGGCCCAGGTCCCAGGCGCTGCCGGTGAGGTCGTACATGTGCCAGCCGATGGCCACCAGCAGCATCTGCGAGGCGGCGGTGCCGAACAGGCGCGCCGTCCACATCTGCATGAACGGACGTTCGCGCGTCAGGTCGGAAAAGCTGGGGGGAGAGACGGTGCCGGGCGCCGAAGCGGCGGTGGCACCTGGGGAGGAAGTGGAGGCGGAAGCGGGGCCGGACATTCGTTCGAGGATAGCCGAGGCTTCATGAGCGGGCGGTGAGGGCACAGCAACGGCCCTTCAAACCCCTCTGCCAGGGCCTTGGCGGGCTCTCTACACTCGACGGCTCCCATGACCGCGCCGTCGCCTCCCTGCCCTGCTCTTCCCCCAGTTCACGAAGACCCGTACCTGCTCGTGTTCGACAAGCCCGCGGGCCTGCTGTGCGTGCCCGGCCGCGGCGAGGACAAGCAGGATTGCCTGAGCGCGCGCGCCATGCAGCGGTGGCCCGACGCGCTGATCGTGCATCGGCTCGACATGGGCACCAGCGGCCTGGTGGTGATGGCGCGCGGCCTTGCCATGCAGCGCACGCTGAGCGCGGCCTTTGCCGAGCGGCGGGTGCACAAGCGCTATGAAGCCGTCGTCAACGGCGCGATGCCGGTGCAGGACGACTGGTCGCTGATCAACGCGCCGCTGATGGCCGACTGGCCGCGCCGCCCGCTGCAGAAGGTCGACCCGGCGGGCAAGCCGAGCCTCACGCGGTGGAAGGCGGTTTCTTCTTCTTCGTCAGAGGGGGGCGCCACGGCAACGCATGTGATGCTGGAGCCCATGACCGGCCGCACGCACCAGCTGCGCGTGCACCTGCTGTCGGTCGGCCACCCGATCCTGGGCGATGCGCTGTACGCCGATGCCGCGGTGCAGGCACGTGCGCCGCGCCTGCTGCTGCATGCGAGCGAACTGGGCTTTGTGCACCCGGTGACGCAGCAGGAACTTCGCTTCGAGCGGCCGGCCGATTTCGCGCCCGGTTAGTTGAAGCCGCCCTTGACCACCAGCACGGGCATGTTCGCGTCCTGCAGCACGCGCTGCGTGACGCTGCCCAGCAGCAGTTTCTCGATGCCGCTGCGGCCGTGCGAGCCCATCACGATCAGGTCGGCCGCGATGGCGATGGCCGTGTCGACGATGCCTTCGTGCACCACGTGGCCGTCGATCACGCGCTGGTCGCTGTGCAGGCCTTCGGCTGCGAGGGCAGCCACGCCGCGTGCAAGTGCCGCATTGGCACTCGCGGTGGCAGCGGCCAGGTATTCGTTCTGGCCAAGCGCATAGTCCGCGCCCACGCCAATGAAGGGGTAGTTGTCGATCACGTGAATCAGCGTGATGCGGCTCCCGAATGCCAATGCGAGGCCGCTGGCCTTGCTGACGGCGAGCATGGAAGTTTCGGAGCCGTCGATCGGAACCAGGATGTGATTGAACATGGCGGGACCTCGCTTTCGTTCGCAGACAGACACGGCCTCTAAAAGGCACAAGAGACCGGGGCTCGAATTTAACCTCTGTTGCACGACCGGACTGTAGGACTCCGGCCAGCAACGGCGACGCGCTTGCGCGCGTTCGCCTTACGCGGGTTTTCAGCTTCCCTGGAAGCCCTGGGCGCGGCAGGTGATCACGAGCGTGTCGCGCCAGCCTTCGCCCCCCTCTTCCAGCGGCTGGATCGGCGTGGATTCGTGGATCACGCGCGCGTCGTCGAGCACCAGCAGGCTCCACGGCTCGGTCATGGTGAAACGCTCGCCGCGACGGCCGTTGGCCTCGAACACGCGCGTCTCGCCGCCCTTGATGCCGTGGCGGCCAACCAGCGCGACGGCGACCAGGTCCACACCGTCGCGGTGCGCGCCTTCGGGCGTCGGGCGACCGATGCCGCCGGCGGTGTCGATGCGGAACTGGTGCGCTTCCACGTACCAGCGTTGCGGTGCGCCGCGCATGTCGCTGCTGGCCTTGCCGAGCTGCTGCAGCAGCCGCTGCCACACGGGCTGCGCCACCGTGGCCTCGCGCATCGGCGCGAACCAGCGCTGCATGCCGCCGTGCAGCGCGTTGTATTCGACCGGCTGCCAGTGCGCGCGATGCGGCACCTGCACCAGCGTGGCGTGGCCGTCGGCCTCGACGGTGAAGCAGGCATGGCGCCGCGTGCGGTAGTGCCCGCCGTCCTTCAGGTACTCGTCGGGCGGCAGGTCGTTCCAGTCGGTGTGCAGTGCCTCGAGTTGCGCGAGCGGCACGCCCAGCCATTCGCCGACGCCCTGCGGGCTCAGCACGGCATAGCCTTGCTCGCGCAGTGCGGCGCGCAGTTCGGCGGGGGGGATGAACGGCGGAGTGAACGCGGCCGTGGTCACTGCGCGCTGACCTTCACGTCCTTCCAGAACGCCACGCGGTCGCGGACTTCTTCGGCTTCGGGCTTCGGGTCGGCGTAGTACCAGGCGGCGTCGGTGTTGAGTTCGCCGTTGACCAGCAGCGAGTAGTAGCTCGCGGTGCCTTTCCAGGGGCAGGTGGTCTTGTGATTGCTGAAGGTCACGTGATCGCGATGGAGCGAACTCATCGGGAAGTAGTGGTTGCCTTCGACGAGCACGGTGTCGTCGCTTTCGGCGATGGTGACGCCGTTCCAGGTTGCTTTCATGATCTTGGTCTCCAGAGGGAGGGTTGCGGGCGCTGGCCGTTGCGCTGCCGCACGGGGCAGGGGTATTGTGCCGCTGCTTCGGCGGGGGCCGCCTTCGTTGCCGTATCTACCCTGTTTGGGGTGGTTTATTTTCCGGGGCCGGGTCTCGCCCCGGCGGGCGAGCTACTTTCTTTTGCTTCGCCAAAAGAAAGTAGCCAAAGAAAAGGC
>NZ_CEEDFC010000044.1:0-16886 GCF_979254005.1 Variovorax sp. AC103 | reverse complement strand
GGTGGAGGCGGTGCTTTTGCAAAGGCCCCTTGCCCCCACCCCCGCCCTCCCCCGGAAGGGGAGGGAGAAATTCAACGCGCTCATTCGGGTTGAATGCCCGCAGCCTGGATCAGCTTCTTCCACTTCGCCAGCTCCGACACCGTGAACGCTCCCAGCGCCTCCGGGGTGCTGCCGAACGCATCGAAGCCCAGCTTGGCCACCCGCTCGCGAAACGCCGTGCCGTTGGCCATGTCCGACAGCGCCTTGTTGAGCTGGCGCACGATGTCCTTCGGCGTGCCGGCCGGCGCGAACACGCCGTTCCACGAGGTGATGTCGAAGCCCTTCAGTTCGGGCGTGTCGGCCAGCGGCGGCAGTTCGGGGAACAGCTTGGTGCGCTCCTGGGTGGTCACCGCGATCGCGCGCATCTTGCCGGCCTTCACCGTGGCCAGCCCCGCCGCCAGGTCGACCACCATCATCGACACCTGGCCGCCGATCAGGTCGGCGATGGCCGGCGGCGTGCTCTTGTACGGCACGTGCAGCATCGGGATACCGCTCATGCGCGACAGCGTGGCACCGCTCACGATGCCGGTGCTGTTGCCGCTCGCATAGGTCAGCTTGCCCGGGTTCGCGCGGCCCCAGGCCAGCAGCTCGGCGACGCTCTTCACCGGCAGGTCGTTGTTCACCACCAGCATGAACGGCAGGTTGCCCATGCGGCTCACGGGTGCGAAGTCTTTCACCGGGTCGTAGGGCAGCGACTTCATCAGGCTCGGGTTGGCCGAATGCGTGGTGTTGGTCGTCATGAACAGCGTGTAGCCGTCGGGCGGCGCCTTGGCCACCAGTTCGGCCGCGATCACGCCGTTGGCGCCCGCGCGGTTGTCCACGATGACCGAGCCCTTGAGCGCCTCGCCGAGCATCTGCCCGGTGATGCGCGCCACCGCGTCGGTGCCGCTGCCCGCCGCGAACGGCACGACGAGCTTGATCGGCAGCCTGGGGTAGCCGTCCTGCGCGAAGGCCCATGGCGCGGCGCCGGCAAGGCCTGCGGCCGCGCCGATGGAAATGAAACGGCGGCGGTTCGCCACCACGACCGTTTGCTCGGTCGCGTTCTTCGTCGTCTTCATGGGTGCTTGTCTCCGGGGTTGTTGTCGGTGCAAAGCCGCGCCTGCGAACCGGGTTCGAGGCGCTTCTGTTCAAGGCCGGATCACGCGTTCCGGCAGTTCCTCGTACGGCGGGCTGTAGATCACCAGCACGCGCACCGGCTCGTCGCTCACCACCGTGAAGGTGTGCATGGCGTCGGCCGGAAAGAAGCAACTGTCGCCCGGGCCCAGCTCCTGCCGCTGGCCGCCCACCTCGGCGACCGCGCGGCCTTCGAGCATGTAGCAGACCTGTTCGATGCCCGGGTGCGCATGCGGCAGCGCGCCCTTGCCCTTCTGGATGTGGCCCACCAGCACCTCGAGTTGCTTCGCGCCCACCGTCTCGGGGCCGATCAGCCGCTTGTTCAGCGTGCCGGTGTGGTTGGCGGGGTGGTAGCCGGCGATCTCGTCCTCGCGGACGAAGTAGCGGGGCGCGGCAGCGGCGGCCGGGGTGGGGGTCGGGGTCGGGGTCATCGGGGGCTTTCTGTCTTGGGTTCGATGGCGAGGCAGGCCGAGCGCAGCATCGCGGCGATCTCCTCGATGCGCGGCTCCACGCGGTAGCGCGGGCCGGCGACGGAAATGGCGTACGCCTCGCCGCCAATGCGCAGCGGCCAGGCCAGGCCGATCAGGTCGGGAATGCTTTGGCCGAGGTTGCCGTACCAGCCGCGCGCGGCGGCGCTTTGCAGCTCGGCCTCGATGGCCTCGGCGGTGGTGAGCGTGGCATCGGTCAACGGCGCGAGCGTCATGCCGCCGAGCAGCTTGCGGCGGGCCTCGGGGGCGAGCGTGGACAGCAGCGCGCGGCCCAGCGAATTGGCGTAGGCCGGGCGCGTCTCGCCCGATTCGGCGGAATAGCGGATGGCCTGCGGCGCGCTCAGCACCTCCAGGTACACCACCTGGCCCGCGTCGCGGAACTTGCCGAACACCACGGTCTCGCGGGCGGCATCGCGCAGCTCTTCGAGCGTGGCCTTCACCCGGTCGAGCACCGGGTCGTGGGCGGCGATGACCTGTGCCATCGCCAGCAGCCGGCCCGTCGGGTAGTAGCCCTGGCGGCGGCCGGTCTCGTACATGTAGCCCTGCTCCTCGAGCGTGCGGATCAGGCCCAGGCAGCTGGACACGGGCATGTCGAGCAGGCGTGCCATCTCGGACAGCGCCAGCGGCTGTTTCTCTCGAGCGAAGAGCTCGACGATCTCGATCACGCGGAACGCAGTTTTCACAGTCATGAAAAGATTTTCATAGATGTGAAAAACCAGCGCCTCGGGGTTTCCCCTTCCCTTGGCGTTCTGCGCCGCGTTCCAGCGGCAAGCGCCGTGGGTTGGCGCCTGGCTGCGGTCGTCCTCAGTAGCCGCGCGTCGGATCGACCACGCCGTTCACCGGCAGGCCCTGCTCCATCGCGCGGATCTTCCCGGCGATCTGGCTGATCGATTCCTCGCGCAGCGTGCGTGCCGAGCCGTGCGGCGTCACGGTGATCTTGGGGTGGCGCCAGAAGGCGTGGTCGGCCGGCAGCGGCTCGACCTGGAACACGTCCAGCGTCGCGCCCGCGAGCTGGCCGGCGTCGAGCATCGGGATCAGGTCGTCCTCGACCAGGTGGCCGCCGCGCGCGATGCTGATCAGGTAGCCCTCAGGCCGCAGCTTGCCCAGCGTGCTGCGGTTGAGGATGCCGCGTGTGGCCTCGGTCAGCGGCAGCAGGTTGATGAGCACGCGCGTGGACGACAGGAACTCGTCGAACTGCGCCTCGCCGCTGAACACCTGCACGCCGTCGATGTCCTTCGGCGAGCGGCTCCAGCCCAGCACCGGAAACTCGAACTGCGCCACCGCCTTGGCCACGCGCTCGCCGAGCACGCCCAGGCCCATGATGCCGACCGGAAAGTCGCTGCGCAGCCGCGGCTTGCGGTAGCTCCACTTGCCTTCGCGCGCATCGGCTTCGTACACGTCGAACTCGCGGAAGTGGCGAATGAGCGTGTGGCACACGTACTCGGCCATCTGCACCGACATGCCGGCGTCGTCGAGCCGCACGATGCGCGTGTGCGCCGGCACCTTGAGCTTGAGCAACGCATCGACGCCCGCGCCGATGTTGAAGAGGCCGCGCAGCTTGGGCTGCTCGTCGAGAAACTGTTGCGGCGGCGCCCACACCACGGCATGGTCGGCCTGCGGCGCGCCGGGCTTCCAGGCCTCGATGACGGCGTCGGGGAGTTCGGCCTGAAGGCCTTGGATCCAGGGGTCTGGGCGGTTGTCGGTGAGGTAGACGGTGATTCGCATGGGGACGGATCTTAGTGAGGGCGCTGACGCGGCGCCCCGGGATGGCTATGCTCGAACGCCCGTCAACCGTCCGAACCCATCAGGAGACACCCATGATCAAAGTCAGCGTGATGTACCCCTACGCGGCCGATGCCCGCTTCGACCACGCCTACTACCGCGACAAGCACATGCCGCTGCTCAAGGCCCGCATGGGCGACGCCTGCCTCTCGTACACCATCGACAAGGGCCTGGGCGGCGGCGCACCGGGCACCCCGCCCACCTACGTCGGCATGTGCCACGTGTTCAGCGAATCGCTCGAGGCCTTCCAGGCGGCGTTCGGGCCGCACATGAAGGAGATCATGGGCGACGTGAAGAACTACACCGACATCGCGCCGGTGATGCAGATCAGCGAAGTGGTGGTGGGCTGACCACACGCACGGCGCAGCCCGCTGCGCCCTGCGTCACCGACAGGCAGCTCAGGCCGCCCTGGCCTTGCGACGGCGCCACAACACCCGCACCAGCCACCCCAGCGGCAGCACCACCAGCACCAGCCACGGCAGCACCGCCGCCACGAAGGTGATCAGCGCGCCCACGCTTTCCGCCAGCACCGAGCCGGCATTGCGCAGCGCCTGGCCCATCGGGCTGTAGCCGTCGCCGCTGCCCACCAGCGCGCGCCGCGGCGTGAACTGGATCTGGATGTGCTGCTTGCTGGTCTGCTGCGCCAGCACCTTGCGCTGCGTGGCGATGGCGTCGAGCTCGGCCTGGGTGTCCGACAGCGTGCGCTGGATGGCCAGCAGGTCGGCCATGGTGCGCTTGGTGACGGTGTCGCGCAGCATGGTGCGCAGGCTGTCGCGGAACTCGGTGCGGTTCCTGATGCGGGCTTCGACGTCGATCACCTCGGCGGTCTTGTCCTCGCTGGTGGTGGTGTGCGAGACCACGTTCGCCACGCCCGCCAGGCCGCCGAGCAGCTTGTCGACGTCGGCCGGCTCCACGCGCACTTCAAGCATGGCGTTGCCGGGCTGCTGCGGCGTCTCGCGCAGCAGCGAGGACGACAGCAGCTCGCACTTCAGCGTGCCGCACAGGTCGCGCACCTTGCCCCAGGCGTCGGCGAGTTGCTCCGAAGGAACCTCCACGTTCAGCTCCTGCCGCACCGCCAGGAAGCGCTGCAGCGGGGTGTCTTGCGACGCATCGGCCTCAGCGGACGCCGTGTCCGCCACGCGCGCGCGGCGTTGCTCCTTCATCGCCATGCCGCCGGCGATGCCGGGCGCGGCCTGCATGGGCGCGGCCTGCATGGGCGCGGCCGGCACGGGTGCGGCCAGCGCGGCCTCGTTGCTCTTGCGTTCGCAGCCCGCCAGCGACAACGCCGCCGCCAAGGCCACGAGGACGATGCCCGACCGCTGGCGGACAGACAGGAAAAGCGGCGAACCGGAAAGCGTGCGAGAGGTCATTGGAGATCCTTGAGTGATGACTACCGCAGCTGATACGGGCGGCCGCCCGGAACGGGGTCAACTTTTTTCAGGCCGCCGCCGCACTCATCCGCAGCAATTCGTCGCCCTCGGCCACCTGCTCGCCCGGGGAGAACATCAGCTCCTCCACCGTGCCGTCGGCCGGCGCGGCGATCGTGTGCTCCATTTTCATGGCTTCCATCACCGCCAGCGGCTGGCCGCGCGTGACCTTGTCGCCGGCCTTCACGGCGAAGGACACGACCTTGCCGGGCATCGGCGCGGTGAGCCGGCCGCCTTCGGCCTGGGTCTCGCCGGCATGCGCGAGGCGGTCGATGGTGGTGATCTTCGTCGCGCCCTTCGAAGCGAAGATGTGCGACGTGGCGCCGTCGACGTGCACGGCCAGCGTCTGGCGCGTGCCGGCGAATTCCACCTCGAACTCGCCGGTCGGGAACTGGCCGACCACCAGCGGGCCTTCGGCGCCGCCGGCTTCCAGCCACAGGCTGCCGTCGCGCTTGTAGGTCAGCAGGGCAATCTGCTCGGCGCCGCGAAACTCGAAGTCGAAGCGGCGCAGGTACTCGCCGTGCGAGCGCCAGCCGTCGCGGCGCGCGAACGGGTCGGGCAACTTGCCGGGCCATTCGGTGACGAGCGTTCGCGTGATGGCCGCCGCGGCGGCCAGCGGCAGGCCCAGGGCCTCCCGGTCGAACAGCACGGCGCGTTCGCGCTCGATCAGCGCGGTGTCGAGGTTGGCCTTGGCGAACGATTCGGTGGCCAGGATGCCGCGCAGGAACTGCACGTTGGTCTGCACGCCCACGATCTGCACCTGCGCCAGCGCGGCGTCGAGCCGGGCCAGCGCCTCGTCGCGCGTGGCGCCGTGCACGATGAGCTTGGCGATCATCGAGTCGTAGAAGGGCGAGATCTCGCCGCCCTCGCGCACGCCGTCGTCGATGCGTACGCGGCTGCGCTGGAATGCGGTGGCTTGCGGCTTGCGGTACACGCGCAAGGTGCCGGTGGCGGGCAGGAAGTTGTTGTCGGGGTTCTCGGCGCAGATGCGCGCCTCTATGGCGTGGCCGTGAATCTTCAGGTCGGCCTGCTTCGCGGGCAGCGGCTCGCCCGATGCCACGCGCAGTTGCCACTCGACGAGGTCCAGCCCGGTGATGGCTTCGGTGACAGGGTGCTCCACCTGCAGGCGGGTGTTCATCTCCATGAAGAAGAAGTTCATCTCTCCGCCGTCGCGCTGCTCGACGATGAACTCCACCGTGCCCGCGCCCACGTAGTTCACCGAGCGTGCTGCCGACACGGCGGCGTCGCCCATCTGCTTGCGCATGGCCTCGGTCATGCCGGGCGCGGGCGCTTCTTCCAGCACCTTCTGATGGCGCCGCTGCACCGAGCAGTCGCGCTCGAACAGGTAGACGTAGTTGCCCTGCGTGTCGCCGAACACCTGGATCTCGATGTGGCGCGGGCGCTGCACGTACTTCTCGATCAGCACCGCGTCGTCGCCGAAGCTGTTGATCGCTTCGCGCTGGCACGAGGCCAGCGCGGCTGCGAAGTCTTGCGCCTTGTCGACCGCGCGCATGCCCTTGCCGCCGCCGCCGGCGCTGGCCTTGATGAGCACCGGGTAGCCGATGCGGTCGGCCTCGCGCTGCAGCAGCGCCGGGTTCTGGTCATGGCCGTGGTAGCCGGGCACCAGCGGCACGCCGGCCTTTTCCATCAGCTGCTTCGACTCGGCCTTCAGGCCCATGGCCTTGATGGCCGAGGGCGGCGGGCCGATGAAGACCAGGCCCGCGTCGGCGCAGGCCTGCGCGAACTCTTCGTTCTCGCTCAGGAAGCCGTAGCCCGGATGCACCGCCTCGGCGCCCGTGGCCTTGGCGGCTTCGAGGATGCGCTCCCAGCGCAGGTAGCTGTCCTTCGGGGCGCTGCCGCCGATGTGGACCGACTCGTCGCAGGCGCGCACATGGTTGGCATGCGCGTCGGCATCGGAATACACGGCCACGGTGCGAATGGCCATGCGGCGTGCGGTAGCGGCAACGCGGCACGCGATTTCACCGCGATTGGCGATCAGGATCTTCTTAAACATGGAGTGCTTTCGCGGTGAAATCGCCTGCGCACGCTGCGCGTGCCATGCAATTTGGCTTCGCCGCTGCGCCGCTTCGCGGCTGGTCACCGCGATTGGCGATCAGGATCTTCTTAAACATTCGGAGTGTCTCCCGGAGGATTCTTTTTCAGTTGAAACGCGGGCACCACGCCCGGATCGGATCGGCCGCTGAAGATGCGGGCCACGCGGGCGAACAGCGCCTTGAGGAAACGCCAGCTCTTGCGGATGAGCCACACGCTCGCCACAAGCACCAGCACGAACAGCACGAGAAAGACGAAGGGATGCGCCACCGCGAGCCACAGCCCCGCCGGCACCATCGTGTCCTCGACCAGCGAAGCGCCCACGTTGGAGAACGGCTCGGGCGAGGTGTTGATGGCCGCGCGCGTGGTGGCCTTGGCCGCATGCGCCGTGGCCGCGAAGCCGCCGCCCAGCAGCGCGGCGACGACGGCCAGCGCGCTGTGGTCGGCGCCGAACACGCTGGCCGCAAGCGCCGCGCCGGCCGGGATGCGGATGGCGGTGTGCACCATGTCCCACAGCGAATCGAGGCCGGGAATCTTGTCGGCGAAGAACTCGATGAACACCATGAAACCGCTGGCCGCGATGACCACCGGGTGCGCCAGCAGCTGCAGCCCGCTGGGCAGCGGCACCCAGCCGAAATAGCCGACCACGCCGGTCAGCAGCACGACCAGGTAGAGCCGCACGCCGCTGGCCCAGCCGATGGCGGCGGCCAGTGCGAGCAGTTGGGGCATGTCGAGGCTGGTGTTCATGGGCGGCCCTCAGTCGAATTCGATCGTGCCGGCTTCCATGGAAGCCACGAGGTCCGCGAGCCATGCATCGACGGACGCATGCTCCACGGGGCGGTCTTGGTCGGCTTTCCAGAAGGCGACGAGCTGCCCCGGCTGCCCGCCGCCTTCGGCATCGATGTCCACGCACAGGTAGCTGCCGCCGCCGTTCGACAGGAACGGCACCCAGCCGCGCCGCCAGGTAGCGGGGTCTTCGAAGTCGGTGCCGATCATGTCGTCCAGCATCGCCTTGGTGTCGGCGATGTCCTCGAGCGCGCTGAACATGCGGTTGTGCTGCAGGCTGTCGAAGTTGCTGTTCGGCTGGCCGTCGCGCCAGCGGTAGAGCGCGCGGAAAGCCTCGGGCAGCTCGAGCGAAAACTTCGCCTCGAAGGCATCGAGGTCTTCATCGCTCACGCCGGGCCGCAGCGACGCGTGGTAGCCCGCGCGGTGGACGGACAGCCACGCGTCCATGCGTTCGATGAGTGTGCCGTGCGGCATGGGCGTCAGGCCTTGGCTGCCAGCCATGACGGCTTGCGCTTCTGCAGGAAGGCCTGCACGCCCTCGCGGCCTTCGTCGCTCGCGCGGATGTCGGCGATGCCCTCGACGGTCCTGGCGATCAAGGCGTCGTCGATCTCGCGGCCGTCCACCTCGGCAATCAGCTGCTTGCAGGCGCGCACGGCGGCCGGGCTCGCGCCGGTGAGTGCCTTGACGAGTTCGTCGACCTTGGCATCGAGCGCGTCGGCGGCGACCACTTCGTGCACGAAGCCGATGCGGTGCGCCTCGGCGGCCGTGAAGCGCTCGGCCGTGAGGAAGTAGCGCTGCGAGGCGCGCGTGCCCATGGCGCGAAGCACGTAGGGGCTGATGGTCGCGGGCACGAGGCCGATCTTCACTTCGCTCAGGCAGTACCAGGCGGTGTCCACGCTTACCGCCATGTCGCAGGCCGCGACCAGCCCCATGCCGCCCGCATACACATCGCCCTGCACGCGCGCGATGGTGGGCTTGGGGCACTCGGCAATGGTGCGCAGCATGGCGGCCAGCTTGCCCGCGTCGGCGATGTTCTCGTCGCGCGTGTAGTCGGCCATGCGGCGCATCCAGTTGAGGTTGGCGCCCGCGCAGAAGGCCGGGCCGCTCGCGCCGAGCACGATGGCTTTCACCTGCGCGGTGGCGCCGGCCTCCGTGAACGCTCGCGTCAGCTCGGCGATGACGACATCGTCGAAGGCGTTGCGTGCGTCGGGCTGGTCGAGCCAGATGCGCGCCACGGCGCTTTCGCCGTCCATGGAAAGTTTCAGCTTGGTGTAGTCGCTCATGTCCGTTGTGTCTTGTTTGTCTTCATTGCACCTGCCGGGCCAGGCCCAGCTTCGCGAGGAACTGGTCCACCATGGGCACCCAGATCGCGGCGTTGTCGCGGCCTTCGAAGAAGGCGTGGCCGTCGTTGCCGTAGGGCGGCACGCCCTCGAAGCGCACATCGACGCCCTTGGCCTTGTACGCCGCCAGCAGGCGGCTCGCCAGCGCGGGCCCGAAGAAATGATCGTTCTCGGAATAGACCCACAGCATCGGCACCTTCGTAGTCGATGCGTAGCGGCCGAAGGCATCGACCAGCTTCGCCTCGTTGCACACGTCGTCCGGCCCGCGCGAGCCGCGTCCGCCCGCGAAGTTGATGGTGCCGACCACGCCGTCCGGGTTCAGGCTCGACAGCGCCAGCACGCCGAAGCCGCCGGCCGACTTGCCCAGCAGCACCATGTGCTGCGCATCGGCGTACGGCAGCGCGCGCGCGTAGTCGAGCGCCGCGCCGATGTCCTTCGCGGTTTCGAGCCCGGCCTGCACGTAGTCGGGGTTGGCGCAGCTGAAGTAGTTCTCGGCCCACGGCCCGTCGGACTTTCCGTAGCCGCGGCGCAGCGGGTTGATGACCAGGAAGCCACGCTTCGCGAAGAACTCGGCCTGCCGCGCATAGCGGTCCTGCATCTTCGGAAAGTCGGTGGGCGAGCGCGGCGTGCCGTGGTTGATCACCAGCACCGGAAACGGGCCGTCACCCTCGGGCCTGTATTCGGTGGCGGCGAGCTTGATGTGCGACTCGCCGAAGAAGCCCTTGACCGCCATCGGTATCTCGACGTCGCGGCGCGCCACGTTCTGCGCGTGCGCGCCCAGCGACATGCAAAGCAAGGCGGTGATGAGCGAGAGCCGGCGCAGCGTCATGAAAGCGTCTCCGTGCGGTTCCTACATGCGGAAGATGCCGAACTTGGGCTCGGGAATCGGGGCATTGCGCGACGCCGCCAGGCCCAGCGCCAGCACGCGGCGCGTGTCGGCCGGATCGATGATGCCGTCGTCCCAGATGCGCGCGGTGGCGTAGTAGGGGTGGCCCTGGTCTTCGTACTGCTGGCGGATGGGGGCCTTGAAGGCTTCTTCCTCGTCCTTGCTCCAGCTGCCGCCCTTCAGCTCGATGCCGTCGCGCTTCACCGTGGCCAGCACGCTCGCGGCCTGCTCGCCGCCCATGACGCTGATGCGCGCGTTGGGCCACATCCAGAGAAAGCGCGGGCTGTACGCACGCCCGCACATGCCGTAGTTGCCGGCGCCGAAGCTGCCGCCGATGATGATGGTGAACTTGGGCACGTTGGCGGTGGCCACGGCCGTCACCATCTTGGCGCCGTGGCGCGCGATGCCTTCGTTCTCGTACTTGCGGCCCACCATGAAGCCGGTGATGTTCTGCAGGAACACCAGCGGGATCTTGCGGTGGCAGCACAGCTCGATGAAGTGCGCGCCCTTCTGCGCCGACTCGCTGAACAGGATGCCGTTGTTGGCGATGATGCCCACCGGCATGCCTTCGATCTCGGCAAAGCCGCAGACCAGCGTGGCGCCGAAGCGGGCCTTGAACTCGTGGAACTCGCTGCCGTCGACGATGCGCGCAATGATCTCGCGCACGTCGAAGGGCTTGCGCGTGTCGGTGGGGATCACGCCGTAGAGCTCTTCGCGCGGGAACGCGGGCTGGCGCACCTCGGCACCGCCCTTGGCTGCTGCCGGCGCCTCGGGCGCCTTCGCATTGAGGTTGGCCACCGCAGTGCGCGCCAGCGCCAGCGCATGCAGGTCGTTCTGCGCCAGGTGGTCGGCCACGCCCGACAGGCGCGTGTGCACGTCGCCGCCGCCCAGGTCTTCGGCCGTGACCACTTCGCCGGTGGCCGCCTTCACGAGCGGCGGGCCGCCCAGGAAGATGGTGCCCTGGTTCTTCACGATGATCGACTCGTCGCTCATCGCCGGCACGTAGGCGCCGCCGGCCGTGCACGAGCCCATGACCACCGCGATCTGCGGGATGCCCTGGGCGCTCATGTTGGCCTGGTTGTAGAAGATGCGGCCGAAGTGGTCGCGGTCGGGAAACACCTCGTCCTGGTTCGGCAGGTTGGCGCCGCCCGAATCGACGAGGTAGATGCAGGGCAGGCGGTTCTGCTCGGCGATTTCCTGCGCGCGCAGGTGCTTCTTCACCGTGAGCGGGTAGTAGGTGCCGCCCTTCACCGTGGCGTCGTTGCAGACGACCATGCAGTCGACGCCGTTCACGCGGCCAATGCCGGCGATGAGGCCCGCGCCGGGCGCCGACTCCGCCCCCTTGGCGTCGAGGTACATCGCATGCGCGGCCAGCGGCGCGATCTCCAGGAAGGGCGTGCCCGGGTCCAGCAGCTCGGCCACGCGGTCGCGCGGCAGCAGCTTGCCGCGTGCCGTGTGCTTGGCGCGCGCGGCCTCGCCGCCGCCCTGCTCCACCTTGGCGAACTGCTTGTGCAGGTCGTCGACCAGCGCGCGCATGGCGGCGGCATTGGCCTGGAAATCGGCCGAACGGGCGTTGAGTTTGGTTTCGAGTTGGCTCATGCTGTCTTTTCTTTCGTCAGGCCGAGCTGCTCGGTCATGGCGTCGCGGATCTTGAATTTCTGGATCTTGCCGGTCACCGTCATCGGGAACTCGGTGACGAACTGGATGTACTTCGGCACCTTGTAGTGCGCGATCTGGCCCTTGCAGAAGCTGCGGATGTCTTCGTCGGTGGCGCTCTGGCCGGGCTTGACGATGATCCAGGCGCACAGCTCCTCGCCGTACTTCCTGTCGGGCAGGCCGACGACCTGCACGTCCTGCACCTTCGGGTGGCGGTACAGGAACTCCTCGATCTCGCGCGGGTAGATGTTCTCGCCGCCGCGGATCACCAGGTCCTTGATGCGCCCGACGATGTTGACGTAGCCCTCGGCGTCCATCGTCGCCAGGTCGCCCGTGTGCATCCAGTGCTCGGCGTCGATGGCTTCGCGCGTGCGCGGCTCGTCTTCCCAGTAGCCGTGCATCACCGAGTAGCCGCGGGTGCACAACTCGCCCGATTGGCCGGTCGGCACGATCGCGCCGGTCTCGGGGTCGATGATCTTCACCTCCAGGTGCGGCTGCACCGTGCCCACGGTGGACACGCGCTTGTCCAGCGGCGTGTCGGTGCTGCTCTGGCAGCTCACGGGGCTGGTCTCGGTCATGCCGTAGGCGATGGTGATCTCGCCCAGGTGCATCTGGTCGACCACGCGCTTCATCACCTCGGTGGGGCACGGCGAGCCGGCCATGATGCCGGTGCGCAGCGTGGACAGGTCGAACTCCTTGAAGCGCGGATGGTCGAGCTCGGCGATGAACATCGTGGGCACGCCGTGCAGCCCGGTGCATTTCTCGGCCTGCACGGTCTCCAGCACGGTGAGCGGATCGAAGCCGTCGTTCGGGTAGACGATGGCCGAGCCGTGCGTGAGGCAGGCCAGGTTGCCCAGCACCATGCCGAAGCAGTGGTACAGCGGCACGGGAATGCACAGCTTGTCGGCGGGCGAGAGCTTCATGCACTCGCCGATGAAGAAACCGTTGTTCAGGATGTTGCGGTGCGTGAGCGTCGCGCCCTTGGGAAAGCCCGTGGTGCCGCTGGTGAACTGGATGTTGATGGGGTCGGTGGCCTTCAGCGTCTTCTGGACCTGCGCGATGCGCGCGTCGGCCGCGTCGCCGCTCGCGAGCAGCTGCGAGAAGCGCTGCATGCCGGGCTGCTCTTCGCCTTGGCCGGGCTTGTCGATCCAGAACGTGTGCAGCAGCTGCGGCAGCTTCGCCGGGCCCAGCTCGCGCAGCATGCCGAGGTAGTCGCTGGTCTTGAACTGCGCCATCGTCACCAGCGCCTTGCAGCCGACCTTGTTGAGCGCGTACTCGAGCTCGGAGGTGCGGTAGGCCGGGTTGATGTTGACGAGGATCAGGCCGACCTTGGCGGTGGCGATCTGCATCAGCACCCACGGCACGTTGTTGTGCGACCAGATGCCCACGCGGTCGCCGGGAGCGAGGCCGAGGTTCAGCAAGGCGCTCGCGAGCTTGTTCGACTCGGTCTGCAGCTCGCGGTAGGTGTAGCGCTGGCCTTCGTGGCGGCTGATGAGCGCTTCGCGGTCGGGGTGCTTCTCGACCATGTCGTCGAAGAAGTCGCCGATGGGTTGTTCGATGAGGGGGACGTCGGTGGCGCCCTTGCCGTAGCTCTCGGTCAACGCAGAAGTCATGTTCATGTCCTTGTCTCCTTGTCTGGCTCCTTCCCCCTTTGGGGGAAGGTTGGGATGGGGGCAAGCGGCGCCTGTTCGGCGCTGTACCTCGTCGAAGGCCGCGTGCCCCCACCCCTGCCCTCCCCCGGAAGGGGAGGGAGAAAGCAGCCTACGCCGTTTCCGCGAACAGCTCGCGACCGATCAGCATCCGCCGGATCTCGCTCGTTCCCGCGCCGATCTCGTACAGCTTGGCATCGCGCCACAGCCGCTCGACCGGAAAGTCTTTGGTGTACCCCACGCCGCCCAGCGCCTGGATCGCCTCGCCGGCCATCCATGTCGCCTTCTCGGCCGAGTACAGGATGGCGCCGGCCGCGTCCTTGCGGAAGGTGCGCGCATGGTCGTTGCGGTCGCAGGCCTTGCCCACGGCGTACACGTAGGCGCGCGTGGCCTGCCAGGTCGAGTACATGTCGGCGAGCTTGCCCTGCATCAGCTGGAACTCGCCGATGCTCTGGCCGAACTGCTTGCGCTCGTGCACGAAGGGCAGCACCGCGTCCATGCACGCGGCCATGATGCCCAGCGGTCCGCCGGACAGCACCGCGCGTTCGTAGTCGAGCCCGCTCATCAGCACCTTCGCGCCCAGGCCTTCGCCGCCCAGCACGTTTTCTTCGGGCACTTCGCAGTTGTCGAAGAACAGCGGATAGGTGTTGGAGCCGCGCATGCCGAGCTTGTCGAGCTTGGTGCCGGCCGAGAAGCCCTTGAAGTTCTTCTCGACGATGAAGGCCGTCATGCCGCGCGCGCCCATCTCGGGCTCGGTCTTGGCGTAGATGACCAGCGTGTCGGCGTCGCCGCCGTTGGTGATCCACATCTTGCCGCCGTTGAGCACGTAGTAGCCGTTCTTCTTCTCGGCCTTGAGCTTCATGCTCACCACGTCGGAGCCGGCGTTGGGCTCGCTCATGGCCAGCGCGCCGACGTGCTCGCCGCTCACCAGCTTGGGCAGGTATTTCTTCTTCTGCGCGTCGCTGCCGTTGCGGTGGATCTGGTTCACGCACAGGTTCGAGTGCGCGCCGTACGACAGGCCCACCGAGGCCGAGGCGCGGGAGACTTCCTCCATGGCCACGATGTGGGCCAGGTAGCCCAGCTCGGTGCCGCCGAACTCTTCCTTCACCGTCATGCCGTGCAGGCCGAGCTCGCCCAGCTTCTGCCAGAGGTCGTGCGGGAACAGGTTGTCGCGGTCGATGTCGGCGGCGCGCGGGGCGATTTCGTTCGCGGCGAAGTCCTGGATGGCGCTGCGCAGCGAGTCGATGTCCTCGCCCAGGTCGAAGTTCAGGCCGGGATCGTGCATGTGTCTTGTCTCCTCTGAGGGGTCGGCGCGCAGGGCTGCCCACGCGGTATGGCGCTTGGAACAGCACAGCTTACGCCCGGTCGCGCCGCAATTGGCGCCACAATGGTTGCAAATTGCGCCACGCCCGGCCCGCCCAACCATGTCGTCCCCGTCGTTCCTCAGACCCGCCCGCGCCGTCACGCCAATGGCCTTCGTGAGAGCCATCGTGCAGGGCTACGCGCGCTATGGCAAGGACCCGGCCGAGGCGCTGAAGGCGGCACAGATCACGCCGCGCGAACTGGCCCGGCCTGGTGCGCGGGTGACGGCCGCGCAGTTCGAGGCGCTGTCGGACCATGCCATGCAGGAGCTCGACGACGAGGCGCTCGGCTGGTTCTCGCGGCGCCTGCCCTGGGGCAGCTACGGCATGCTGTGCCGCGCCTCGCTGAGTTCGCCCGACCTGGGCGTGGCCATCAAGCGCTGGTGCCGACACCACCGGCTGCTGACGGAGGACATCGGCCTGGCGCTCGACGTGGCGGGCGGCGTGGCGACGCTGCGCATCGCCGAGAACCGCCCGCTGGACGACGACTTTCGCGAGTTCTGCCTGGTGACCAGCCTGCGCTTCATGCACGGCTACATGTGCTGGGCGATCGACTCGCGCATTTCGCTGCGCCACGCGAGCTTTCCGTTCGCCGCGCCGGCGCATGCCGACGCCTATGCGCCGATGTTCACGCCCGACGTGCGCTTCGATGCGCCGCAGGCGAGCATCAGCTTCGACGAGCGCTACCTCGCCCTGCCGCTGCAGCGCGACGAGCGTGCGCTGCGCACGATGCTCAAGCGCGCACTGCCGCTGACGATCCTGCAGTACCGGCGCGACCGGCTGCTGGGCCGGCGCGTGCGCGAGCTGCTGCGTTCACGCGCCAGCGAGGCGACCACGGCCGAGGCGCTGGCCGGCCTGCTCAACGTATCGAGCCGCACGCTGCACCGGCAACTGCACGAGGAAGGCACTTCGCTGCAGGCGCTGAAGAACGAAGTGCGCCACGCGATGGCGGTCGACCAGCTGCGGCGCACGACGCGGCCGATCAAGCAGGTCGCGCTGGCCGTGGGATTTCGCAACGAGAAGAGTTTTTCGCGTGCGTTCCTGCAGTGGACGGGGCATGCGCCGCGCGATTTCCGCCAGCAGGGGTTGTAGCGCGTCAGCCCGGTTGGGCGATTTTCGCCAGCGCGTCGGCGATCGACTGGCTGTCTT
Organism: Variovorax sp. AC103; assembly: GCF_979254005.1. Lineage (NCBI taxonomy): Bacteria > Pseudomonadati > Pseudomonadota > Betaproteobacteria > Burkholderiales > Comamonadaceae > Variovorax > Variovorax sp. AC103. The sequence continues at coordinate 1,158 of NZ_CEEDFC010000044.1, read as the reverse complement.
CCGGACGCACCAGCTTCGCGATCTCCTTGCCATCGCGCATGAACACCAGCGTGGGCCAGAGTCGCACGTTGAACGAGCGGCCCAGCGGGCGGCCGCTGCCGTCTTCCACCTTGATGCGCGGGATATCGGGGTACTTGGCGAAGGCCTCGGCAATATGGGGCTGCGCGGCCTTGCAGATGCCGCACCAGTTGGTGCCGAACTCGACCACGGCGGGGCCGGTGCGTGCGTCGATCTCGGTGCGTTCGGGTTGCTCGGTCTTGTATTCGGAGGTCATGGGGGTGGCGTTCCTTGCTGTGTGCCTTGTGGCGCGGCGGTCGAGCCCCTCATTGCATCAGAAACTCAGGCCGCCTGCAGTCCGTAGCCCGAAAGCAGCGCGGGCAGTTCGGCCATGTCGCTGAACACCCGCGCCACGCCCACGCTCAGCAGCGGGCCGGGGCCGCTGTGGCCCGACTCGCCGGTGCTGTAGCCGAACACCGTGGCGCCCGCGGCCACGCCGGCCATCGCGCCGGTGACCGTGTCCTCGACCACCGCGCAACGCTTCGGGTCCACGCCGAGGGCTTCGGCCGCGGCAAGGTACACGTCGGGGTGCGGCTTGGAACGGGGCATTTCATGGCCGCTGAAGATGCGGCCCTGGAAGCAGTCGAGCAGGCCGACCTTGGCGAGCTGCAGTTCGACCTTGTGGCGGTCGGCGCCCGAGGCGCAGGCGATGCGGCCCTTGAGCAGGGTGTGGATCTGGCGGATCGCCGCGGGGGCGTGCGGGATGGCGACGAGGTCGCGCTCCAGCGCCTCGTTGCGGCGCGCGCGAAAGCGCTTGAGCCACTCGTCGGTGATCTTCACGCCGGTCTTCGACTCGATGAGCGCGGTTTCGTCCTTCACGGCCTTGCCGGTGAAGGTGTTCATCGACTCTTCGGTGGTGAGGTGCCAGCCGAGTTCGCCGAGCATTTCTGCGAGCACGCGGTTGGTGATGGGTTCGGAGTCGACTAGGACGCCGTCGCAGTCGAAGAGGACTGCGGTGAAGGGGAATTGGGGCATTGGGGGTTTTGGCTGATGGCTTGGGGGGATGGTAGCAATTGGTTTTTTCCCGGGGCCGGGTCTCGCCCCGGCGGGCGACTTACTTTCTTTGCTTCGCCAAAGAAAGTAAGCAAAGAAAGGCGACCC
>NZ_CEEDFC010000043.1:0-27598 GCF_979254005.1 Variovorax sp. AC103 | reverse complement strand
GTGATGGCTCGGGCGGCGCGGGCGGCGCGGGTGGGGCCGGCGGTGCCAGCGGCGGCAGCGGCAGTTCGTCGTAGCAGGCGATCCACGGGACACCCGGCCATGCAGATCCTCAAACCCCAGGCACTCGGCCTTTCCACGCGGCCCATCGAGTTCCGCAAGCGCTACGGGCTCAGCATCAGCGCGTACCTGCACCTGCCGTTCGCGCAGGGCGAACGCGGTTGCCTGTGGGCCGAGCAGTCGATGTGGTCCTTCCTGGCGAAGGAAATGGCGCAGCCGCTGATCGACGAGGGCGTGGTCAAGCTCACGCCCGAGTTCCTGGTGCACGGCCAGGCCTTTCCGCCTGCGGACCGGCCGAACGCCTGCGCCGTGCGCGCCCGCTTCGGCACGCAGGAAAAGACCCTGCTGGTGTTCGGCGACCGCTACTGGGACGGCGCGCAGCCCAGCACGCCGCAGCCCTTCACCGCCATGCCGCTCGGCTGGCCGGCGGCCTACGGCGGCCCCGGCTTCGCGCCCAACCCGCAGGGCAAGGGACGCGAGGCGCGCGACGGCCTCACGTGGCTGCCCAACATCGAGTTGCCCGGCGACCGGCTGCTGCGGCCCGACCAGGCCGTGGCGCCGGCCGGCTTCGGTGCGCTCGACCTCATGCACCCGCAGCGCGCGCAGCACCGCGGCACCTACGATGCCGGCTACCTGAAGCAGCACGCCCCGGGCTTCGCACCCGACACCGACTGGCGCTTCTTCAACCTCGCGCCCGCCGACCAGTGGATGGGCGGCGCGCTGGCCGGCGACGAGACCTTCGCCTTCGACCACATGCACCCCGACATGCCGCGCATCGAGGGGCGCCTGCCCGGCCTGCGCGCGCGCGTGTTCGTCGGCTACAAGGTCGAGGGCGCCGAGCCGAAGGTGCGCGAGGTGCCGCTGCGCCTGACCACCGTGTGGTTCTTTCCGCATGCGCTGCGCTGCATCGCCATCTTCCAGGGGCTGGCCGAGGTCGGCACGGACGACGGCAGCGACGTGCTCAGCCTGATGGGCGCGGTCGAGCGCAACGGCCAGGTGCGCTCCGACCGCCACTACCTCGACGCCGCGGCCAAGCGCGCCGACCCGAAGACCGGACCGCTGTACGCCATCGTCGACAGCGACCTGCTGCCCGAGGGCGTGAGCACCGCCGACCCCGACGTCGAGGCCGCCAAGGCGCCCTTCGCCATGGCCGGCCTGCAGGGCGAGGCGCAACGCCGCCGCGCGCAGCTCGATGTGGAGCTCGCGCGCCAGAAAGCCCGCGACATGGGACAGGACCCCGACGCCCTGGGCATTCGCATGCCGCCGCGCGAAGAGGTGCCACAGGGTGACGCCCTGCCGGCCTACTTCGACAAGGTGGCCAGCGAGATGCAGGCGCAGCAGTGGGCCGCCGTGGAAGACGCCGTCACCACGCTGGAGAAGGCCTACGCCATGTCGGCGCAGCAAAAGATCGACCTGGGCGCGCTCAAGCACCGCGGCCCGCCGCTGTACAAGGCCGACAGACACCTGGCCGAACTGCGCGCGCAAGCCGCAGTGGGCTCGCGCCCACCCGACCTGGCGCCGCTGCTGCCCAAGCTGCAGCAGTTGGAAGACACGCACCGCCAGGGCTACCTGGAAACCGCGCACATGCAGCCGCCCGCCTTCGCCATGGCCGCTGCGGAGGCCGCCGCGCTGCGCCAGGAGATGCCGCGCGCCATCGCGGCGGGCATCCGCTTCTTCGCGGGCATCGACTTCACCGGCGCCGACTTCTCGGGCCTCGACCTGCGCGAGCTCAACTTTCAAGGCGCCTGGCTGGAGAGCGTGGACTTTCGCAACGCCAACCTCTCGGGCGCCGACTTCACCGGTGCGGTGCTGGCGCACGCGAGGCTCGAAGGCGCCATCGCCATCGGCGCGAAGTTCTGCAAGGCCAACCTCGGCAAGGCCGCGCTCGCAGGCGGCGTGTTCGACGACGCCGACTTCTCCGGGGCCGTGCTCATGCGCTGTGCACTGGCCGGCACGCAGATGCGCCGCGCGCAGTTCGCCGGCGCCAACCTGCTCGAAACCACCTGGGGCCAGGCCGACTGGGAAGGCGCGCTGCTCGCGGGCCAGACCTTCCACAAGCTCGACCTGCGCGGCATGCGCTGGCCCGCGGCCGACCTGTCGGTGTGCAACTTCATCGAGTCGGACCTGTCGGGCGTGGACCTGCAGGGCGCGAAGCTGGAAGGCGCGACCTTCGTCACCTGCACGCTGACCGGCGCCAACCTGCGGATGGCGCAGTGCGCCGGCGCGGTGACCGTGAAGAACACCCGCCTGGCCGGCGCGGACCTGGGCGGCGCCGACCTGCGGCGCTTCAACTTCGGCGGCGCAGACCTGTGCGGCGCGACGCTGGTGCGCGCGGTGCTCGACGGCGCCAACCTGTGCGAGGCGCGGCTGGACGGCGCCGACCTGCGGCTGGCCAGCGCCAAGGGCGCGCTGCTGCGCATGAGCCGCTGCGCCGGCGCGCTGCTGTCGGGCGTGAACTTCAGCGACGCGGTGCTGCAGAAGGCCGACCTGCGCGGCGCCGACCTGCGGCGCAGCAACCTCTTCGGCGCCGACCTGAGCCGCGTGCGGCTCGACGGCGACACCCGGTTCGACGGCGCGCTGCTGACGCGCGCACGCACCTGGCCGCGCCTGACCCCAGAACAACAGGCGGCCCCATGACCCCGACGCTGCTGGCCCTGGCGGTGCGCGTCGGCGAGACGCTGGAGGGCCTCGACCTGGGGCAGGGCCACTTCGCCGGGCTGGCGCTGGGCGGCGGCGTGTTCTCGCGCGTGCGCTTCGCCGAAGCCGACCTGCGCGGGGCCGACCTGCGCGAGGCGGTGTTCGACCAGTGCGACCTGCGCGGTGCGCTCGCCGCCGGCGCCAACCTGCGCCGCGCGGTGTTCAACCGCTGCCTGCTCGACCATGCCGACCTGCGCCAGGCCAACCTGCACGGCGCGGTGTTCACCGAATGCGACCTGCAGCATGCGCAGCTGGCGCAGGCCGTGCTCACCATGGCCACGCTGGCCAAGAGCACGCTGGCGCACGCCAACCTGCGCGGCGCGCAGCTCGGCTCGGCGGTGTTCACCCAGTCGGTGCTGCTGGACGTGTGCGCGGACGACACCGACTGGCCCTACACCACCGTCAACGAATGCGACCTGTCCCACCTCACGTGGGCCGGTGCGCGCATGCAGCGCAACGTGTTCTTCAAGACCTCGCTGAAGGGCATGTCGTTCGCGGGCCTGGCGCTCGACGGCTGCCAGTTCTCGTCCACCGACCTGAGCGGGGCCGACTTCAGCGGTGTGGTGCTGCGGCAGTGCAACTTCCAGGGCGCGACGCTCGCGGGCGCGAAGTTCGTGAAGGCGGTGGCGCCCTCGGCCATCTTCTGCGAGGCCACCGGCCGGGGCGCGGACTTTGCCGGCGCGCGGCTGCGGCAGGCGCTGTTCACCGGTGCCGCGCTGCCGCAGGCCAACTTCGCGACCTGCGACCTCTACCAGACGCATTTCGCGGGCGCGAAGCTGCAGGGCGCCAACCTGGCGGGGGCCGACCTGACCTACGCCGACTTCCGGCATGCCGACCTCGGCCGCGCCGACCTGCGGCGCGCCACGCTGCAGCGCACCGTGCTGCACGGCGCGAACACCGAAGACGCGCAGATGACCGACCGCGCGCACGCCATCGAGAACGACCCCGAGCTGGCGGCGGCCGAACGCTGGCAGCCGCTGGTCGCATGACACCCGCACGCATCCAGACACAACGAAGGAACTGGCCATGAACGACACCACAGCGACATCTGCAGCGGCACGGGCCCCCGCGCCTTCGCGCGGGCGCAGGCGACAGCCCGCCGAAGCCATCGGCGGCACCTGGTGCGTCGGCATCCTGGCCTTCGATGCGGCAGGCCGGAGCGTGGTCACCAGCGGCGCGCTGCGCCTGCAGGCCGCGCGCGCGGCCAGCTGCCTGCTCGAACCGGCCGCCGGCGACAGCGTGGCCTGCCTGCGCATCGCGCCCGACGAGGTCTGGATCATGGCCGTGCTGCAGCGCGAGGAAGGCACGGCCAACGTGGTGGGCTGCCCCGGCAACCTGCGCATCGCCGTGGAGGGCGGGGCGCTCGACATCGATGCCCGGCAGCTGCGCGTGAGCGCCGACACCGCCGAGCTCGTCGGCCGGCAGCTGAGCGTGGTCGGCACCGGCATCAAGCTCGTGGGCTCGGTGCTGTCCTCGGTGATGGACCGGGTGCAGCACTTCAGCCGGCACTACCTGCGCACCACCGAGGGCATCGACCGCGTGGCCGCCACGCACGTCGAGGTCGAGGCGAAGCAACTGCTGCGGCTCGAAGGCGAGCACACGCTGGTGAACGGCCGCGAGCTCATCAAGGCGCGCGGCGCGCAGATCCACTTCGGCTGAAGCCGCAACCCGACCAGGGAGCAGACGAGATGTTCGCCAACTGCCAGCTGATGGGCACCGACATGGGCTTTCCCGATGTCTGCATCACGCCCGCCGCGCCGTCGCCCATTCCGGTGCCGTACCCCAACATCGCGATGGGGCCCATGGCCATTCCCAACTGCCCCACCATCCTGGTGATGGGCGCACCGGCCCACAACCTGGGCACCAGCATCCCGATGACCAACGGCGACAACCCCGGCGTGCTGCTGGGCGTGGCCTCGGGCACCGTGATGGGACCGAGCCGCCATCTCACGGGCGCCTTCACCGTGCTGTGGAACGGCATGCCCGCCACGCGGCTCACCAGCGTGTCGCTGCAGAACAGCACCAACTGCCCGGGCGTGCGCACCGTGCCGAGCCAGCCGCTGGTGGTGCTGCTGGCGCCCTGACGAACGCCCCCGTTCACAGCAGGCACAGCAGGCAAAGAAGGCAGAACATAGGGAGACGCCATTCATGGCCGACCAGGAGTTCCGCATCGAAAGCGATTCGCCCGCCAGCAACGACCTGATGTTCTGGCGCATCGTGGGGCACGAGGCCCTGGCGCGCGCATCGACCTACGAGCTCACCGTGCTGTCGAAGAACCGGGCGATCGACGCCAAGGACATCCTGGGCCGGGCCTTCGACGTGGTCATCGGTTTCGAGGACGCCGACGGCGCCCGGCACGAGCGGCACTGCCAGGGCCATGCGGTGCGCTTCGTGCGCGCGGGCCACGTGGGGCGCTACGTCGAATACCGCTTCACGCTGCGTTCGTGGTTCTGGCTGCTAGGCAAGCGCATCAACTCGCGCATCCTGCAGGACAAGCCGGTGCTCGACGTGCTCGACGCGGTGTTCGAGGACAGCCCGATCACCCGCTTCAAGAAGACCCGGACCGACAACGTCATCGGCACCCACGCGCCGCGCCGCTACTGCGTGCAGCACCAGGAAAGCGACTACCGGTTCCTTTCGCGGCTTCTGGAAGACGAGGGCATCTACTACTGGTTCGATGCGCACGACGCCCCCGGCACCATGCACCTGTCCGACGCGAGCGACATGGCGCACGAGAAGCTGCCGGCGGCCGGCACGCTGCGCTACGTGCCAGGCGATGCGGCCGAGGCGCGCTTCAACGAGGTGTCGCGCTGGGTGAGCGAGCGCCAGCTGGACACCGGCACCTACGCCTCGGCCGACAGCGACTTCAAGGCCATCAAGAAGAAGCTCGAGGCCGCCGGCGGCACGCCCGACACGCACGAGCTGGCCGAGTTCGAGGCCTTCGAGTTCGCGGGCGGCTACTTCACCGGCAGCGACGCCGACGACAAGGGCAAGCTGCGCGGCGAGGAAATCGGCGCGCGCCGCCAGCGCCACTGGGCGCTCACGCCATGGCCCGACGTGGCGGCGGGGCGCAGCTTCAAGTTCGAGGGCGACCCCGACGGCACCCGCGACAGCGACTACGTGATCGCGGCCTGCACCTTCGTCGCCAGCCACCCCGGCTACGAAGGGGCCGACCTGGAGGCCGCGCGCACCCCGGTGACCGAACTGCTGCGCGAGGCGCTCGCCGACGACGCCGTGCTGGCCGACACGCGGGGCGCGTTCGAGGCGGTGGCCGCCGGCATGCCGTCGCTGCAGGCCGGCCCGCCGGGCGCCTGCGCCTTCCTGCTCACCGTGTTTCCGGTCGACATGCCGTTTCGCCCGCCGCGCCTCACGCCGCGCGTGGTCATGCCGGGGCCGCAGTCGGCGATCGTGGTGGGGCCGTCGGGCGAGGAGATCCACGCGGACGACTTCGGCCGCGTGAAGGTGCACTTCCACTGGGACCGCTACGACAAGAGCAACGAGAAGTCGACCTGCTGGGTGCGTGTGTCGCAGCCCTGGGCCGGCAAGGGCTGGGGCGGGTACTTCTGCCCGCGCATCGGGCAGGAGGTGATCGTCGACTTTCTGAACGGCGACCCGGACCGGCCGTTGATCATGGGCCGCGTCTACAACGACGACCAGCCCATTCCCTTCGGCAGCCACACGCAGAGCGGCTTTCGCACGCGCTCCACGCCCAAGGGCAGCGCGGCCAACTGCAACGAGTTCCGCCTCGAGGACAAGAAGGGCGCCGAGCAGGTGTACCTGCACGCCGAGAAGAACCAGGACATCGAGGTCGAGAACGACGAGACGCACTGGGTCGGCCACGACCGCACCAAGACCGTCGACCATGACGAGACCGTGCACGTGAAGCACGACCGCACCGAGACGGTCGACAACAACGAGACCATCACCGTGCACGGCCAGCGCACCGAAACGGTGGACAAGAACGAGACCATCACGGTCCACATGAACCGCACGGAAACGGTGGACCTGAACGAGACCATCTCCATCGGCCAGAACCGCACCATCACGGTGGGTGCGAGCGAGACGGCCACGGTGGCGCTGCAGCGCACGCACACGGTGGGCGTCAACGAGACCATCACCGTGGGCGCGGCGCAGGAGATCACGGTGGGCGCGATGCAGGCGGTGACCGTGGGCGCGAGCCAGACGATCAGCGTGGGCGCCAGCCAGTCGAGCAGCATCGGCGCGAACCGCTCGGTGGACGTGGGCGCGAACCTGTCGACCAACGTGGGCGCGGACGAGTCGCGCAGCGTCAGCGAGGGGCGCACGGCCAGCGTGGGAAAGGACGATTCGCTCTCGGTGGGAAAGAACCTCGTCATCACGGCGGGCGACTCCATCTCCATCACCACGGGCAGCGCGAGCATCACGATGAAGAAGGACGGAACCATCGTCATCAAGGGCAAGGACATCACGATCGACGCCTCCGGAAAGATCAACGCGAAGGCGAGCAGCGACATCGTGATGAAGGGTTCGAAGATTCTGCAGAACTGATTCACCACGGAGATCGACCATGAGCGGCAGAGACCTGATCGAAGCGCAGCTGGCGGCCAACGCCACGCAGGAGCCCGCGGCGGGGCCATGGCAGGGCGCCGCCGTCGGCGAACTGGTGGCCATCGCCGACGAGGGCGGCACGCCCCTGGTCGTGTTCGAGGGGCAGCCCGGCACGGCGGCGCTGCGCGCGCGCAGCGTGGTCGACCTGCACGGCGTGCACATCGGGCGCGCGGTGGTGCTGATGTTCGAGCAGGCCGATCCGGCGAGGCCGATCGTGATGGGTGTGCTGCGCGCAGAGCCCGGTTGGCCCGAGGCCGAGGTGGCCGCGCCCGCGCAGGTGGAAGTCGATGCCGACGGCGAGCGTCTCCTCGTCAGCGCGCGCACGCAGATGGTGCTGCGCTGCGGCAAGGCCAGCATCACGTTGACGCGTGCGGGAAAGGTGCTGATCCAGGGCAGCTATGTGCTGAGCCGCTCGACCGGCGTCAACCGCCTCCGGGGCGGCGCCGTGCAGATCAACTGACCGGGCGCGGGCCATGGAAGTCGTCAACGCAACGGGCATGACGGTGGGCTACACGCAGGGCGTGGAGCCTTCGGGGCGCGAACTGCTGGTCGTGGTGGTGAAAGGCACCTTCGCCATTCCGGAGCCCTCCGACGGCGCCGATGCGTTGGCGCAGCCGCACGCGGTGCAGCGCCCGCTGATCGTGGCCGACACCTTCACGGGCGAGCCCGGCCTCTCGGCGCCGGCCGAGGAGGTGGACTTCGCGCCGCGCAAGCACCGCTGCGACGTGCTGGTCTCCGGCGTTGCGCACGCGCCGCACGGCGAGCCCGCGGCGCGCGTGCTGGTGGGCGTGCGCATCGGCAACTGGCGCAAGGCCTTCGCGGTGGTGGGCGACCGGCAGTGGCTGTGCGGCCTGTCGGGCACGCGGGCCTCGGCGCCGGAGCCCTTCGCAACGCGGCGCATCTCGTACGACGTGGCCTTCGGCGGCGTCGACGCGCGCCATGAAGACCCGGCGCAGCACGGCGCCTACATGCGCAATCCCGTGGGGCGCGGCTGGCATCGCCACCTGCAGGCCCGCTACGTGGACGGTGCGCCGCTGCCGCATACCGAGGAGATCGATCGTCCGGTGGACGCGCCCGACGGCACGTTCGCGCCCATGGCGCTCGGCCCGCTCGGGCGCCACTGGGCCGGGCGGCTGCCGCATGCGGGCACCTACGACCAGGCGTGGATCGACCATACCTTTCCGTTCCTGCCGGCCGACTTCGACGAGGCCTACTACCAGGCCGCGCCGGCCGACCAGCAGATCGGGTTTCCGCTCGGCGGTGAAGAAGTCGTGCTGATGAACCTGCGACCCGAAGGGCAGACGCGCTTTCGCCTGCCGCGCCACGAAGTGCCGGTGACCTTCTTCCGCCGCAAGGGCGGCCGCGACGAGATCATGGCCACGCTGGACACGGTCGCGATCGATGCGCAGCAGGGCTTTCTCACGCTCGCGTGGCGCGCTACGCTGCCGCTGAAGAAGAGCCTCTTCGAGGTGTCGAACATCCTCGCCGGGCGCATGTCGAGCGGCTGGTGGCGCGCGCGAGAGCTGGGCAAGGAGTGGCATCCGTCGCTCGCCGACCTCGTGCGCAGCCGGCGCGAGGCGCTGGAGGACGAGGCATGAGCGCCGGCAGCGCGATGAGTGCTGCGCCCCTCGCCATCGCTCGCACGGGCCTCGTCACCGGCGTGGGACTCGACACGGCGGCCACCTGCGCCGCCATTCGCGGGGCCATCGACAACTTCCAGCAGACCGGCTTCAGGGACACGGCCGGCGAGTGGCTCATGGGCTGCGAGGTTGCGCTGCCGCAGCCCTGGCGCGGGGAGACCAGGCTGGTGAAGATGGCCGCGCGGGCCGTCACGCAATGCCTGGCAGGGCTCGACCGTGCGGCCTGCGAGGCGATGCCGCTGCTGCTGTGCCTGCCGGAGGCCGCACGCCCCGGCCGGCTGGTGCCGGACGATGCGCGCTTCTTCGAGGCGCTGGAGGCCGAGCTCGGCCTGCGCTTTCATGAGCGCTCGGCGCTCGTGGCGCAGGGCCACGTGTCGGTGGCGGTCGCGCTGCTGCAGGCCCGGCAGCTGATGGCTCTGCTGCCCGTGCCGCGTGTGCTGGTGGTGGCCGCCGACAGCATGTTGTCCGGCGCCACGCTGGCCGACTGCGAGGCGCGCGACCGGCTGCTGACGAGCGAGAACTCCGACGGCTTCATTCCCGGCGAGGGCGCCGCGGCGATGCTGGTGCAGCCGCTGCACGCGCAGGCGGGGCCGCAGCTGGTGTGCCGGGGGCTGGGCTTCGCGCTGGAGCATGCCCACATCGATTCGGAAGACCCGCTGCGCGCGGACGGCCTCACCGAGGCCATCCGGCAGTCGCTGCGCGAGGCGGAATGCGGCGAGGGCATTCTCGACTTCAAGATCATCGACGCCTCGGGCGGGCAGTACGCGTTCAAGGAGGCCACGCTTGCGTTCGGCCGGCTGGACCGCACCAAGCGCAGCGAGTTCGACGTGTGGCACCCGGCGGACTGCATCGGCGAGGTCGGCGCGCCCATCGGCGCGGTGATGATCGCGGTGCTGAAGGCGGCCTGCGAGAAGGCCTATGCGCGAGGCGACAACGCGCTGATGCACCTGGGCAACGACGACGGCCGGCGCGCGGCCATGGTGTTCTCCTGGCATGCGGGCGGCGGGGGCTGAGCGGCATGGCCAACCAGGTGTTCGCCAACGGCCGCGAGGTCGCCTGCAAGGCCGGCGCGGGCAAGACCATCTGCGCCACGCCCGACGTGTGCATGACGCCGCCCGAGAACCCCGCCACGCCGCCCGGCGTGCCCGTGCCGTACCCGAACACCGGCCTCGCCTCGGACACCACCGACGGCAGCCGCACGGTGCAGATATCGGGGCAGGAGGTCATGCTGAAGAACAAGTCGTACTTCAAGACCTCGACCGGCGACGAGGCCGGCTGCGCGGCCAAGAAGGGCGTGGTGTCGAGCAAGAACAAGGGCAAGGTCTATTTCATCGACTGGTCGATGGACGTGAAGTTCGAGGGCGAGAACGCGGTGCGGCACCTCGACAAGACCACCAACAACCACGGCAGCCCGACCGCCAACGAGTCGATCCCGTGGCCCTTCGTCGACTCGATGGCCGACGCCGAGATCAAGGCCCTGTGCGACAAGGACCGCGCGCAGGAGAAGACCGCCTGCAAGGGCTACAAGAAGAAGGCCGGAGGCCCCGGCAAGGACGTGTGCGAGGAGGCCGGCATCGGCAGTGCGTTCACGCGCGCCAAGGGCGCGACCACCACCCGCGCGCGCAACGCCAGCGAGAACCCGTGCTCGGCCGCACGCCGCTGCCGGCTTGCGCCGTACGACGCCGAGCCCAGGGACGGCATCACCGGCTGCTGCCCCGCGCAGACCGGCGACCACATCGTGCCCAAGAGTTCGTTCTTCGTGAGCTCCGTGAAGAACGGCACGAAGATGCCCGGCTGGGAGAAATACGAGATCGGCAAGGCACCCTGCATGTGCACCGAGGGCGGCAGCTGCTCCGGAACGCACGGGCTGCGGCATGCGCACCACAAGACGACGGCGGGGCCGGGCGTGTCGCCCGGGGACCACCGCTCGTTCAACGCCGAGGTTGCGCACTGTGCCGCCGGTGCCAAGGAGGTGGCGCCGCAATGCAGCAAGGAATGCATCGAGGCGCAGCTCCGGCAAGGCCACAAGGGCATGGGCGACCAGCGCAAGGCCGTGAAGTACTCGCCCACCGGCAAGAACGAGATGTCGAGGTTCGCCGAGATGAAAAAGACCATTGCCGCCGCGCTGACCAAGTTCGGCTGGGCGGCGCGCTGACTTCAGAAGGAGTTTTTCCATGGCCACCCGAGCTTCCGATACACGCGAATTCGTGCGGGGCGCCGCGCGCTTCCACGACCTGGTCTACGTCATCAGCAAGGCCCGTTCGCTGGTGGCGCAGGAGATTGCGCACACCAGCCTGGTGGCCGTCGACCAGGGGCGGTGGAGCGATGCCGCCGACACCGACTGGGACGCGAGCGCCATCGCCATCGCGCGCGGCCCCGAGGAGTGCGTGGTGCTCGTCGGCGAGGACGGCGACGTCGTCACCTACGCAGGCGGCACGACGAGCGAAGAGGCGATCGTGCCGCCGCCCGTGATGATCCGCAACGCGCGCGACATCGCCGGGCGCGTGTACGCCTGCGGCATGAAGCGCCAGGTGTTCCAGCGGCTCGACGGGCAATGGGTGGACCGCAGCGCGCCGCGCGCCGGCGACACGGAGAAGTACGGCTTCGAGGCCATCGACGGCTTTGCCAGGGACGAGATCTACGCCGTGGGCTGGGGCGGCGAGGTGTGGCAGTACGACGCCGCGGCGTGGGTGCAGCGCGCGAGCCCCACCAACGTGATCCTCACGGCCGTGTGCTGCGCGGGCGACGGCGTCGTCTATGCGGCGGGGCAGGGCGGCGTGATGCTGCGCGGGCGCCACGACGCATGGTCGCTGGTGCAGTGGCAGGACGAAGTCTCCGCCGACCTGTGGGACCTGTGCTGGTTCCAGGACCGGCTCTACGTGGCGACCATGTCCGCGCTCTACACGCTGGACCGCGACGTGCTGGTGCCGGTGGATTTCGGCGGCACCGGCCCGGCCACCTGCTGCAGCCTCTCGGTGGCCGAGGGCGTGCTGTGGTCGGTGGGGCGCGCGCATGTGGCGTCGTTCGACGGCACCGCATGGCGCACCTTCGACTGAGCCGGGAGCGCACGTCATGAGCGCCGTGGCCGATCCGTCCGCTTCCGCATCCGTTTCAGCGTCGGTCTCTGCGTCCGTTCCGGTGGTCGTGTCACGCCACGCCGAGGAGGCTGCCCTGCTCTGCGGCCAGCGCTTCTTCCTCGTGCGCGCGGGGCACGTCAGGCTGCACCATCTGCGCCGGCTCGACGACCGGCTGGCTGCGCACCTCGACGGGCTCTGCGTGGCGGGCGATGCCGGGCGCCGCGCCACCGACGAGGCGCTGGCGAACCTGGGCCCTGGCGAGGTTTTCGCCTCGTTCGCGCTGGCGCTCGACAACCGCGACGACCGCCGCATCGCGCGCGTGCTGGCACTGGCCGAAGCCGTGCCCGACGCGCGCGAGGCCGCGGCGCTCGCGGTCGGCTGGGTCTCGGCGCAGTCGCTGCGCGGCATCGTCGGCGAGCTGCTTGCGTCGCGCGAGCCGCTGCGCCGCGCCATCGGCATCGCCGCCTGCGACTTTCACCGCGTCGACCCGGGCGGCATGCTGGCCGAAGCGATGGCCGATGCCAGCGCGCCGCTGCGCGCGCAGGCCTTGCAGGCCGCGGGCGACTGCGCACGGCAGGACCTGGCGGCGGGCTGCATCGCCGCGCTCGCGGACGAAGACGCGGCCTGCCGCTTCTGGGCCGCGCGCTCGGCGGTGCTGCTGGGAGAGCGCCACAAGCCCGTGCCCGCGCTGCTGGAGGTGGTGCGCGAACCCGGCGGACCGTGTCGGACGCAGGCGCTGGCACTGCTGTCGAAGCTCGCGGGCGCGGCGCGCGCCGCGCCGCTGCTGCGCACGCTGCTCGCGCACCCGGAGGGCATGCGCGACGCGGTCCGCGCGGTGGGCGCCATCGGCGACGTGCAGGCCGTGCCGTGGCTCATCGAGCGAATGGCCGAGCCTGCGTTCGCGCGGCTGGCGGGTGAAGCCTTCACGACCATCACCGGCGTCGATCTCGCATGGAACGACCTGGAGTGCAAGCCGTCGCAGGACATGCGCGCCGCGGACGCGGACGACCCCGAGGCCGCGGACGTGGCCATGGACGAAGACGAGGGCCTGCCATGGCCCGACCCCGGCCGGCTGCTGCATTGGTGGGAGGCCAATGCCTCGCGCTACCCCGCGGCCGGCGAGCGCTGCTTCATGGGGCAGCCGCCTTCCTGGCAGCACTGCCTGCGGGTGCTGCGCATGGGCTGCCAGCGCCAGCGCGCGGCGGCGGCGGCGTACCTGTGCCTGCTGCGGCCCGGCACGCCGCTCTTTCCGGCGGGCGCGCCCGCATGGCGGCAGGAGCGCTGGCTGGCGCGGATGCCCGGGGAATGAGGCGCACCCGCCAATGACCGCGAAGCACGTTCTCGCCGCGCTGGCACTCGTCTTCTTCGTGCTGGCCGGCGTGCGCCGCCTGCAGCGCCCGCGCGCGCCCGACGCCGCCGCCCGGACCTGGCTGTTCATCGCGATCATCTTCACCGCCGTCGCCGCCTGGCTGCAATGGCATACCTCTTAAGGCGAGATTGCCAACACGCCCCACGGAATGAATACTCCTTGCGAGTTTGTTCGGGCGCATTCAGGCACAGAGCCACAGGGGCCGATTCATGATCCATATCGCTGTCATCACCCGGCAAGGCGCCCCGGCGGGGCAGCCCATCGCCGCGGACTTCGGGCCCAGCGGCGGCACCATCGGGCGCGCCGACACCAACACGCTGGTGCTCGACGACCCCGACCGCACGGTGTCGCGCGTGCATGCGCAGGTGCTGTGCCGTGACGGACACTACTTCGTGATCGACCGCGGCAGCAATGCGATGCAGTGCAACGGCGTGCCGCTGGGCTCGGGCAAGGAAGCGGCGTTGACCGACGGCGCGCGGCTGGTGGTGGGCAGCTTCGAACTCGCGGTGCGCGTGCAGGCATCGGCCGCCACGCCGGCCGCACCGGTGATTCCGAGCACGCTGATGGGCGGGCCCGCGGCCGCGGCATCGAGCGACGATCCCTTTGCCGACCTGCTCGCGGGGCTGGGGTCGCCGGCGTCGGCCCCATCGGCCTCATCGCCCCCATCTCCGTCATCGCAGGTTGCGGCACCGTCCGCCGCGCACGCCGACGCGCTGCTGTTCCCCGACCCGATGGCCGGCGGCTCGCGCAACGCGCAGGCCGACAGCATCGACCCCTTCGCCAACCTGCTCGGGCCCGCGTCGTCCGCCGCGCCCTCGCGCGGCGCCGGCGCGCTCGACGACTTCTCCGACCTCGGCGCGCCGCCCGCGCACGGCCGGGCCGCGGGCATCGACGACCTGTTCGGTGGCATGGGCAGCGGCGGCGCGGGCGGTGGCATCGGCGGCGACCCGCTCGCGCTGTCGCCGCTGGCCGATCCGCTGCTGCAGCCCAACACCGCCTCCGACGCCGACCCGCTGGCCGCGCTGCAACGCGCGGCGCCGGCCACGTCGGCCGCGCGCGCCGACCACCTGCCGATCGATCAGTTCGGCTTCAACCCGCCGAAGGCCATCACCCCACCCGCGCCGCCCGCGCCCGTCCAGCCTGTCGCGCAGTTCGACGACATGACCGGGCAGCCGATCCGCATCGTCGGTCCCGAGGGCCCGGCCAAGGCCTTCGAGCCATCACCTCCTCCTTCTTCTCCTTCTTCTTCTCCTCCTGTCTACGTGGCGCCACCGCCGCCGGTCCAGCGCCCGGCCGCGCCGCCCGCCCCGCGCACCGCCACCGACGACGAACTGCTCGCGGCCTTCCTGCGCGGCCTGGCCAGCACGCACCAGGCGCCCGAGCTGCTCACGCCGGGCCTGATGGAGCGCATCGGGGCCATGCTGCGCAGCGCCACCGAAGGCACGCTGCAGCTGCTGCTCACGCGCCAGGAGTTCAAGCGCGAGGTGCGCGCCGAGGTCACCATGATCGCGGCGCAGGCCAACAACCCGCTGAAGTTCTCGCCCACGGTCGAGGTGGCGCTGGCGCACCTGCTGGGTCCGGGCGTGCGCGGCTTCATGCCACCTGAGGCCGCGAT
This sequence comes from Variovorax sp. AC103, assembly GCF_979254005.1. NCBI lineage: Bacteria > Pseudomonadati > Pseudomonadota > Betaproteobacteria > Burkholderiales > Comamonadaceae > Variovorax > Variovorax sp. AC103. The sequence continues at coordinate 12,556 of NZ_CEEDFC010000043.1, read as the reverse complement.
GCGCGACGCCTTCAACGACCTGCGCGCACACCAGTTCGGCGTGATGGTGGGCATGCGCGCGGCGCTGGCCCATGTCATCGGCCGCTTCGAGCCGGCGGAGCTGGAGAAGAAGATCAGCGCGAAGACCGCGCTGGACGCCCTCTTCAGCGCCAACCGCAAGGCCCGGCTCTGGGACCAGTTCGTGTCGCTGTACGGCGGCATCGCGACCGAGGCCGAGGACGACTTCCACAGCCTCTTCGGCAAGGCCTTCCTCGAGGCCTACGAAGAGCAGATGGCGCGCCTGAAGCACAACGACGCCGGCAACCCCCACAGCTGAAGCGAGGCACCCGCTTGGAAATCGAAATCGTCACGCTCTCCCGGCAGGGCGGGCGCAGCTACAACGAGGACGTGCACGGCCACTGGCACGACGAACGCTTCGTCGCCTGCCTGGTGGCCGACGGCGCGGGCGGCCATGGCGGCGGCGACGTGGCGGCGGCCACCGCGCGCGCCAGCGTGCTGGCGGGCTTTGCGGCTGCGCCGGGGCTCGACGAGCCCACGCTGCGCCGGCTGGCGGAGCAGGCCAACCTCGACGTGGTGGCGCGCCAGGCCGAGGGCGGCAAGCTCGCGGGCATGCGCTCGACCCTGGTGTTCGCGGCCATCGACCTGGAGAGCCAGTCGCTGGCCTGGGTGCACAGCGGCGACAGCCGGGCCTACCTGTTTCGCGGCGGCGCCATCGTGGCGCGTACCACCGACCACAGCCTGGTGCAGCAGATGGTGGCCGGCGGCATGCTCGACGAAGAGGGCGCGCGCCTGCATCCGCAGCGCAACATGCTGCTGTCGGCGCTGGGCTCGGTGGAAGAGGCGCCCGACATCGCCGTGTCGGACCGCATGCGCCTGCTGCCGGGCGACGTGCTGCTGCTGTGCAGCGACGGCGTGTGGGAGCCGCTGGGCGACGAGCGCCTGATCGACACGCTGCACGCCTCGCGCACGCCCAGCCAGTGGACCGAGCTGATCGACGCGCAGGTCAAGGCCAACGCCAAGCCGGGCTACGACAACTACACCGCGCTCACGCTGTGGGTGATCGAAGAGGATGCCGACGAGACGCGGCTGATAGAGCCGGTGGCCGAGCCGAAGCCGAGCGCCTGAACACCGTCAGGCGCCGGTGCAGCCGGCTAGGCGCTCACCAGCAGGTGCGCGTTCAGGTCGAACGGAATGCCGGCCGCGTCGAAGGCGTGCTGTGCGTAGCAGTCGGCGTTGTGCGTGCGTTGCCAGGGCAGCAGCTTCTGGTACTTGCCGTCCTTGTGGTGTGCGTAGGCGTAGTCGGTGACGCTGTTCTGCGTTTCCGCGACCGGGCCGACGTAGTGCGCCGTCTCGTGGATCAGCACGTAGGAGAAGGCGTCGCTGTCGAGGTTCTGCATGCGGGCGCACAGGTAGATGCTGCCCCGGGGGATGCCGTTCCAGTTCTGGTTGCGTTGCGAAAGGTCGTAGCCGCCGGCGAAAGTGAAGGCGTAGGCGCCTTCGTTGCTGGTGACCGGCTCGTCCGTCGCCAGCACCAGTCCGCGCGGCACGTACCCGAGCGCCGTCTGCATGTTGAGGTAGATGCTGTCCACGAAGCCCAGGGCGGTGCTCCAGCCGCTGGCACCGGGGAACTTGTCGATCTGGAAGTGCTTCGCGGCCTTTTCCCAGTCGGACTTGCCGATGCCCCAGGTGTTGGGCTTGCCGGTCTTGAAGTAGCGTGCCCGGTCGACCGACATCCGTGCCAGGTTGATGATGTGCATGGCGCGTGCGCGATGCTTCTGCATTTCGGCGGGCAGGTCGGCATAGGTGCCCGCGGCGGTGCACAGCGCCTTGTCGGTCCGCTTGCCAGGATCGATCACGCCGTCGGCGCCTTCGAGCCCGAAATGCTTCTTCTGGAAACCGGTCACGCCCTTCAGCGTGAGCGGCCCGAACTTTCCGTCCACGACCAGCGTGGGGCTGGGGCCGCCTTCCAGGGGCGTGAAGCGGTTGAGCGCCTCCTGCACCTTGCGCACGTCGGGTGCCGTGTTGCGGCAACGCGCCGCCGAGCCGACCGGGGCACTCAGCCCCAGCACGGTGCCGGTGGAACTGCCGAGGCTGTCGAATTGCCGGCAGCCGTCGGTTCCACAGAATGCCGTCATGCCTGTGTTGCTCATGGGTTCAGACCTTTTCTGCAGTGAGTGCGCCGCCGCGGTTGGAGCTGCCCGTCATCGCGCCGCCGGAGCCCTTGAAGGTCTCGACCGTCGCCACGTTCGAGGTGAGCGGCGTCCAGTTGATCTTCAGCCCGCTGCTGCCGGTGAAGGTGCAGGCGCCGCCGTTCTGGCGGTTGCTCATGGGCGCGGTCGGCGTCATGGGACGCGTGTAGGTCCAGCTCGCCCCGCTCTTCGCATCGATGAGGTAGTAGTAGATCTGGCCTTCCTGCTGCACCTTCCACCAGCCGCGCGCCCATTCGGGCGTGGGCGTCTTCGGGGCGCTCACCGGCAGGCTGGCGAACATGGTGTCGAGGATGGCGTCGACCTCCTCGTCGCTCGCGGTCTTCAGGAAGATCTTCAGCGCGGCCTCGAAGCCGGTGCGCTGCGACGAAGGCGGCTGCTTGTACGGATTGGTGGCGTAGGTGGCGCCGGTGTTCTTCATGCTGAAGTTCACCCAGTCGATGTGGATGTGGTCTTCATGGCGGGTGTCGGCGCTGTAGTTGCCGGCTTCCAGCTTGCGCCCGCCGTAGCCGGTGCCGTCGGCGCCGCGCACCCAGAAGTGCACCGGCCCGCCGGAGCCGGGGTTGCGCACGGTGAAGATGAACGCCGACCACTGCATGGCCTCGAAGTTCTTCACCAGGCCGGCCATGATGCGCCGCCCGATGCGCGCGTCGGCGTCCCTCTTGTAGTTCAGCATGATGTCCAGCGCGATGCCAGAGGTGTGCCGCGTGCCGGGCTGGATGTTGTTGCCGGCGTCCAGCTTGACGTTCGGGAACTCGTCCTTCAGCACCGTCATCAGCGTCGCGATGGCAGGCGAGATCTCGGCCATGGTGTGTTCTCCTTGGGGCCAGGTCGGGGCGCCGCCCTTGCGGCGCGCACGATCGCATTTCCGATGCGTTCCCGCGCGCGCTCGCGCGTTCCCGCGCGCTCGCTCAGCGCGTTTCGGTCGAGCGCGTGTCCCAGCCGAACTTGATGTCGCCACCCATGGTGCCGTCCGCCTTCTGCGGCTTGTAGGCGATCTCGATGTCGCCGTAGGAAACGGCCACGCTCTCGTGCACTTCGCCGCCCTGCGCCGCGCTCACGTTGAAGTCGGCGATGCGCACTTCCTTGAAGGTGATGGTCATGAAGGTCTGCTGGCCTTCGCCGGACTTGGCCATCACGAGCGTGGCCTTGTCGAAATGCTTGCCGTTGGCGCAGGCCTTGGCCAGCGTGGGCGAAGAGCTGTCGAACTTCTTGGTCAGGGTGACCATGCCCGGCGAGCCCTTGCCGACGGAAGAGCCGCCGCCGACCGTGCAGGTGGCGTTGTGCACGTTCCAGCTCCAGCTCATGAGCTCGATCTCTTCCTTGTGGTCCTTGTGCGCGGCTTCGCCCTTGACGCCGTCGATCTTGAAATGGCAGTCGATCATGTTGCTTCTCCTGAGTGGCCTTGCGATGCGGCCGGGGTTGCTGAAAATGCGCTTCGAGGCCCATCCTCGAATTCCTCGCCGGCGGGAGCCTTGTGAAGTCCGTCGCCCGGCTGCTTCTAGAACGAAGACGCCGGGCGGGTTTCAAAGGCGTTGCGGCGTGTCTTTCACAAAAAAGATGCGGTCCGTGTGTGGCTCGTATGTGGCCCGCCTGTGGCCCGTATGCGGCCGCCGTGCCGGCCTACTTGCCGCCCTTGGCCGACGGCAGCTTGGACACCAGCCGCAGCGACACCGTGAGGCCTTCGAGCTGGTAGTGCGGGCGCAGGAAGAACTTGGAGGTGTAGTAGCCGGGGTTGCCCTCGACCTCTTCCACCACCACCTCGGCGGCGGCCAGGGGCTTTTGCGCCTTGGTGGTCTCCGACGAGTTGACGGGGTCGCCGTCCACGTAATTCATGATCCACTTGTTCAGCCAGCGCTGCATTTCCTCGCGCTCCTTGAAGCTGCCGACCTTGTCGCGCACGATGCACTTGAGGTAGTGCGCAAAGCGGTTGCAGGCGAACAGGTAGGGCAGGCGCGCGGCCAGGTTGGCGTTGGCGGTGGCGTCGGGGTCGTCGTACTCGGCCGGCTTGTGCAGCGACTGCGCGCCGATGAAGGCCGCGAAGTCGGAGTTCTTGCGGTGAATGAGCGAGAGCAGCCCGGCCTTGGACAGCTCGGCCTCGCGCCGGTCGCTGATGGCGATTTCGGTGGGGCACTTCTGGTCGACGCCGCCGTCGTCGCTCGGGAAAGTGTGCAGCGGCAGGTTCTCCACCGCGCCGCCCGACTCGATGCCGCGAATGCGCGAACCCCAGCCGTACAGCTTGTACGAGCGGTTGATGTTGGTGGCCATGGCGTAGGCGGCATTGGCCCAGGCGTACTTGCCGTGGTCCGCGCCGGCGGTGTCTTCCTCGAAGTCGAACTCCTCCACCGGGTTGGTGTTGGCGCCGTAGGGCGTGCGCGCCAGGAAGCGCGGCATGCACAGGCCCAGGTACTTGGCGTCGTCCGATTCGCGCAGCGAGCGCCAGCCGGCGTACTCGGGCGTGAGGAAGATCTTGGTCAGGTCGCGCGGGTTCGCAAGCTCCTGCCACGACTCCATCTGCATCAGGTTGGGGCTCGCGCCGGTGATGAAGGGCGCATGCGCCGAGGCGGCGATCTTGGCCATCTCGCCGAGCAGCTCCACGTCGGGCGGGCTCTGGTCGAAGTGGTAGTCGCCCACCAGCGCGCCGAAGGGCTCGCCGCCGAACTGGCCGTACTCCTGCTCGTAGATCTTCTTGAACATCGGGCTCTGGTCCCAGGCCGCGCCCTTGAACTTCTTGAGGTTCTTGGCCAGGTCCGTCTTGGAGATGTCCATGACGCGGATCTTCAGGTGCTCGTCGGTCTCGGTGTTGTTCACCATGTAGTGCAGGCCGCGCCACGCACTCTCGAGCTTCTGGTAGTCGGGGTGGTGGATGATCTTGTTCACTTGGTCGGTGAGCTTGGCGTCGATCGCGGCGATCATGGCCTGGATCGACTTGGTCACGTCCTTGCCGATGACGGTGCTGTTGCTCAGCGCCTGCTGCGCCAGCGTGAGCACCGCGGCTTCGACGGCGCTCTTGGCTTCGTCGCTGCGCGGCTTGAATTCCTTTTGCAGCAGCGACGAAAAGTCGCTGCCCGCGTACGCGACATCTTTCAGCGCGCTCTGTTCGAGTGCTTCGGCCATGGTGGGTTACTCCTCGTGTACCGGTGGTTCAGGCGAATGGGGTTCAGGCGGCGGGGGCGCTGCCGTCTTCGGGCTTCTTGCTGGCGGCCAGCGTCTGCAGCAGGGCCGGGTCTTCGAGCACCTTGGCGAGCAGGTCTTCGGCGCCGCCCTTGCCGTCCATGTAGGTCACCAGGTTCGACAGCTGCGTGCGCGCCTCGAGCAGCTTGTTCAGCGCACCGACCTTGCGGGCCACGGCGGCGGGCGAAAAGTCTTCCATGTTCTCGAAGGTGAGCTCCACCTTCAGGTCGCCCTCGCCGGTGAGCGAGTTCTCCACCGCGAATGCGGCGCGCGGCTTCATGGCCTTCATGCGCGAGTCGAAGTTGTCGACGTCGATCTCCAGGAACTTGCGATCGGCCACGGCCGCCAGCGGGTCGGCCGGCTTGCCCGACAGGTCGGCCAGCACGCCCATCACGAAGGGCAGCTGCACCTTCTTCTCGGCGCCGTAGAGCTCCACGTCGTACTCGATCTGGACCCGGGGCGCCCGGTTGCGGGCGATGAATTTCTGACTGCTCTTGGCCATGGAGATGCTCCTTGCGATGTGAATGGGGGGCGGGGGTGGAAGGCGTGGAGGGCGTGGAAGTTGGTGCTCAGTCGGACGGGCGGCGGCCCGTGACTGTTTCGATGGTGTCCATCGCGTTCGGCGCGAGGTTGGCCATGATCTCCAGGAAGCTCACGCCGATGAGCTTCTTGGCGCGCTCGATCAGGAGCGGCGCAGGGTTGCCGGGCTCGGCCTGCTCGAGGTAGCGGATCACGCGGTCGAGCATCTGCACGGCGTCCTGGCGGTTCTGGATCTCGCCGCGCGCCGCGGCGCGCGGCGAGGAAGCGCCCGCGGCCTGCGGGTCGGAACCGTCATCGGCGGCACTGTCCGCTGCCGCACCGGCCGGTGCACCGCTCGCGGCGGCGCAGGCCTTGTTCAGCACGCGGGCGATGGCGCGCAGCGGATCGAGGTCGACCACGTCGGCACGGCCGGTGCGCTCGACGACGAGCTTCTGCAGCCGGTCGACGAACCCCGCCACGTCCGCGGCGGCGCGGATCGCTTCGGGCTGCTCGGCCTGGATGGCCTCCAGGCCGCCCTGCACCTGCGCCATCGAGTAGGTGGCCTCGCCGCCGACGGCGGTGAGCGTGTTGTGCGCAATGGCGATGTCGCGCACGCGGACCGGCCCCACGCCGCGCGCCATGCCGACCTGCGCCTCGTACAGGTCGCGCAGGCCCATGGCCTCGTCGGTGAGCGGTGCGAGCGCGTTCAGGCGCATCGTCGGGTCGTTGTCGTCGTCGGCATCGAGCTTTGGATGTATGCCGTCCCAGAAGGTGTCGAGCAATCCGTCGAGCAGTTGCAGCCCGGCGGCGAAGCCGGTCACGCCCTGCAGGTGCGCGGACGCACGCAGCAGCAGCACGGCGGCGCGCACGTCCTTGCTGCGCCGCAGGATGCCTTCGGCGCGCTCGCCGACGTCGCGCCAGTCGGGTTCGACCGCGGGGATCACGGTGTCGCCGAACTGCTGCTCGGCCTTGCCTTGCGCGGCTGCGACGAGCGCCATGAAGTCGGCGTCGTATTCCAGATCGTCGCCGCACGGCGCAGCCTCGCCGATGGGCGCGAGCAGTGTGGCTGCAAGTTCTTGATTCAGCATGTTGCCTGTTCGAGTTCGCTGGTGATAATCAAAGAAGCACCTGAACCGGTCAATGCAACGAAGGGAATAGCATGCGCACGCTGGGTACACACCATTCGTCCTATGAGGGTCTCCTTGCCGCTGCCGCGCGACGCCGCATCGCCGTTCTTGGCCTTGCTGCAGCGGGTCTTCTGATGGCGGGCTGCGCGGCCAAGCCGGTGGTCACCACGGTGGCCGTCACGCTCACGGCCGGCGCCGATGCCAACCCCGATGCACGCGGGCGCGCGTCGCCGCTCACGGTGCGCGTGTACGCCATGAAGGCGCCGGGCCCGTTCGAAGGCGCCGACTTCTTCTCGCTGTTCGAGAAGGACCAGGCCACGCTCGGCGCCGAACTCGTGCAGCGCGAAGAGGTGCTGCTGCGCCCCGGCGAAAGCAAGAAGCTCGACTTCAACCTGCCGCCCGATGCCAAGTCCATCGGCGTGATGGCGGCCTACCGCGACCTGGACCGTGCGCGCTGGCGCGAGGTGCGGCCCGTGACCACGGGCAAGGCGCAATCGCTCGACGTGAACTTCGGCGCGCGCCAGATGCGCATCGAAAACAAATAGGCTCGAGAAATAGGCTCGCCCCCAGGCTGCGCGCACTTCGTGTCGCTTCTCCTTCCCCCTGCCGGGGGCAACACCTGCGGTCCGGCGAAGCCGATGCATTTGGCTCGCCCCCAGGCTACGCGCACTTCGTGTCGCTTCTCCTTCCCCCTACCGGGGGCAACACCTGCGGTCCGGCGAAGCCGGTTCCGCAGTGTTTCTTGAAGGGCCCGGGCGCATGCCCTTCATGACGGCGCTGTGGACGACGCACGCCCCGGCCGCACCAGCGGCTGGTCGGCGGGCAGGAAGTGCTCGAACAGGTCGTGCACGAACGCACCGCCGGTGGCCCGCGACGCGCAGGCCGTGAGGTAGAGCCCGCGCCAGCGCGGCGCGCGCGAGCCCTTGCCGTGGGGCTCTAACAGCACCTGCGCGAACTGGCGCAAGCCGGGCTGCAGCGCGCGCACCGCCTCCACGAATTCATGCACTGCCAACCGGTCCGCGGCACCTGGCTGCTCGCGCAGCAGCGCTGCGCGCAGCGCATGCAGCCGCTCCGACAGCGGACCGAACACGGCGTCGAAGCGTTCGCCCGCCGGCGTCTCTAGCGACGCGGAGGGTTCGGTCAACCGGTGGCCCAGCGCCTGCGACAGCACCTCGGGCGGCAGCGCGGCGCGCACCGCCGCATAGCCCCTGAGCTGCTCCAGCCCGGTCACGACGAGGTAGGCGGGCAGCTGCAGGCGCAAGGTGTCGCCGGTCTCGTCGAGCAGGCGGCGCATGCGCGCGGCCAGCGACTTCAGCTCGGCTGCGTCTGCGTGCAGCAGCTCGCTTGCCGCCACGCACGCCACCAGGCCGTTGAGCGGCAGCCGGTCGCGCCGCTCGGCCAGCGCGAGCAGCGACTGCAGCCACAGGCAGCGCAGCGCCGGCGTGCCGGCCGTGTCGCCGACGGCGCAGGGGTGCACTTCGACGGCCACGGTGGCGCCGGTCAGCCACCAGTGCCACCACGTGCCGTCGAAGGGCGAGGCATCGGACGAGGGGTCCGGCGGCGGCACGCGCTCGCCGTGCGCCGTGGCGAGCAGGCCGGGCAGGTTGGCGGCGGCGTCGCCGAAGCACAGGAACCACGGCACCGGCACGGCGGCCTTCACCAGCGGGTGTCGGGTGGCCCGCCCCGATGCCCGCTGTGCCTGCAGGGCCTGCACCATGACCTCGCGCATCGCGTCGACCGTGCGCTCGTCCGCACCGCACGCCGGCTCGCCGAGCGCGGCGATGCGCCTGAGCAGCGCTCGGCGCCGCGCGCCGCGGCCCGCATCGCGCACCACCGCATACAGCAGGCCGAAGCCGAGCAGGCACAGCGACAGCAGCAGCCAGAAGCGGTGGGCGGGCGACAGCAGGGCGGTCATGTCAGCGCGACACGGTGTCGAGGAACACGAAGTCGGCGATCAGCCGCTCGCTGTTCTTGCTGGCCGCGAGGGCCTCGCGCAGGCGCAGCAGGTAGGCCGAGGCCAGCTCGAAGGGCGGCCGGTCGGCGGCCTCGGCAAAGGGCACCGGCGACGACAGCACCGTGATCAGCACGCTGCCGAAGGGCGGGCTGACCAGCCAGCTCGACGGAATGTCCCGGCCCATCTCCAGCGTTTCGCCGCCGCGCAGCGGCACCGGCGTGTGCCCGGCGTTGAGGTGCATCACCGAGCCGTCGGCGGTGTAGTAGTCGACCCAGATGTAGCTGTCGTGGCGCGGCGCGGTCACCCGCACGCGCACGCTGTCGCCTTCGCGCAGCTTGCCCTCGCGCGCCGACGGCGCGTCCACGTCGAGGCCGTAGGCCTTCTCGCGGTTGCGCGTCTGGTAGGGCTTGAGGATGGCGAACACCTCGCAGTGCGGCCACACGCGCAGGCCGACGTCGAACTGCGGCGCCTGCACGCCGGGCATGCCGCCCACCTCGCGCTCGACGCGCGGCAGGTCGCCGGGCAGCGAGACGAAGCCGCTCACGCGGGTGCGGCCCTGCGCGTCCACGGTGGCGCTGAGGTCGGCGCAGGCGAAGGTCTGCAGCTGCTGCTCGATGCGCTGGCCCAGGCCGGTGGCGACGGCCGGCGGGCCGGTGGACCAGAGCCACAGCAGGTAGAGCAGCGGCAGCATCAACGCCAGCGCGGCGCCGCTGCGCAACAGGGTGCGGTCGCGCCGGCGCGTGTCGACGGGGCCGCGCGGGTCGGGCACGCCGTAGGGTTGCGGGGTGATGCGCTCCTGCGCCAGGCTGCCGGTCGCCGCGGGGTGCAGCGCCAGTTGGCGGCCGTGCAGGTCTTTCAGCTTGCCGAGCTCGCCGCGGTCGCCGTCCTCGAAGTAGTACTGGCCCTTGAAGCCGAGCGCCAGCGCGTGCCAGTAGACCTCGCGCACCGCATCGTCGTCGGCGCCCAGGGCCGAGAGGTGGTGGAAGAACTCGCTGTGCGCGTTGTTCGAGTTGAAGAGCTGCACCTGCAGCGCCGGCGTGCCGTTGGCGCCTGGGTGGCGCGCCAGGACTTCGTCGATCCAGGCCACCATGGCGAAGGCCGCCAGCTCGACCTGCGCGGCGGGCGTGCCCTGGGCGTCGGCGGCACCGCGCGCCGCTTCCAGCAGGCGGCGTGCCTCCTGCTGCGCCGCACCGTGCGCCAGCATCGGCATGCCGGCCGCCACCGATGCGTCCAGCGCCAGGCCGAACGAAACGAGGGCGGAAAAACAGTCGTACAGGCGTGCCATGGGCGCTGCCCGCTCAGGCGTGCGTGGCGAAGGATGCCTTGTACCGGCGTCTGCTGCGATGGCACATGCCCATGTCCCCGGTTCCTTCGAGTAGGCGTTCATTCTTTCAACGGGCCCGCCGCGGGCGCCATACCGCTTGGGGCCTATGCCGTTGGTACGGCCGGAGCCCTTGTGGTACGGGGCATTCGCCGGTATCTTCTGCCGCTGCAAGTGCGCTGCACGCTGGGACACGGGGAACTGCCATGAAAATCCTGATCGCCGACGACCACAGGCTCGTCCTCGAGGCGGTCAAAGCCAAGTTGTCGGAGCTGGAGCCCGGCATCGAATTCGTTCTGGCGATGAGCGTCGACGAATTGCTTGCCGGCGCCACCGACGACCTCGACCTGGCCCTGATCGACCTGAACATGCCCGGCGCCGACGGGCAGGCCCACATCGACGCCATCCGCCGCCGCCATCCGGCCGTGCCGGTCATCGTGCTGTCGGGCTACGAAGACCCGGCCATCATGCGCAGCGCGCTGGAGCGCGGCGTGCTCGGCTTCATTCCCAAGGCCTACTCGCCCGAGGTGATGCTCTCGGCCGTGCGGCTGGTGCTGGCCGGCGGGGTGTACGTGCCGCCGATGATGCTCACGGCGCTGCCGCCGGGCATCGTGGCCGGCGTGTCGCCGCAGGTGGGCGCCGAACCGCCGGCGCGCAACGGCGGCGGCTTCCAGACGCTGGAGCACCTGCGCAACGTGCTCACCGAGCGCCAGGTCGAGGTGCTGCAGCTGCTGTCGCAGGGCAAGCCCAACAAGCTGATCGGGCGCAGCCTGGGCATCAGCGAGGGCACCGTGAAGATCCACCTGGCCGCGATCTTCCGCGCGCTCAATGTGCGCAACCGCACGGAGGCGGTGGTGGCGGCGCAGGCGCTGACCGAGGCGCAGCAGGCCTAGGCTGCGCGCAGTTCGGCGACCGGTGCGGAGGCGGCACCGTGGGTGGCGTTCGCGCGCATTCCCTCTTTTCTTTGCGCAATGGCCTGCGCCAGGAACTCCGCGTCCCGCGCCACGCCCGAGAAGCGGCCCGACCCCCAGGTGTGCAGCCACGGCAGCCCGAGGAAGTACAGGCCGGCTTCGTTCGTCACGCCGCGCACATGCACCGGCGCGCCGCGGCCGTTGAACACCGGCGCATCGACCCAGGCGAAGTCGGGCGAAAAACCGATGCACCACACCACGCTGGTGATGCCCGCCGCGGCGAGGTCGAGCCGCGTGCGCTCTTCCTGCGGTTCCCATACCGGCGTGTAGACCGACGGCGGCGGTGCCTCGATGCCCTGGGCGGCGATGTGCCGGTCGATGGAGGCGTTGATGCGGTTGTAGGTATCGTCCGCCGCGTCGAGGTTGTCGCGCAGGTTGGGCTGCAGCGCGAAGCAGCCGTCGTCGAAGCCTTCGAGCAGCCCGTAGAGCTCCATGCCTTCGCGCGCGAAGCGCCGCAGGTCGATGTCGCGCCCGCCGTCGCGCCCGGTCACGTAGTGGTTGGTGTTGTCGCGCACGCCCTCGCGCAGCGGGTGCTCGGTGACGGGCATGTCGTAGTACTTCATCTCGGCCAGCCAGTCGACCACTTCGCGGCCGCGGTAGAAGCGCGCGCAGCGCGGGGCACGGCCGGTGGCCAGGTGCACCTTGCGTCCGGCCAGGTGCAGGTCTTCGGCAATCTGCGCACCCGACTGGCCGCAGCCCACCACCAGCACGGCGCCTTCGGGCAGCTGCGCCGCGTTGCGGTACTGCGCCGAGTGGAACTGCGCCACGCGGGCCGGCAGCTTCTCGGCCAGGCGCGGCACGATGGGGCGGTGGTAGCCGCCCGAGGCCACCACCACCTGGTCGGCGGTGTAGGTGCCGGCGTCGGTCTGCACGCTGAAGCGCCCACGCTCGCCGGCGCCGGGAACGCGGGAAACCCGCTCGACCGTCACGCCCTCGATGGCCGGCGCCTTCACATGTTTGACGAAGCCGGCGAGCCATTCGTTGATCTGGTCCTTCACCATGAAGCCGTGCGGATCGCTGCCCAGGTAGCCCCAGCCCGGCAGCTGGCACTGCCAGTTGGGCGTGACCAGGCAGAACGAATCCCAGCGCTGCGTGCGCCAGGTGTGGACCAGGCTGCGCTTCTCGATCACCAGGTGGTCGATGCCGCGCTGCTGCAGGCCGTGGCTCAGCGACAGGCCGGCCTGGCCGCCGCCGACGATGACGACGCTGTAGTGGCTGCGCCCGCCGGAGGGAAAGGAGGCTGTCTCTTATACACATCTGACGCTGCCGACGAAGCGCCACAC
>NZ_CEEDFC010000042.1:0-29967 GCF_979254005.1 Variovorax sp. AC103 | reverse complement strand
TGAAAGTAGGTCATCGTCAGGCTCTTACAGCCCAGAAAACCCCAGTCAGAATATGACTGGGGTTTTTTGCTTTGCGCCTCTGAAAGGCAATGCTGAGGACTCAGGCGTTGTGAACAAATGAGTGGTCCATTGACGCCGCACCAACGGCAATCAATTCACCCAAGATATCGCCTGTCAATAAATCCAATTCAACACCGCTAAAAAAGCGCGCATGAATGCTCGCAAGATAAGGCGTGCTTCTTAGCCAGCCGTTCCACTGCTCAAGGCCGATTGACTGCAGTTCAAGCAACTTGAACTTCATCAGCACCTTGATGGCGTGGCGTGCGTGCTTCACAGGAGCCCGGCACAGACCATCGAGCCGGCGACGAGCCACCGAGAGAGATTTTTCAACGTCGCCGAACATTGCGCCGTGCCCAGGAATGACCTGGCGCGGCGCCAAGGTCTCGATCAAATCCAGCGTGGCCGCCATATCCCCGAAAGAAGGCTCGCCGGCCAACTCCGGAAATGCCACCCCGAACCCGTTTTCCCACAAGGCATCTGCGGAAATCAGCGTTCGTGACACCGGCTCGAACAGAATGACCGAGTGAGGATCGTGTCCTGGCGCTGCATGAATCTGCCAGCGCAGGTCACCCAGCAAACAATCCGTTTCCGGGTGCAGCAAGCCCGTCAGCTCAAAACGCGGACAAACCTGCCCGGTCGCCACAAAACTCAGGGCCTCTTCGTCCCACCGTTCAACGAGCGGTGCCTCCCCCGGAGGAATGTCGATGCGAACGCCAGGGTAGCGCGCCTGCAATGCGGCGTTCCCGCCGCAGTGATCGCTGTGAAGGTGTGTGTTCAGGATGCGTTGGAGCGGCCTCTCGCCGAGCACCGACGCGACAAGTGCCACCGTTTGCTCTGCATGCGTCGAGTACCCGGTATCGACCACTGCCGTCTCCTCGCGCCCAACGAACAGCACATTGTTCGACGACAGCCAGCCCCGCTCGAACACCACGACATTCGCCGGCAATCCGGCGCTCGCCGCTGGATGACTGCTCATTCAGGCGCTCGCACTGGAGCGAAGTTCACGCCGCAGGATCTTCCCGACGTTGGTCTTCGGCAGAGACTCCCTGAACTCGATGTGCTTCGGTCGCTTGTAGCCAGTGAGTTGCGAGTGGCAATACTGAAGCACCGCGTCTTCCGTGAGCGCGGGATCCCGCCGAACCACGAACACCTTGATGGCCTCGCCTTGCTTCTCGTCTGGCACACCGACGGCCGCGCATTCGACCACCCCGGGGCAGAGCGAAATCACATTCTCGAGCTCGTTCGGGAACACGTTGAAGCCACTGACCAGGATCATGTCCTTCTTGCGGTCGACGATGCGGCTGTAGCCATCTTCCTGCATCACGGCGATATCACCAGTCCGCATGAAGCCATCCGCGGTGAACGCGGCTGCGGTCTCGGAAGGCTGGTTGTAGTAGCCCGTCATCACGTTGGGACCCTTGATGCAGAGTTCGCCAGACTGACCCGCGGGCAATGAATTCCCGTCGTCGTCCTTGATCGCGATCTCGATGCTCGGCAACGGCAGGCCGATGGTCCCGGTGAAGCTCGTGTTCGACACCGGATTGTTGGTGCCGATTGCGCAGGTCTCGCTCATGCCCCAGCCTTCGATCATCGGACAGCCCGTGGCCTCGAACCACTTTCGCGCAGTGCCTTCCGAGGCGGCCATGCCGCCCGCCTGCGAGACGAACAGCGTGGAGAAGTCGATCGACTTGAACTCCGGGTGCATGAGCAGCGCATTGAACAGCGTGTTCACCGCCGGCAGCATGTGGAACGGCCGCTTCTTGAGCACCGCGATGAACTTGTCGAAGTCGCGCGGGTTCGGAATCAGCGTCATGTGCGAGCCCTGGCGGATGACGAGCAGGCACAGGGTCAGCGCGAAGATGTGATACAGCGGCAGCGCCGCGATGCTGTTGACCTTTGCCAAATCTCCGGCGCGTGCCAGTGCCGGCGTGAACCAGGCCTCGGCCTGCAGCGTGGCGGCGACGATGTTCCGGTGCGTCAACACAGCGCCTTTCGACAGCCCGGTCGTTCCACCCGTGTATTGCAGGAACGCGATCGAATCGAGCGTGCTCTGGTCGGGACCCAGCGTGCGGCCGCGTCCTTCGGAAATCGCCTCGTTGAACGGCGTCACGGTGCGACCGTCGCTCAACGGCAGCTTGTAGGCCGGCACGATCTTCGCCAGATGCCGCACGGCCGTCGTGATCCAGGCGCCATACAGCCCCCCCAGCAGGTCACCCATCGAGGTCACGACCACATGCTTCAAGGGCGTGCGCTCGATGACCTTCTCGAGCGTCGACGCGAAGTTTTCCAGGATTACGATCGCCGTGGCGCCAGAGTCCTTCAGCTGATGCTCGAGCTCGCGCGCCGTGTACAGCGGATTCACGTTCACGCAGGTATAGCCCGCGCGCAGCACCCCGCACATGGTCACGGCGAACTGCGGGATGTTGGGCAGCATGATCGCCACCCGCGCGCCCGGCTCGAGCCCTCGCGACTGCAGCCACGCGCCCAGCGCCTTCGACAGCGTGTCGAGCTCGCCGTATGACATCCAGCGCTCCATGCAGACCGAGAACGGCCGGTCGGCATAGCGGCCGAACGCCTCGTCGAACATGTGAGGCAGGGAACGGTACTGCTCGGGATCAATCTCGAGCGGTACGCCCGCCGGATAACTGTGTTGCGCGGATGTTTGCATGCAAGCTCCTTTGGCGCGGATTGTGGGAGCCACCGTGCCTCCCCCGCCAGCGGGCTTGTCCTAGGAGCCGCGCATGGGGTGTCGCGCTCGCGATAGCTGCGGGCCGACCGCCCCCCGCAAAAGAATCAGGCCCTGCCCGACTCGCCCGGCAGCAGCACCCCGGCCTCGATGTCGCTCGCGGCCTCCAGCGACCCGTACAGCGGCGTGAAATCGGGCGCCGTCAGGTCGAACAGCTGCGCGAAGCTGTCGATCACGAAGTAGTTGGCCTGGTACGTATCAATCTTGTAGCGCGTGCGCATGGTGCGCAGGAGGTCCAGCGGCAGCCGGCGCGGTTCGTCGCTCAGCACCGCATGCTTGAGTTCGCCCACCGAACTCAGGATGCCGGCGCCATAGGCGCGCAGCCCGTCGGGCTGGCGAATCAGGCCGAACTCCACCGTGTACCAGTAGAGCCGCGCCAGCTTCTCGCCCGCGCCCAGTTCGTGCGCCTTGATGCCGCCCGCGCCGTAGCGCTGCACGTAGTCGGCGAAGGTCGGGTCGAACAGCATCGGCACGTGGCCGAAGAGGTCGTGGAACACATCGGGCTCGACGATGTAGTCGAACTCCTCGGGCTTGCGGATCCAGTCGGTCACCGGGAACTTGCGGTTGGCCAGCAGCGTGAAGAAAGGCAGCTCCGGAATCAGCCCCGGCACCGCCACGATCTCCCAGCCGGTCGCGCGGTGCAACCGCTCGTTGAGTTCGTCGAAGCGCGGGATGCGGTCTTTCACGCCGAGCGACGGCAGCGCCTTGATGAAGGCGTCGCATGCCAGCCCCGGCAGTTGCGCTGCCTGCCGCTCGTAGAGCCGCTTGTAGGTGTCATGGTCGGCCGGCGTGTAGCTTGCCCAGTCCTGCGGGCAGGTGTAGTCGGCCAGCACGGTGCCGCCGCGCGAGTAGTCGCCGCGCGGCGGGCGGTCCGAGGCGCCGTACACAGCGGGCGTGACAGCGGGAGTGACAACGGCGGCGGCAGGGGAGTCCATGAATGAAAACGATCGCTAGAGAGTTATTTGAGCCAGCGGTCCATCGTGCGCTGGAAGTCACCGCCGGCCTGCTGCAGGTGCAGCCATTGGTCGACGTACGATTTGAAGGCCACGTCGTCGCGCGGCAGCATCCAGGCCATTTCGCCGTACTGCAGCGGCTTGTCGGGGTTGACCGCGCACAGGCCCGGCTTGAGCTTTTGCTGCGTGATGGCCTCGGCCGCTTCGGTCACGAACACGTCGGCGCGGTTGGCAAGGATCTCGTCGAAGATCGTCACGTTCTCGCCGTGCAGCGTGAGCTTGGCCTGCTTGAAGTTGGCGCGGGCGAAACGTTCATTGCTGCCGCCCGGGTTGAAGATGACGCGCACCGACGGTTGGTCGATGGCCGCCACGCTCTGGTATTTGCCCACGTCGGCGCAGCGCGCAATGGGCGTCTTGCCGTTGACCATGTAGGGCGCGCTGAAGAAGGCGCGCTTCTGCCGCTCCGTGGTGACCGACACGCCGCCCACGGCGATGTCGCACTTGCCGGCGGCCAGGTCGGGCAGCAGGTTGGCCCAGGTGGTCTTGACCCACTCGGGCTTGGCACCCAGGCTGGCGCTGAAGCCCGTCATCAGGTCGACGTCGATGCCTTCGAACGAGGCGTCGGTTTTCTGGAAGCTGAAGGGCTTGTAGTCGCCCGGCGTGCAGATGCGAAGCACCGCAGCCTTCTGCACGGAATCGAGGTGCGAGCCGGCCACCAGCGGCATGGCCGCGGGGGCCACCGGCCCCGAGGGCGACATCGCGCAGCCGGAAAGAACGGCGGCTGCCGCCGCGATGGAAGTCAGACCGATCGAAAACGTGCAGCTGCGCATGCCGGGCTCCTGGAGCAGTAGGGAAGGAGCCTTATTTTGCGGCGCTCAGCACGCCGCGGCGCATCTGGTCGAGCTCGATGCTCTCGAACAGCGCCTTGAAGTTGCCGTTGCCGAAGCCGTCGTCGCCTTTGCGCTGGATGAACTCGAAGAAGATCGGTCCGAGCTGGTTCTCGCTGAAGATCTGCAGCAGCAGCGCGTCCTTCTTGCCGTCGATCAGGATCTTGCGCTTCTGCAGCTCCGCCACGCTCTCGCCATGCTCGGGGATGCGCTTGTCGACCAGTTCGTAGTACGTGTCGATGGTGTCCAGCAGCGTGACGCCCTTGGCGCGCAGTTCGTCGACGGTCGCGTACAGGTCGTCCGAGCCCATGGCGATGTGCTGGATGCCTTCGCCCTTGTACATGTCCAGGTACTCCTGGATCTGGCCGGCCTGTTCCTTGCCCTCTTCGTTGATCGGGATGCGGATCTTGCCGCAGGGGCTGGTCATGGCCTTGCTCTTCACGCCTGTGACCTGGCCTTCGATGTCGAAGTACTTGATCTCGCGGAAGTTGAAGAGCTTTTCGTAGAAGCCGGCCCAGACGTTCATGCGGCCGCGGTAGACGTTGTGCGTCAGGTGGTCGATGTAGGTCAGTCCGTTGCCGAACGGCGACAGCGCCTGCTCCGGCGCGATGCCGGGCAAGGCCTCGAAGTCGACGTCGTAGAAGCCGATGTTGCCGATGTCGCCGGGCTTGGCGCCGTTCTTGCCGGGCCAGCGGTCCACCAGGTAGATCAGGCTGTCGCCGATGCCCTTGATGGCGGGGATGTTCAACTCGCCAGGGCCGGCCTTGTCGGCGAAGCCCCAGGCACCGAGCGAGGTGGCGCGCTCGTACGCCTGCTTGGCGTCCTGCACGCGGAACGCGATGGCGCACACGCTCGGGCCGTGCTCGCGCGCGAATTTCTGCGCGAAGGAGTCGGGCTCCGCGTTCAGGATGAAGTTGATCGTGCCCTGGCGGTACAGCAGCACATTCTTGTGGCGGTGCTTGGCCACGGCCGTGAAGCCCATGCGCTCGAAGACCTTGCCCATGGCGACCGGATCGGGTGCCGCGTACTCGATGAATTCGAAACCGTCGGTGCCCATGGGGTTGTCCCAGGGGGTGAAGGCGGGTGCGTCGGCATGGCTCATGTGCGGTCTCCGAAAGAGGTGGGGTTTCGATGAATAAGGCGCGACGTCGGGGCGAAGTCGGCCGGTCATGCAATGTAGGCCGAATGCCTCTCAGGTTTTCTGCGTTTCCGGGCGCTCAGCCTGGCCATCGCGCAGTAAAACTGCAAAAATAGAAGAATGGAAGCACTAGACAAGATTGATAGGCTCATTTTGCGCATGCTGCAAGCAGACGGGCGCGCCACCTATGACCAGATCGCCGAGCAGGTCAGCCTGTCGCCCAGCGCGGTGCTGCGCCGCGTCAAGCGGCTCGAGGAGCACAAGGTCATCGACCGCTACGTGGCGCTGGTCCAGCCCGAAGCCGTCGGCCTGGGGCTCACCGCCTACCTCAACGTGCGGCTCGAGAAGCACACCGAAAGCCACAAGCGCAACCCGATGGACCTGTTCCGCGCCAGCGTGCAGACCTGGCCCGAGGTGGTGGAGTGCGCCGCCCTCACCGGCGACATGGACTACCTGCTGCGCGTGGTGGTGGCCGACATGGCCCACTACAGCCGCTTCATCATGGACACCCTGCTCAAGCACCCCAGCGTGCAGGACTGCAAGACCAGCTTCGTGCTCGACCGTGTCAAGGCCACCACAGCTGTGCCGGTTTAGCCACATCCGGTTGCGCGAGCGCCACGCGCTGCGGCATTGGTTCACGAATGTGTCCGGCGATTGACCTTGCGGACTTGCTGATTAAGGGAAAACCCTTAAATTCGAACCATGCTCACCGCCAAGACCCTCCTCATAGCGTCTCTCGGCCTCGGCTCTTTCCTCAGGGCGCCGATGGTTGAGGCGCAACCACGCGCCGCCAGCGCGCCTCAACCCGTGATGGTGCCGATCCGCTCGATCGGCCCGCGCGAACGCGAGCGCATCGCGCGCCACCTGCTCGACCTGACCCCGCACGACCGCTACCTGCGCTTCGGCTATGCGGCGGCCGATGAACAGGTGCAGCGCTACGTCGACGGCCTCGACTTCGAGCGCGACGAGCTCTTCGGCATCTACAACCGTCGACTTGACCTCATTGCGATGGCGCACCTGGCCTTCGCGCCCGGCGACCAGCACAGCGACTGCGCCGAGTTCGGCGTGTCCGTCTCGGCGCACGCCCGCGGCCGGGGCTACGGTGCCCGCCTGTTCGAGCGCGCCGTGGTGGTGGCGCGCAACGAAGGCGTGGGCATGCTCTTCATTCATGCGCTGAGCGAAAACGCCGCCATGCTGAAAATCGCCCGCAACGCCGGCGCGACCGTGGTGCGCAGCGGCGCCGAGGCCGAAGCCCATCTGCAACTGCCCAGCGCCACCTTCGACAGCCGCATGAGCGAAATTGCCCTGGCGCACTACGCCGCGGTCGACTTCGCCCTCAAGAGCCGCGCCAAGCAGTTCTGGTCCTTCCTGGCAAGCCTGCAGGAAGTGCGCAGCGGCATGCGCGCCGCGCGCAGAAAATCGGGCTCCTGAGCCCGCGCAGGGGCGCCGAACGGCGTGTGACGCCCGTGCGATGGCGCCGGTCATGTGCAATCCGTTATCCTTGCCCCTCCTCAACTAAGCCCTCCCGCAGTGGCCGAACCTCACCCTGAACGCGCTCCCGTTGAACGGGAAGACAAACGCGGCTTTCTGCAGAAGCTCGCCGAATTCATCCACCCCGGACCAGACTCGCGCGACGAGCTGATCGAAACCCTGGCGGACGCCGAGGACAACGAGGTGATCGGCGCCGAGTCGCGCGTGATGCTCGAAGGCGTGCTGCGCATGGCCGACATGACCGCCGGCGACGTGATGGTCGCCGCGCCGCGCATGGACCTGGTGAACATCGACGCGCCCTACGACGCGTTGCTGCACCTCGTCATCGACACCGCGCACTCGCGCTTTCCGGTGTACGAGGGCGAAAAAGAAAACATCATCGGCATCCTGCTCGCCAAGGACCTGCTCAAGCTGCAGCGCGCGCCGGGCCTGAACATCCGCGCGCTGCTGCGCCCGGCCACCTTCGTGCCCGAAAGCAAGGGCCTGAACGACCTGCTGCGCGAGTTCCGCGGCAACCGCAACCACCTGGCCATCGTCATCGACGAGTTCGGCCGCGTGGCCGGGCTCATCACCATCGAGGACGTGCTCGAACAGATCGTCGGGGAGATCGAGGACGAGTTCGACATCGCCGAGGACGAGGGCGACATCTTCGGACTGGCCGACCACACCTACCGCGTCTCGGGCGACACGCCCATCGAGCGCGTGGCCGAGGCCTTCGGCATCACCTTCGACGAAGAACAGCTCAGCGAAGACTTCGACACCATCGGCGGCCTCATCGCGCACGAGATGGGCCACGTGCCCAAGCGCGGCGAGCACCACGCCATGGGCGGCTTCGACTTCGTGGTGCTGCACACCAAGGGCGGCGCCGTGCGCTGGTTCAAGGTGTCGCCGGCCCGCGGCGGCGACGCGGCCGACTGATGCCGCTGCCCGCAGCAGCGACGGCGCGCACGGCGCAAGGTGTGCCCGCCTCCCCCCAGGCCGCCTGGTTCCGCATCCTCGGTTTCGGGTTGGCCGGGCTGGCGCAGGCGCTCTCCATCGCATGGCCGGCCGACGGCCGGCCGCTCTGGTGGCTGCAGCTCCTGTCGCTGGGCGCGCTGGTGTGGCTGCTCGACGGCCTGCGCGCACAGGGCGCGGGCTGGCGCCGTGCCGGCCTGCACGGCTGGCTCTTCTCGACCACCTGGCTCACCGGCAGCTTCTGGTGGCTCTTCATTTCCCTGCACACCTACGGCGGCTTGCCGGCGCCCTTGGCCGTCATCGCCGTGGTGGCGCTGGCCGCGGCGCTCGGGCTCTACTACGCCGCGGCTGCCGCATGGTTCGTGGTGCGCGGCCCCAAGGGGCGGGTGACGGGGGCGCTCGTCTTCGCGGCGCTGTGGACACTGGCCGAGCTCGTGCGCGGCAGCTGGTTCACGGGTTTCCCGTGGGGCGCCGGCGGCTATGCGCATGTCGAGGGGCCGCTGGCTGCGCTGGCGCCGTGGGTGGGCGTGTATGGCATCGGCGCGGCGGCGGCGCTGGTCGCGGCCCTGGTCGCGCTGCATCGGCCCGTTCGCACCGCCGAGTTCGCGCAAGGTCTGGTGCTCATCGCGCTGGTGTTCGCCGTGCCGCACCTGGTGCCTTCGCTGCGCAGCGACGTGCAAGGCGACAAGGGCGCGACCGGCAAGCTCCAGGTCGCGCTGCTGCAGGGCAACATCCCGCAGGACGAAAAATTCGTTCCCGGTGGCGGCATCGAGACCGCGCTGCGCTGGTATGGCGAACAGCTGCGCGACGCCAAGGCCTCGCTCGTGGTGACGCCCGAGACCGCCTTGCCGCTGTTGCCGCAGCAGTTGCCGGCGGGTTACCTCGAAGCCATCCAGGCGCGCTACAGCCAGGGCACGCAGGCCGCCATCGTCGGCCTGCCGATGGGCGGACAAGGCACCTACAGCAACTCGGTGCTCGGCTTCCGGCCCGGCGCCGCGCAGGCCTACACGTACAGCAAGCACCACCTCGTGCCCTTCGGCGAATTCATTCCCACGGGCTTTCGCTGGTTCATCCAGATGATGAATATTCCGCTGGGCGACTTCGCGCGCGGCGGCCTCGCGCAGGCGCAGTTCCTGTGGCAGGGCCAGCGCATTGCGCCGAACATCTGCTACGAGGACTTGTTCGGCGACGAGATCGGCGCCAACTTCAAGGACCAGGCCACCGCCCCCACCATCCTGCTGAACGTGAGCAACATCGCGTGGTTCGGCGACTCGGTGGCGATCGACGAGCACCTGTCCATCTCGCGCATGCGCGCACTCGAATTCGCACGGCCCATGGTGCGTGCCACCAACACCGGCGCCACGGTCGTCATCGACGCCGAAGGCCGCGTGACGCACGCGCTGCCGCGCCTCACGCGCGGTGTGCTCGAGGCCAGCGTCGAAGGCCGGCGCGGGCTCACGCCGTATGCGCGCTGGGTGGCGCCCTTCGGCCTGTGGCCGCTGTGGATCCTCGCGATGGCCATCGTGGCCGCGGCCTTCGCGCTCGGCCGCCGCCGGCGCTGAGGCTCAGGCGGGCTGCGCGGCCTTCACCGGCCAGTCGCGCAGCTTGCCGGGGTTCAGCAAGCCCATCGGGTCGAAGCGCTTCTTCACTTCGATGACTTCCGGCGGCAGCGGCCCGCCGGCCTTGCCGTCTTCCACGATGTTCACGTGCGGGTTGTTGATGTGCACGTTGTGCGCGCGGTGGATGTCGATGATCTCGTTCAGCCGCTCCTCGGTGCTGAAGCGCACCAGCTGCAGGCCGCTGCAGGTCAGCAGGCCGCCCACGTTGCGCAGGAACTCGACGTGCATCATCACCTCGCCGCCCAGCAGCTTCTCCATCTCGATGATCTGCTCGACATGCTTGCCGGGAATGAAGCCGCTCTGCAGGTAGGTCAGCGTCGGGTCGATCTTCAGTGCGTGCAGCGTGGTGTGGTTCCAGGTGAACTCCATCAGCGTGCGGTTGCTCTTTTGCACTTCGGCGGCCGTCTTGCGGTAGCCCACCGTGCCGCCGTGCGCTTCCACCAGCAGCATCATGGCGGGCTCGTTCGACTCGGCCACCAGCGAGAGCACCGTGTGGCAGCCCTTGGGCAAATGCGCCGCCAGTTGCGCCAGGTGGTCGCCGACCGGCGCCGCAAAGAAGGTGACGCCGCGCTTCACGATGCCGGGCGCGTTCGCCAGCTTGTCCGCGAAGTTCAGCGCGTTCTCGAAGCTGTCGAAGGTCACCAGCGTCTCCAGCCACGGGTGCGCGGGTGCCAGTGCAATCTCCAGCTCCAGCACGAGGCCGTTGGTACCCCACAGGTGGTGCATGCGCATGGCGTCGGGGCCGCGCAGCTCGACCATCTGCGGCTCCGCCTCGATGGTCATCGCGCGAATGCCGATCACGTTGCCCGGCGCGCTCAGCGGCCCGTAGTTGATGGAGCCCACGCCGCCGAAGCCGCCGCCGAACAGGCCGCCCAGCGTGGCGCTTCGGTAGGTGGAGGGCACGCAGCGCATCTCCTGCCCGGTGGGCCGGGTCTGCTTCTCGAGCTCGCCCAGGCGGATGCCGGCCTGCGCGCGCGCCACGCCGGGCCGCACCCACAGGCAGGCGTTGTAGCCCGTCATGTCGAGCACCACGCCGCCCGCGAGCGGCGTGGTCTGGCCGTAGTTGCCGGTGCCGCTGCCGCGGATGGTGATCGGCACGCCGCGGCGTGCGCAGGCGCCGACCACCGAACGGATTTCTTCTTCAGTGCGCGGGCGCACGACCACGTCGGCGCGCTTGTCCTTCAGCTGACGCGTGAGCACCGGGCTGAACCACGAGAAGTCTTGCGACAGCCGCGTGACGCGGCCTTCGTCGGTGATCCAGTCGAGGTCGGGGAGTTCGAGCAGCAGTTGCTCGATGACGGATGCGGGAGCGTTCATGGTCTAGGTCAATCCTGGGAAAGTTCGCTCGCATGCCACGAGCCCAGCGCCACCTTGGTGAGCCAGGCCATCAGCACGAAGAGCGCGACACCGGTAAGGGAAATGAGCAGCAGGGCGGCGAACATGCGCGGAATGTTCAGCTGGAAGCCCGCCTGCAGGATCTGGTACGCCAGCCCTGCGCCCGAGCCGCCCGTGCCGGCCACGAACTCGGCCACCACCGCGCCGATGAGCGCCAGCCCGCTCGAGATGCGCAGCCCGCCGAAGAAGTAGGGCAGCGCGCTCGGAATGCGCAGGCGCACCAGCTGCTGCCAGCGCGTGGCGCGGTTCAGCTTGAAGTAGCTCTGCAGGTCGGGGTCGATGCTGCGCAGGCCCAGCGTCGTGTTGCTGATGATGGGAAAGAGCGCCACCAGCGCCGCGCACACCGTCATGGCCGCCACCGGGTTCTTCACCCAGATGATGATCAGCGGCGCCACTGCCACGATGGGCGTCACCTGCAGCAGCACGGCGTACGGAAAGAGCGCGGTCTCGATGCGCTTGCTCTGCACGAACAGGAACGAGATCAGCACGCCCGCCACCGTGGCCAGCAGGAACGACAGCACCGTGATCTTCAGCGTGACCAGCAGCGCGTTGCCCAGCGGCGCCCAGTCGGTCACCAGCGTCTGCATCATCAGGTAGGGCGAGGGCACCAGGTAGGGCGGCAGCTCCATCGCCACCACCATCCATTGCCACAGCGCCACCAGCACCACGCCGATGAGCACCGGGTACAGCACGCGCTGCACGCGCGGCTGGCTCAGCAGGGGGCGGCTCGGCTTCTTCGCGGGTTTCATGGCGCCGCCTCCTCTTCGGTGGTGCTGGCGCGCAGCAGGCTGTCCTGCAGCTTCTTGGCGTAGCGCGCGAACTCGGGCGTGACCATGAAGTCGGCGCTGCGCGGATAGGGCTCGTCGATCTGGAACTGCTCCACCACGCGGCCGGGCCGCGCGGCCATCATCACCACGCGGCTCGACAGGAACACCGCCTCGTGAATGGAGTGCGTCACGAAGATCACCGTGAGCTTCTTCTTGCGCCACAGGTCGAGCAGGTCGGCGTCGAGCTTGTGGCGCGTGATTTCGTCGAGCGCGCCGAAGGGCTCGTCCATCAGCAGCAGGTCGGGCTGCGTGACCAGGCCGCGCGCAATCGACACGCGCATCTGCATGCCACCCGAGAGCGCACGGGGAAGCGCATTCGCAAACTTCTCCAGCCCCACCAGCGCGAGCGATTCCGCGACGCGCGCATCGGCCTCCTTGCGCGGCACGCCGGCCAGGTCGAGCGGCAGGCGCACGTTGGTCTGCACGCTGGCCCAGGGCATCAGCGTGGCCGACTGGAACACGAACGACATCTTGCGTTGGCTGTCGTGCAGCTGGCTCACCGGCTTGCGCCACACCAGCAGGCGGCCGTCGCTGGGTTCGAGCATGCCCGCCACCATCTTCAGCAGCGTGCTCTTGCCGCAGCCCGAGGGCCCCAGCAAGGTGACGAACTCGCCCTCGGCGATCGACAGGTCCACCGGCAGCAGCGCCTGCGTGCCGTTGGGGTAGGTCTTCTCGGCCGAGAGAATTTCGACGGCGGGCACCGACGGCGCGAGTTCCGGCGGCGGTGCCAGCGTGTGGGGTTCGATGCGATTCATGCAAAGGGCCTTTCGAGAACGGCCGCAACGCGCGGCCGCCTGGTTTCAGGGCTGAACAAGGTCCAGGGTGTCAGGGCAGAACCTTGGCGTCCTTCACGAACTCGGTCGTGTAGGTCTTGGCCAGGTCCACCTTGGCGGGGTCGAGCAGCTTGGCCGTCACCAGGAAGTCGTAGCTCGCCTTGGTGCGCGCGTCGGTGATCACGCCGATGCCCAGCTTGGCTGCGTCGCCGCCGGTGATCATTCCCATCTCCTTGAGCTTGGCCACGCTGTAGGCCAGCTGGTCGTCGGTCATGTTGGGGTTGTCCTTCTTGATCAGCGCGTTGGCGGGCGCCGGGTCGGCCAGGTAGCTCTTCCAGCCTTCGGCCGAGGCCTTCACGAACGCGGCGACCTGCTTGTTGCGGTCCTTCAGCGTCTTCTCCATGCACGACACCGTGGTGGCGTACGCCGGGAAGCCGTGGTCGCTGAACATCAGCACCGTGCTCTTCACGCCGGCCTTTTGAATGGCGTAGGGCTCGGAGGTCAGGTAGCCCTGCTGCGCGGCGTTCTTGTCCGCCACGAAGGGCTGGATGTTGAAGGTGTAGGGGCGCGTCTGCTCGTCGGTGAAGCCGAACTTGGCCTTCAGCCAGGGCCAGTAGCCGCGCTGCGCCTGCGCGCCGATGAGCAGCGTCTTGCCCTTGAGGTCCTCGAACTTCTTCACGTCGTCGTGCGCGATCAGCACCTGCGGGTCCTTCTGGAAGAAGGCCGCCACGTTCACCACCGGCACGCCGCCTTCGCGCACCTGCATCATCTGGATGTCGCTCGAACCCATGATGCAGTCGGCCTGGCCGGCGGCCATCATCTGCGTGATGTTGACCTGCGGGCCGCCCATCTTGATGGTCACGTCCAGGCCGTACTTCTTGTAGATGCCCTGCGCCACCGCCTGGTAGAAGCCGCCGTGCTCGGCCTGCGCGTACCAGTTGGTCATGTAGGTGAACTTGTCTTCGGCCTGCGCGGGCGCCGCGGCAAGGAAGGCGATGGCGGCGGCGCCGGCCAGGGACAGTGCGAAGGAGCGCATGAAGTAGACCTCTCGAAGGCTGGGAAAGTTGAAAAAGGGAAAACGGTGAAGGGGGCGATGCAAAAACCGGGCTCAGGCGGGCTCGAAGCGTTGCTGGATGAAACCCTGCTGGTGGCCGCGCTCCCAGGTCGCCTCTTCGCGCACCACCCAGCGCAGCGCGTACAGCTCGGTCAGCGCCTGGGCCCAGCTGTCGGAAAGCGTGTCCAGGATTTCCTCGCCCTGCTCGCGCGTGGCCGTGGTCGGGTCGCCGATCACACCGCTCGGGCCGAAGTCGCGCGCGGTCCACGCGCAGGCCGGGCGGCCGTCGGCCGACAGCAGCTTGATGGGAAAGGGCGGCGGAAAATTGGCCACCGCGCGCTCCATGTGCACCGTGTCGGGCGCCAGGGCCAGCATCAGCGCGGTCTCGGAGTGGCCCGCATGCATCGCGAGCTTCTTCTCCTGCTCGCTCACCTGCTTGCTCGCCGCGCTGGGCAGGCGTGACACGCCGTGCGGCACGATCACGAAGTCGCCGTGGCGCAGCCGCAGTTCGCGCGCCGCCATCTCCAGCACCTGCGGCTGGCCGCCGTGGCCGTTGGCGAACAGCAGCTTGCGAAAGCCCGAGCGGTAGACCGACTCGCCGATCTCGATCACCGTCGACAGCAGCGTGGTGCCGGTCAGCGTCATGGTGCCGGGAAAGTGCAGGTGCTCTTCCGACTTGCCGTAGGTGATGGTCGGCAGCGCGAAGGCGCGCACGTCGGCCGGCAGCTTTTCCAGCGCCTTGCCCATCACGCCCGAGCTGATCACGCTGTCGACCGAGCACGGCAGGTGCGGGCCGTGCTGCTCGATGGCGCCGCAGGGCAGCACGATGACGGTGTTCTCGCGGTCGGGCAGCGCGGCGATCTCGGTCCAGCTCAGGTAGGGCAGGAAGCGGTGGGGCGGAATGTAGCCGTGGAGCATGGGGGTCCTTGTCGGTGGTTCGTGTGTGGGGTCACTGAACGCAAAGTGCGTCGCCGGTGCGCTGCAGCCACGCCGCGGGCACGGCGCCGCGCGCCACGCGGCCGTCGCGCAGCACCACGCGGCTCGCGGTGCGCGAGGGCCAGCCGTGGCGGTCGGCGTCGGTGAAGAGCACCAGGTCGGCCGCCTGGCCGACCAGCGTGGGATGGGCCGGCGCCGGCGAGCGCCGCAGCCAGTCGCCGCGGCACAGCGCCTGCGACCATGTGTCGAAGGGCTCGTCGAGCTGCGCCACCAGCGCGGCCGTGCCCAGCGCCTCCACCGGGTCGAAGCTGCCGAGCCGGCAGAAGGGGTCCTGCACGTTGTCGCTCGCGAACAGCAGCGGAATGCCGCGCTCGCGCGCTTCCTTCACCAGCGTGATGCCGCGCAGCCGCGGCGTGCGCCCGGTGACGGCGTCCTGCAGCAGCAGGTTGGTGGCGGGCAGGGAGACCACCGTGATCGGCGCGCGCGCCACCGCGTCCAGCGTGGCGAAGGCCTGCGCCTCGGGCTGGGCCGCCAGCGCGCAGATGTGGCCGCAGACCACGCGGCCTTCGTAGCCGATCTCGCGCAGGATGCGTGCCGTGGTCTGCAGACCGACGGCCGCGGCGTTGAGCTCCTCGTCCACGTGCAGGTCGATGTCCAGCTCGCAGGCCTGTGCCGACACCAGCAGGTTGCGCAGCGCGTTCTCGCTCCAGTTGGTGGAGTGCACGAAGCCGCCCAGCAGCGCATGCGGCCCGGTGGCCTTGACCTGCCTTGCCAGGCGCAGGGCCTGCGCCGCGTCTTCGAACAGCGGCAGCTTGATGAGGCTCACCTGCTCCAGGCGCACCCTGCCGGCCCACTCCTGCGCCAGCTCGGCCATCACGGGCCAGGCCATGGGCAGCGTGTCGGGCTCCCACCAGTCGACGTGCGTGCGCACGTGCGTGGTGCCGCATTCCCAGGCCCACTGCAGGCCGCGTGCGGCGCGCTCGCGCACGTCGGCGGGCGTCCAGTGCACGCGGTCGGCCAGCATCGCGTCGATGGCGCCCAGCAGGCCGGGCTGCACCTGCTTCATGCGCGGCAGGGTGAAGGCCTTGTCCAGGTGCGTGTGGGCGTCGACGAAGCCGGGCAGGGCCAGCGTGCCGGCCACGTCCCAGCCCGAGGGGGTGTGGGTGTCTTCGTCGGCCACCGGGCGCACCGACTGAAAGCGGCCGGCTTCGATGGCCACGCGCGCCAGCACCGGCACGCCGTCGCGCTGGGGCCAGTCGGTCGGCAGCAGCCAGCGCGGCAGCCGCACGTTGTCGAGGCGCGTGGGCGCGGGGCCTTGCGCGCTCATGCGAAGCGCGCCATGGCCTGGCCCACGCGCGCCATGAAGCGCTTGAGCTGGGGCTCGGTCGCCACGTTCATGTGGTAGTGGGCGTGGTAGTCCACCTTGGCGCCCCAGCCGGTGAGCCGTTTCATGTACCGCGTCACGATCTTGCGCGGCGGGTCGCCCATGTACATGGCCACCCAGCGCGGCCGGCCGTAGGTGACCACGGCGCTGATGCGCTTGATGTGCGTGAGCATCGGCTTCACGTTGGCCGGGTCGCTGATGTCGAAGGCCACGCCCGGCATGAAGAGCCGGTCGAAGTAGCCCTTGAGCATGGCCGGCAGGCCGAAGCACCAGGTCGGAAAGCAGAACACGATGCCCTCGGCCCACTGCAGCCGCTCCACGTAGGACTTCAGCGGCAGCTGGTTGGCCGGCACGTCGTGGTAGCCCAGGCGCTCCTCGCGCGACAGTACCGGGTTGAAGCCCTCGGCATAGAGGTCGCAGTCGTCCACCTCGTGCCCGGCGGCGCGCAGGTTCTTCAGCACCTCCTGGTGCAGGGCGGCATGGAAGCTGGTTTCGACCGGGTGGCAGTAGACGACGAGCACGCGCATGGTGTGTTTGACCGCTTAATCAGAGCAAGTGGTCAGGTTATGCAAGCGACGTGCCAATCCGGGTGCACCGGCTTGGGGCGCGCGACGGGCCGGGGGCCCTGCGCGAAAAAAGCACCATCCGGCGGGGCTGCTGCGCCCCGCCGGGCGTTCAGAGGATCAGGAGGTCACGGGCGAGGCCGCGACGAGGTGCTCCGTCAGGAACCACACCTGCAGCTCGTTGGTGCGCAGCACATTGCTCACGAACACATCGTTGCTGCCCGGGTCGCCCGCCTCGTCGACCTCGTCGGCCGCCTTGCGCGCCTCGATGATGATGTGCTCGTGCGCTTCGGCCAGGCGGCGCAGCTGCACCGCGGCCGGTTCGCGTCCGCGCGGGGGGCGCGCGATCTTCGTGGTCTCGGCGATGTCGCCCGCCATGGCCAGCGCGATGCCGCCCAGCAGCTGGATGCGTTCGGCCAGGATGTCGACCAGCAGCACCTGCGCTTCGAAGTGCTGGTCGTACATCAGGTGCAGCTGGTTGAAGGTCGGGCCCACCACCTGCCAGTGGTGCTTCTTGTACATGTCGCGCAGGGTGATGGTGTCGGCCAGGCACTGGTTCAGCAACGCCACGCTCTGCTTGCAGACCTTTTCGGACAGGCCGTTGGGCAGCTTCACGATTTCGCCGTAGCGCTGGGTCTCGTGGCTGGGTTGCTTCAGGTCCGGCTGGACCTCGGCGCGCGCGGGTGTGGTTTTCGGTTGGCTGGCCATGGGGGTGCTCCTGGAGGGGACGTTGGAAACCTTCGGTTCTAGCCCCCGTATCGCGCGCCGTACGTAGGCCGCAGGGCCGGTTGCGATGACGCCGAACGCCTGCAGTGCGCGTCGGCAGCCTTCAACTTTCCCCCGCGCTGCCGATATGCGAGAGCAGGGTGCCGTGGTGGCGCCCTTCACCTCTCAATTGACGGATCGGGCTTGCATGACGGGAAGTCGGCTTCCAACCGGGCGCCGCTTTCATGTCGCGGCAGCCGCGCTGCTCGTTGCGGCGCTGGTGCTTGTGCCGCTGCCGTGCCCGGCGGAGTCCGGCAGCGGCGGTGAAAGCGCGAGCGCCCGGTTGCGCATCACCGTGGTCGTGCCGCCCGTGTTCCGGGTGCTGCAGGTCACGCCGACGGCCGAGGGCTACGACTACCGGGTGTGGACCAACATGAAGTCGATCGTCATCGGTGGGCGCGCCTACCGGTTCGAGCGCATCGGCGAGACCACGCTCAAGCTGCCCGCGTCGCCGGACGGCGCGTGGATCGTCTACGGGCTGTAGGCGGTGCAGCCTCTGCTCAGGGCTTGATGCCGCAGCCGCCCAGCACGAACGCCACGAGTTCGCGCGCGATCGGTTCGCGTTCGATGGGCGCGTCGGGCGGCAGGCCGAGCATCACGCGCGCCTGAATGGCGTAGTCGGCATAGCTCTGGGTCATGGCCCAGATGTGCATCAGCAGGATGCGCGCGTCCAGCGGCCGCATCTGCCCGCGCGCGATCCAGCCGTTGATGATGTCCACCTTCTTCTGCGTCCAGGCCCGCGCGTTGGGCCAGTAGCGGTCGAGGTTGCGCCCGCCGTCGAGAATCTCGCGCGTGAAGATGCGCGACATCTCGGGGCTGTCGATGGCGTGGTCGAGCTTCTTGCGGATGTAGTCGCCCAGCACAGTTGCCGGGTCGCTGGCGTCCTCGAACGAGAACACCACCTTCCACGCGTGCAGCACCTGCATCAGCAGCTCTTCGTAGAGCTCTTCCTTGCCGACGATGTAGTAGTGCAGCTGGGGCTTGGTCAGGCCCGCGCGCGCCGCGATGGCCTGGGTGGAGGTGCCCTTCAGCCCGTGCAGGCTGAACTCGGCGACCGCCGCGGTGCGGATCGCCGCCATGATGCGTTCGCGCCCGGGACGCGCACGCGAGAGCGGGCCGTCGGGGGCGGGCATTTCCTGGGCTGTGGAGGCGGGAAGGGCGGCGGAATCGGCGTTCATGACGGGCAAAGGCGGCTGGGTGCGCGGCGCGTGGAGTGGTCGCGCGCGGTCGATGGTAACCCTGGCGCATGGCCGCATGCCATGGCGGCATGAGTGCGCGGAGCGCGCGGGCATGGTTCATGTATCTTCCTCGCCGCCTCGAAAGAATCCACTTCAACACAGGAGCTCTCCATGTACCTTTCTCCCCGTTTCAGGGCCTTCGCGGCCGGCACCGCACTGCTGGCGGCCAGCGCGCTCGCGCAGGCCCAGCAGGCTCTACCCAACGTGGTGATCCTGGCCACCGGCGGCACCATCGCCGGCGCCGGCGCCTCGGCTGTCAACAGCGCCACCTACGCGGCGGCCAAGGTCGGTGTGGAAAAGCTCATCGCCGGCTTGCCGGAACTGGCCAAGGTCGCCAACGTGCGCGGCGAGCAGGTGTTCCAGGTGGCGTCCGAAAGCCTCACCAACGACAACCTGCTGACGCTGGCCAAGCGCGTCTCGGCACTGTCGAAGCAGCCCGACGTGGACGGCATCGTCATCACGCACGGCACCGACACGCTCGAGGAAACCGCCTACTTCCTGACGCTCACGGTGCACACCGCCAAGCCGATCGTGGTGGTCGGCTCGATGCGCCCGGGCACGGCGCTGTCGGCCGACGGCGCGCTCAACCTGTACGACGCGGTGAACGTGGCGGGCAGCAAGGACGCCATGGGCAAGGGCGTGCTGGTGACGATGAACGACAACATCGACAGCGGCCGCGACGTGAGCAAGAACGTCAACATCAAGACCAGCGCCTTCTCCAGCCAATGGGGCCCGCTGGGCATGATCGTCGAGGGCAAGAACTACTGGTTCCGCGCGCCGGTCAAGCGCCACACCATGAACTCGGAGTTCGACATCGACAGCATCAGCGCGCTGGCGCCGGTGGAAATTGCCATGGGTTATGAAGGCGTGTCTTCCGTCGCCATCGACGCCATTGCCAGGAGCGGCGTCAAGGCGCTGATCCACGGCGGCACGGGCAACGGCTCGGTGGCCGACCGCATCGTGCCGAACCTGCAGAAGGCACGCGCCGACGGCGTGATCGTCATTCGCAGCTCGCGCGTGCCCGACGGCTTCGTGATCCGCAACGCCGAGCAGCCCGACGACAAGTACGACTGGGTGGTGGCCCACGACCTGCGTCCGCAGAAGGCGCGCATCCTGGCGATGGTCGCGTTGACCAAGACCAGCGACACCAAGGAACTGCAGCGCATCTTCTGGGAATACTGATCTCCCCCAGGCTTGCTCGCTTCGCGTAGCCTCCTTCCCCCTTCCGGGGGCAACACCTGCGGCCCGGCGAAGCCGGTTCCGCGGTGTTTCTGGTGAAACCCGGAGCGCCGAGCTCAGGCCAGCGCGCGCCGCAGCTCCCGGTGCCGCGCGTATTCCAGGCTGCTCACGCACACGAGCAGCCAGGCCAGGCCGGTCAGCAGGCCGGCCGCCACGTCGCTTGCAAAGTGCACCTGCAAGAAGATGCGGCTGCAGGCGATGGTGACGATGGCCCCCGCGGCGGCCATCGCGCCGGGCACGTGCCAGCGCGGCGGCAGCGTGCGCAGCAGCAGGTACAGCAGCATCCCGTAGCTCACGATCGCGCCCGCGCTGTGGCCGCTGGGAAAGCTGTAGCTCGTCTCCAGCGCCAGGCCGTGGTCGTGCAGCGGCCTCGCCCGCGCAAAGATGTGCTTGAGGGCGGGGTTCAGCACCACGATGCCGCCCAGGGCCAGCACCCAGCCCAGTGCCAGGGCGCGGTGCCGGTGCCACCACAGCGTGGCCGCCACCAGGACGCACACCGGTGCGAGGAAGGCCGCGTCACCGAGGTGCGTGACCCAGCTGAACACCACCAGCGCGGTCCACGGCAACTGCGCGGCGATGGTGTCGGTCAGCGCATGGTCGGCCTGGCCCAGCACGCGGCCGTCGGAAATGTTCGAGGCGATCCAGGCGAACAGGCTGGAGGCCAGAAGAATCAGCACGAAGCCCGACGCGAGCCCGAGCGCGATGCGCGGTTCGCTGGGCTCTTCGGTGTCCTGCGCCTTGAAGTGGCGCTTCTGCAGCACATGACAGACCGCGCCGGCACCGAGTACCGCAACCGCGAGGAGTGAGAGGAACCAGGGCAGCGCATGGGCGCCGAGCTGCTGGGCAGCGATGACAAGGGGGGGAGAAAGGGGGGGAGAAAGGGAGGCTTCGGTCGACATGCGGCGCACCCTAAGGCCGCGTCGCTTCGCTGGCAAGGGAAAGCCCGAATACTTCGGCGCAGCCGAAGGCCTTGTCGCTCGCCACGTAGTCCCAGCGCTCCACCCGGCATGCGCGCTTGCCGCCGGCCATGTCCGCGCGCACCACGTTCACCGAATTGGGATGGCCCGCCCGCACGCGCGACGAGATGGCCGTGCCGGCCTGCACCGCCCATGCCGTGCGCGCGCAGCCCGAGAACGCGTCGTGCAGCGGCCGCACGAAGGGCAGGTGGATGTGCCCGCCCATGATCAGGTCGGCGCCGGCCGCGCTCCAGCGCGCCACGGCCCGTTCGCGCCCGTGCAGGCGGTTGCCCAGGTCCTGCGTGCGCGTGACCATCACCGGCTGGTGCGTCACCACCACCCGCACCTGCGAAGGCGCGGCCGCTTCCAGCCGCTGCGCCACCCGCTCCACCTGCGCCGCGGAGACCGCCCCGTCTTCGTGCCGGTACCAGCGCGTGGTGTTCACCGCGACCACCAGCCATTCGGGCGATTCGAACACCGGCTCCAGCGTGTCGCCGAAGGCCTTGCGGTAGCGGGCGTAGGGCGCGAAGACGCGCGCCGCCAGTTGGTACAGCGGAATGTCGTGGTTGCCGGGAATCGCCAGCACCGGCGCGCCCAGCCGGTCGGCGAAGGCCCGCGCCGCCGCGAACTGCGCCGCGGTGGCGCGCTGGGTGATGTCGCCCGACAGCACGACCAGGCCGGGCGCCAACGCGAGCGACAGCCGTTCGAGCGCCTGCAGCACCTCGGGCCGCTCGGTGCCGAAATGGGGGTCGGAAATCTGCAGCAGGCAGCTCATTCGCGGGCCGCTTCGAGCTCGGGCGCCGTTTCCTGCGGCCTGACCAGCCACAGCGGCTCGGGCGACACGCGAAACAGCAGGGGCATGTCGACCCAGCCGATCTCGCCGTCGGTCGCCACCTTGACGCGGCGCGGTCCGAGCCCTCGGCCTGTCTTCACGGTGAGCGACTCGAACGGAAAGCTCAGCACCTGGTCGGCATCGCCGAGCCGGCCCAGCGCCCCGCGCACCAGCAGCCCGGGCATCGACAGCGGCCCCACCGGCTTGAGCGCGATGGCGGCCAGCTGGCCCTGCTCTGGCACGTCGGCCTCGGGAATGCCCACCTGGTGAAGTTGCAACGGGTTGTTGCCGACGAACAGCGTGGGCGTGCGGATGTCGCGCTCCTTGCCGCGCCAGGCCATGCGCAGGTTCCAGTGCCGGTGGCGGCCGCGCAGCACCGTCAGCAGCCCGGCGCCGAAGGCGATCCAGCGGCTGCGGCCATAGCGCGCCTTGTAGGTCTCGCGCTCTTCCAGCAATTCGGCGTACAGGCCCATGCTGGCGTTGACCAGGAACACGCGGTCGTTCACCAGCCCCACCTGCACCGGGCGGGGCTGCTCGGTCAGCAAGATGTGCAGCGCCTGCGCCGTGTCGCGCGGAATGCCGTGCGTGCGGCTGAAGTAGTTGAAGGTGCCCTGCGGCAGCACGCCGAAGGCGCAGCCGCTGCCCAGCGTGGCCTGCGCCACCGCGTTGATGGTGCCGTCGCCGCCCGCGGCCACCACCACGCCGCCGGCCGCGCGCGCCCGCTCGACCGCCTCGCGCGCCAGCGCCTGCACGCGGTCGGGGCCGTCGATCACGAAGATGCGGTGCCGGCGGCCGGCCGCGGCGCAGCCCTCCTCGATGACCCGGCGGGCCTCGGCCGCGTCCTCGCTGCCGGAGCCGGCGTTGAGCACGATGAACAGGGGGGCGTCGGGTGCGGTCTCGGGCACAGGCATGGCAGGGAAGGCGGGAGGTGGAACAGGGCGAAAAAGGCAGGGAAGCGCTTGCGGCGGGCCCGTCGCACGCGACGGGTTGGGTGTTGTCGCACCGGCCGGCCGGCCCGGCCAGCAGGCGACTTCCCGAGCCGCTGTGGGAGAGTTGCCCTCCGACCGTAAAATCGCCCGCTTTCGCGGTGCTTCGCCGCGCTACCGTCCAATGTCCGGCCCACGCCGGCCAGCTTCATGTTGACCTTCCAGCAAATCATTCTCAAACTGCAGTCGTACTGGGCCGACAAGGGCTGCGCGCTGCTGCAACCGTACGACATGGAAGTGGGCGCGGGCACCTCGCACACCGCCACCTTCCTTCGCGCCCTCGGCCCCGAGCCCTGGAAAGCCGCCTACGTGCAGCCCAGCCGCCGCCCCAAGGACGGCCGCTACGGCGAGAACCCCAACCGCCTGCAGCATTACTACCAGTACCAGGTCGTGCTCAAGCCCGCGCCCAGCAACATCCTGGAGCTCTACCTCGGCAGCCTCGAGGCCCTGGGCTTCGACCTGAAGAAGAACGACATCCGCTTCGTCGAAGACGACTGGGAGAACCCCACGCTCGGCGCCTGGGGCCTGGGCTGGGAGGTCTGGCTCAACGGCATGGAAGTGACGCAGTTCACCTACTTCCAGCAGGTCGGCGGCATCGACTGCAAGCCGATCACCGGCGAGATCACCTACGGCCTGGAGCGCCTGGCCATGTACCTGCAGGGGGTGGACAACGTCTACAACCTGACCTGGACCGACGGGCTGAGCTACGGCGACGTCTACAAGCAGAACGAGGTCGAGCAGTCGACCTACAACTTCGAGCACAGCGACGCCGAGTTCCTCTTCACCGCCTTCAACGCGCACGAAAAGCAGGCCAAGCACCTCATGACCGAGCAGCTGGCGCTGCCGGCCTACGAGCAGGTGCTCAAGGCCGCGCACAGCTTCAACCTGCTGGACGCGCGCGGCGCCATCAGCGTGACGGAGCGCGCCGCCTACATCGGGCGCATCCGCAACTTGGCGCGCAGCGTGGCGCAGAGCTACTACGAGAGCCGCGAGCGCCTGGGCTTCCCGATGGCGCCGCGCGAATGGGTCGCGCAGATGCCGCCGAAGAAGGCCGCCTGACCGTCTGCACGCACAGCCGCCATGCCAACCGTCTTTACCCACGTCGCCGTTCCCGTCTGCGCAGCCCTTGCGCTGGGCACGCGGCGCGTGCCGGTGTCGGCGCTGCTCGCGGGCATGCTCGCGTCCATCGCGCCCGATTTCGACGGCCTGGCCTTCAAGCTCGGCATCGCCTATGGCGGCATGACGGGGCATCGCGGCTTCACGCACACGCTGGCGTTCGCGCTGCTGCTGGGCCTTGCCGGATGGTGGCTCGCGCCGCGCTGGGGCATGCGCCGGGCGGTCGGCTGGGCATGGATCGCGCTGTGCACCCTGTCGCATGCGCTGCTGGACATGCTCACCAACGGCGGCATCGGCATTGCCATCTTCTGGCCGTTCAGCGACGTGCGCCACTTCAGCCCGTGGCGCCCCATCGAGGTGTCGCCGATCGCGCTGAAGCGCTTCTTCTCGCCGCGCGGCGCTGCGGTGCTGCTCAACGAGATGGTCGTCGTGTGGGCACCTTTGCTGGTGGCCTCGGTGTCCGTGCTGGTTGCGCGCCACACGGTGGAGCGGCGCCGCGGCGCCGTGGCCGCATGAATTCGCTTCTTTCTTCTTTCCCCTCCACGGCGCCGCTTTCCTGCGCGGCCGTGACCGGTGCCGCTTGCGGCCCCTCTCCAACAACGCTCTGAGCCATGTCGTCTGCCAGCCTTCTTGTCGAACTGTTTGTCGAGGAATTGCCACCCAAGGCGCTGAAGAAGCTCGGTGACGCCTTTGCCGGCGTCCTGCGCGACCAGCTGGTGGCGCAGGGCCTGGCCGAAGCCGGTGCCGTGCTCACCGCCTACGCCTCGCCGCGCCGCCTGGCCGCGCACCTCAGCCACGTGGCCGAGCGCGCCGCCGACAAGGCCGTGTCGCAAAAGCTCATGCCCGTGGCCGTGGGGCTCGACGCCGCCGGCCAGCCCACGCCCGCGCTGCTCAAGCGCCTGGGTGCGCTGGGCGCCGACGCCTCGGCCGTGCCCGGCCTGAAGCGCGCGATGGACGGCAAGGCCGAAGCCCTGTTCTACGAAAGCACCGCCAAGGGCGCCACGCTGGCCGAAGGCCTGCAGAAGGCGCTGGCCGAAGCCATCGCCAAGCTGCCGATTCCGAAGGTCATGAGCTACCAGCTCGAAAGCGGCTGCGAGCTGCCGGGGTGGAGCAGCGTGAGCTTCGTGCGCCCCGCGCACGGCCTGGTGGCGCTGCACGGCGGCACCGTGGTGCCCATCGAGGCGCTGGGCCTGAAGGCCGGTCGCGACACACACGGCCACCGCTTCGAGGCCGCGGTCGATCCGGTCGTGCTGCGCGACGCCGACAGCTATGCGCTGCAGCTGCAGGAAGAAGGCGCGGTCATCGCGAGCTTCGAGGCCCGCCGTGCCGAAATCGCACGCCAGCTCGCGGCGGCGGCCGTCAAGGTCGGCGGCGGCTCCGTGCCTATCCACGACGACGCGCTGCTCGACGAAGTGACCGCGCTGGTCGAACGCCCCAACGTGCTGGTCTGCAGCTTCGAGCGCGAGTTTCTCGAGGTGCCGCAGGAATGCCTGATCCTCACGATGAAGGCCAACCAGAAGTACTTTCCGCTGCTCGACGCGTCGGACAAGCTGACCAACAAGTTTCTTGTCGTCAGCAACATCACGCCCGACGACGCGAGCGCGGTCGTGCAAGGCAACGAGCGCGTGGTGCGCCCGCGCCTGGCCGACGCCAAGTTCTTCTTCGACCAGGACCGCAAGAAGTCGCTGGCTTCGCGCGTCGAGTCGCTGGGCAAGGTGGTCTATCACAACAAGCTGGGCACGCAGGGCGAACGCGTCGAGCGCGTGATGCGCATCGCGCGCGGCATCGCGGAGAAGCTCGGCGACAGCACCGTCGCCGCGCAGGCCACGCAAGCCGCCCAGCTGGCCAAGGCCGACCTCGTGACCGACATGGTCGGCGAATTCCCAGAGCTGCAGGGCACCATGGGCCGCTACTACGCGCTGCACGACGGGCTCGATGCCGCGGTGGCCGACGCCATCGAAGACCACTACAAGCCGCGCTTTGCCGGCGACGAGCTGCCGCGCAACACCGTGGGCCTGGTGGTGGCGCTGGCCGACAAGCTGGAGACGCTGGTCGGCATGTTCGGCATCGGCAACCTGCCCACCGGCGACCGCGACCCGTTCGCGCTGCGCCGCCATGCGCTGGGCGTGATCCGGATGCTGATCGAGAAAGACCTCGCGCTGTGGCTCGACGCGCTGCTGCAGGACGCTGCCGCGCAGTTCAAGGACATTGCGGGTTTCGACAGCGGCAAGGCCACGGTCGAGCTGCAGGACTTCATTCTCGACCGCCTTGCCGGCAGCCTGCGCGAGCAGGGCGCGAGCGCGCAGGAAGTCGACGCCGTGCTGGCCCCGCGCCCGCAGCGCCTGGGCGAAGTGCCCAAGCTGCTGGCCGCGGTGCGTGCCTTTGCCGCACTGCCCGCCGCCGCGGCGCTGGCGGCTGCCAACAAGCGCATCGGCAACATCCTGAAGAAGGCCCCTGAGGCCGACGCGCATGTCAGCGAGCTGCTGCTGCAGGAGCCCGCCGAGCGCGCACTGCACGCGGCCATGGCGCAGGTCGTGCCCGCCGCCAACGCCCAGTTCGACGCCGGCGACTACACCGCCTCGCTGCAGACGCTGGCCGCGCTGCGCGAGCCGGTCGACGCCTTCTTCGACGGCGTGATGGTCAACGCCGAGCAGGCCGACCTGCGGCTGAACCGCCTGGGCCTGCTGATGTCGCTGCACGCCGCGATGAACCGCGTGGCGCAGCTCGAGCGGCTGGCTGTCTGAAGCCCATCGCTCGATAATTGCGCATGAACCGGCAACAGCAACTGGATGCGTTCTCTCTCGCCCTTCACCGGCGAGCGCTGGATGCCTTGCGGCATCAGCCGGGGCTGCGCGAGCATGCGCGCCAAACGCTGGCGCGTTGGCGCCTTCAGTCGGGTGAATCGCGCTCCGATGTCCTGTGGGACGAGTGGGAGCAACTTCTCTGCGGCGACGTTGGCATTCTTGAAAGCGCCGCCCTTGTCGAGTCCGACCATGGACAGCTCATGCGCAGCGTGTCGCCGCTGGGCGGCCTCGTCTCGCAGGCCGAAAGAATGGCATTGCTCAGGCGCGCGCGCGAGCAAGCTGCACCGCAATGAAGCTTGACGAACTGCAGCACGTGCTGCGAGCCTGCGCTGCGATTTCAAAGGAAACTTCCTTTGTCGTCGTCGGCAGCCAAGCCATCCTGCTTTTGCTCGATCGGCCGCCTGAAGCAGTGCTTGTGTCACGCGAGATCGATCTCTACCCCGCATTGCATCCGGAACGCGCGGACCTGATCGACGGCGCGATCGGCATGCATTCGAGCTTCCACGAAACCTTCGGCTATTTCGCCGATGGCGTCGGACCGGAGACCGCCGTCATGCCGAGCGACTGGATGAGTCGCGCCAGCCTGCACTACGTGGGCGAGATCACCGCCATCTGCCCAGACCTTCATGACCTGGTCGTTTCCAAGTGTGTGGCCGGTCGTGAAAAGGATGCTGACTTTGTCCGCGAGCTGTTGAAGCACGGGCTGGTTTCGGCAGCCACGCTGGCTGAGCGCATCGGCATGCTCGACGCGGCGAAGTATCCGTTGTCGCATCTGATCGCCTGGGTGGAGCGACGCAAGCTGGAGTCTGAAAGGACCACCCCATGAAACTCGTCATCCTCGACCGCAACGGCACCATCAACGTGCACCGCGAAGACTTCGTCAAGAGCGACATCGAGTGGACCCCGCTGCCCGGCGCGCTCGAGGCCGTGGCGCGGCTGAACCATGCGGGCTGGCACGTGGTGATCGCGTCCAACCAGTCGGGCCTGGGCCGCGGCCTGTTCGACATGGCCTCGCTCAATGCCATGCACGCCAAGATGCACAAGATGCTCGCGGCCGTGGGCGGCAAGGTGGACGCGGTGTTCTATTGCCCGCACAGCCCCGACGAGGACTGCGAATGCCGCAAGCCGAAGCCGGGCCTGTTCCTGCAGATCGGCGACCGCTACGGCATCGATCTGAAGGGCGTCCCGACCTGCGGCGACAGCCTGCGCGACCTGCAGGCCGGCGCGGCCGCCGGCTGCGAGCCGCACCTGCTGCTCACGGGCATGGGCGCGGCCTGCCGCGGCGTCGATCCGCTGCCTTCCGAATACCCGGCGAACACGGTGGTCCACAACGACCTCCCCGCCTTTGTCGATTTCTTGCTTGCGCGCGAAGCGCGGGCTGCACTGCAGGTGGCTGTCTGATGGCGTTTCTTCGTTCCGTTCTCCATGCACTCTGGATGCTCGTCACCGTGGTGCCCTGGGGCATCATCATGTGCGTCAGCTCGATCTGGAAGCGCGGCATTCCGCTGTACTGGATGGCCGAGCGCTGGCTCGGCTGGGCCATCGGCGGCGCGCGCGTGCTGCTGGGCATCAAGACCCGCGTGAGCGGCATGGAAAACCTGCCCACCGACGCGCTCGCCGGCGCGGTGCTGCTGGTGAAGCACCAGTCCACGCTCGAGACCTTCCTGATGCCCACGCTGATGCCGCATCCGCTGGCCTACGTGTTCAAGAAGGAGCTGATCTACGTGCCCTTCTTCGGCTGGGCGATGGCGCGGCTGGACATGATCCACATCGACCGCAGCCAGCGCGCGCAGGCTTTCAACAAGGTGGTCAACCAGGGCCGCAAGCTGCTCGCGCAGGGCATCTGGATCATCATGTTCCCCGAGGGAACGCGCATTCCGCGCGGGCAGAAGGGCACGTACAAGAGCGGCGGCACGCGGCTCGCGTGCGAGACCGGCGTGCCGGTGATTCCCATTGCCGTCACCTCGGCCAGGGTGTGGCCGCGCAAGGCCTTCATCAAGCGCCCGGGCGTGGTGGACGTGTCGATCGGGCCCGCCATTTCCAGCGTGGGGCGCAAGCCCGACGAGCTGATGCGCGAGGTCGAGGCCTGGATCGAGGCCGAGATGCGCCGCCTCGACCCCGAGGCCTACGTCGACAGCCCGAAGTCCGTGCAGGAAGCGGTGCGCTGAGGGCCACCGGAGAACGCGACATGGCGGGACTGCTTCAGTTCACGTTGGATCTGTTCGAGGGGCTGGGGAGCGAGCTTGCGCCGCCGGCGCCCGCACCGGCGCGGCCGCCGCGCGTGAAGAAGCCCAGGCGGGTGGCGCCCCCCGCCATGCCTTTCGTTGCGCCCGCGCCGCCCGAACCCCCGGACCCGCACGCACCGCCCGCGGTGCCGCTGGCCGACACCCTGACGCTTGCGCGCTTCGCGCATCCGCAGGCCTCGCGCGAGGTGGTGATCGGCGCCGCGCGCGTGGCCTACGAATTCAAGCGCGGCAAGCGCAAGACCATCGGTTTCCTCGTCGGCGCCGAGGGGCTGTCGGTGCGCGCGCCGCGCTGGGTCACGCTGCGCGATGTCGATGCGGCCATTCATGAGAAGGCCGACTGGATCCTGCGCAAGCTGACCGAAACGCAGCAGCGGCATGCGCGCGTCGAGGCCACGCGCATCGACTGGCGCGACGGCGCGCAGTTTCCGTTCATGGGCGAGCCGGTGGTGATCCGGCTCGACCCGAAGCACGGGTTCGCGAGCGTCGGCGGCACGCTCGATGCGGCCGAAGCCGACGGTCCGCGCGTGCTGCGGCTCGCCGTTGCCCAGAACGCGGAGCCTTCGCAGATTCGCGATGCGGCGCAGGCCTGGCTCATGCGGCAGGCGCGCAAGCTGTTCATCGAGCGGCTGGACCATTTCGCGCCCTTGCTGGGGGTGCGGTGGGCGAAGCTGTCGTTGTCGAATGCGGCCACGCGGTGGGGGAGTGCCAGTGCGGATGGGTCGATCCGGCTGAACTGGCGGCTGATTCATTTCGGGCCGCGGGTGATCGACTACGTGGTCGCGCATGAGCTGGCGCATCTGCGGGTGATGGACCACTCGCACCGGTTCTGGGAGACGGTCGAGAGCGTCATGCCTGATTACGACCTGCTGCGGCGGCGGCTGAAGGATGAGGCTGTTCCTCGGTGGTGAAGGGTTTTTTTGTTTCCTGAGGCCGGGACTCGCCCCGGCGGGCGACTTACTTTCTTTTGCTTCGCCAAAAGAAAGTAAGCAAAGAAAAGGCGACCCC
>NZ_CEEDFC010000041.1:0-31494 GCF_979254005.1 Variovorax sp. AC103 | reverse complement strand
TCGCCTTTTCTTTGCTTACTTTCTTTTGGCGAAGCAAAAGAAAGTAAGTCGCCCGCCGGGGCGAGTCCCGGCCCCGGGAAACAAACTAGGCAGCCAACCAATGCACGCTGAAGAGCCTCTCAGGATCCGTCCAAACCGCCCCAGGCCGAAACCCCGCTCGAGTAGCCAACGCACGCAGTCCCTCGACAGTGAACTTGTGCGAGTACTCCGTATGAATGGTCTCCCCCTCCTCGAACCCGAACCGTTCGCCATTCAACGAAACGCTCTGAGCCCGACGGCTCACCAGGTGCATCTCGATCCGCCGCCGAGGCGCGTTGTAGAACGCCGCATGCGCAAATCCGTCGACATCGAAGTCGGCATCGAGCTCCGAATTCGCCCGACGCAGCAGGTTGAGGTTGAACTCCCCCGTCACCCCTTGTGCATCGTTGTAGGCCGCATGCAAGCGCGCCGGATCCTTCACCAGGTCGACACCGATCAGCAGCCCGCCGCCACGCAGCATCCGGGCCGCGAGCTGCAGAAAAGCCAGCGCCTCGTCGGGCTCGAAATTCCCGATCGTCGAACCGGGAAAGAACCCGACCCGCCGTCCGGAACCCGCCATTGGCGCGGGCAGCACCAAAGGCATCGTGTAGTCCGCCGCAATGGGCTGCACGACGAGCGCCGGATAGTCGGCCTTCAGCCGTTGCGCGGCCGCCTCCAGATGCTCGCCCGAAATATCGATGGGCAGGTAGCGCTTCGGCGAATCGAGCGCATCGAGCAGCAGCCGCACCTTCGTGAGCGACCCCGCCCCGAATTCGACGATCTCGGCATTCGGCCCGACCTGCTGCGCGATCTCGCCCGCGCATTCGCCCAGGATGCGCAGCTCGGTGCGCGTCGGGTAGTACTCGGGCAGGTCGCAGATGCGGTCGAACAACTGCGACCCCGCAACGTCGTAGAAGAACTTCGGCGAGATGCTGCGCGGCGAGCGCGACAGGCCCTCCTGCATCTCGCGCCCGAACTCGGACAGCGGGGCCGTCGCCTCCGCAACCGAAGCGCGCGGCTTTGTTGGCGAAGGCCCGCTGGCAGGCACGAACGACACCGAAGACGACGAAGAAGTTGGATTGCGCATGATCAAAGGTCTTTCGCGAGCCGCAGCCCCGAGAACTGCCAGCGCGCGGCCGGCGGAAAGAAGTTGCGGTAGCTCGCTCGCGTGTGCCCGGCCGGCGTGGCCACGCTGCCGCCGCGCAACACCAGCTGCCCCACCATGAACTTGCCGTTGTATTCGGCCGCGATACCGGGCATGGGACGAAAGCCGGGGTACGGGTCGTACGACGACCGTGTCCACTGCCAGACATGCCCCGCCATCTGCGTGATGCCGGGCGCGTCGAAGGCGGCCTCCCATTCGAACTCGGTCGGCAGGCGCGCACCGGCCCATTCGGCATAGGCGGCGGCCTCGTAGAAGCTCAGCTGCGAGACGGGCGCCTCGGCCTCCATGGGCCGCACCCCGTGCAGGCCGAACACATGCCAGCTGGCGGCGCCCTGCGACTGCGCACCCAGGCCCAGGCGAGGATCGTTGCTCGCGAGCCAGTACGCCGGATGCCGCCAGCCGTTCGCCTGCACCGCGGCCCAGCCGTCGGACAGCCACAGCTCGGGCCGCTGGTAGCCGCCGTCGGCGATGAACTGCGCGTAGTCCCCGCAGTTCACCAGCCGGTCGGCAATGGCGTTCGGCTGCACCAGCGCCTTGTGCCGCGGCGTCTCGTTGTCGAAACAAAATTCCTGCCCCCCCGCGAACCCCACCTCGACGACGCCGCCGGGCTGCGCGATCCAGCGCATGGCGGGCGGCACCGCGGCCAGCCGCAGCGCCGGGCCGCTTGCGGGCTTGTACGCCGGCAGCAGCGGGTTGCACGACAGCGCATGCAGGATGTCGGTGAGCAGCA
Organism: Variovorax sp. AC103; assembly: GCF_979254005.1. Taxonomy (NCBI): domain Bacteria; kingdom Pseudomonadati; phylum Pseudomonadota; class Betaproteobacteria; order Burkholderiales; family Comamonadaceae; genus Variovorax; species Variovorax sp. AC103. The sequence goes on along the minus strand of NZ_CEEDFC010000041.1, from coordinate 29,581 downwards.
GCTCCTGGTGCTGCTGCTCGTGGTTCAGCCCGAGCGTGACGATGGGCTCGATGGCGGCCCAGTCGAGCCCTGCCGTTTCCAGCAATGCCACCACCGCCTCGTCCACATGGCGGCGGTAGGCATGCACCTCGTCCGCCGACGGCCGCGTGAGCAGGCCGCGCTGCGGGCGCGGATGGCGCGGCCCCAACGCCTCGTAGTAGGAGTTGAAGAGATAGTGAAAACGCAGGTCGAACGGCGTGTAGCCCGTTGCGTGCGGTTGCAGCAGCACCGTCTCGAAGAACCACGTCGTGTGCGCCAGGTGCCACTTGGTCGGGCTCGCGTCGGGCATGGACTGGATGCACTGGTCTTCGGCGGAAAGCGGTTCGGCAAGCGCCAGGCTCGTGGCACGCACTTCGCGGAACTTGTCGCGCAGCGCGCTCGCCGCCGGTGTGATCGGCCGGGAAAGCGTCATGGGGTCTCCAGTCGGGTCAGCCGCAAGTTGTAGCCCATCCCGGTTACGGCGGTGCGTAGGACAAGGCCCCGCAGGTCCGCAGCCAGGAAGTCGGCGGGCAGCCACTGTGGCACAAGATGCCGGGGCGCGCAGGACGCGCTGCGTATCATCCATCGGATGCAAACGACCAACCCCTCGGGCAGGCCCCAAGTCGTCATCGTCGGCTGCGGATTCGGCGGACTCGAAGCCGCGCGCAAGCTGCAGAACGCCGACGTCGATGTGACGGTGATCGACAAGACCAACCACCATCTGTTCCAGCCCCTGCTCTACCAGGTGGCGACCGCCGGGCTGGCCGCGCCCTCCATCGCGGCGCCGGTGCGCTCGCTGTTTCGCAAGCAGCCGAACATCACGACGCTGCTGGGCGAAGTGAGCGGCATCGATCCCGCCACCCGCACCGTGCACCTGGCGCACGGCGCCCGCGTGGCCTACGACCACCTCGTCGTTGCGGCCGGTGCCACGCACAGCTACTTCGGGCACGACGAATGGGCGAGCGTGGCACCCGGGCTGAAGACGCTGGCCGATGCCTTCGAGATCCGCCGCCGCGTGCTGCTGTCGTTCGAGGCGGCCGAGATCACCACCGACCCCGGGCGCCGCCGCGCCCTGCTCACCTTCGTGGTGATCGGCGCCGGCCCCACGGGCGTGGAAATGGCCGGCACGCTGGCCGAGATCGCCAAGCACACGCTGTCGGGCGAGTTCCGCCACATCGACCCGAGCAGCTCGCAGGTGCTGCTGGTGGAAGGCGGCCCGCGCGTGCTGCAGGCCATGCCCGAATCGCTGAGCCAGAAGGCGCTGGAGCAACTGGAAAAACTGGGCGTCGAGGTGCGGCTGAACGCGCGTGTGACCGCCATCGACCCGACCGGGCTCGAGGTGCAGACCGGTGGTGGCGCAGACGGTGCGCCCGTCACCAGCTACCGAATCGATAGCAGTTGCGTGGTCTGGGCCGCCGGCGTGGCCGCCTCGCCGCTGGGCCGCATGCTCGGCGCGGCCACGGGCGTCGAATGCGACCGCGCCGGGCGCATCAAGGTCGCGCCCGACCTGAGCCTGGCCGGCCACCCCGAGATCAGCGTGGTCGGCGACCTGGCCGCGGCCATGAGCCATGCGCCCGGCAAGCCGCCCAGGCCGGTGCCAGGCGTGTCCCCTGGCGCCAAGCAGATGGGGCGCGCCGCGGCCGCGAACATCCTGCGGCGCATCGCGGGCCAGCCGACGGTGCCGTTCCGCTATGCGGACTACGGCAACCTGGCCACCATCGGCCGCAACTCGGCCGTGGTCGACCTGGGCACGCCCTTCGGCCCGCTGCGCTTCAGCGGCCGGCTCGCGTGGCTGTTCTGGCTGTTCGCGCACGCGTACTTCCTGATCGGGTTCCGCAACCGCATCGTCGTGATGATGGACTGGGCCGGCGCCTACTGGAGCTTCCGGCGCAATGCGCGCGTGGTGGCCGACGTGCAGGGCAAGAGCGAGTCCTGACGGCCACGCGCTGCCCGGGGTGGGCGGCGTCTGTCGAACCCGCTGCCCCGCCCGCTCAGAAGAAGCTGCCCCAGTGCGGCTGCTCGTTGCGCTGGTGCTTGCGCCAGTCCCAGGGCGGCGTGGGCTTCGCATCGGCCCACAGGCCCAGGCGCCGCGCCCGCGCGCTGTCCTGCAGCTTGAACAAGCCGCCGCCCCGCTTGGTGGCGATGCGGTCGTAGTCGTACACCCAGGCCCAGCCTTGGGACACCATGCGGCTGCCGGCGTCCTCGCCGTTGCAGTCGACGTCGGCCACCGTGCGGCCGTAGCGGTCGGTATCGATCTCGGTGATGCGCGCCTTCACCTGAAAGCAGATGTCGCTCAGCGCCTGCTTGCTGCGCCGGCCGTAGGGCTGCGACCATTCGGGTGCGTCGATGGCCGCGATGCGCACCTTCACGCGCTCGTAGGCGCCCGCGCGGCCGCAGCGGGCGGTGAGCGTATCGCCGTCGCTGATACCGACGACGAGGCAGGTGCGCGGAGCGGCCTGGGAGAAGAGAGGAAAGGCCAGAAGGCTGAAAAGACAGAAGGCGGAAGGGAGCGCGCGAAAGTGCATGAAAGAGCAGGAGATAGGCAGAATGGCCGCCGGATCGAGGCTAAGTCATCCGCGCACCGCAGGCGCCCGGTACACAGACTTTTTCCTTTGTCCCTCTTTCTTTCCGCCGGTGCTTCGAAGGAGACCCCGCACCATGCAAGAACCGACCAACGACGACTGGTTTCTCGCGGCCAACGACGCATGGGATGCCGGCGCGCACAAGAAGGCGCTCTCGCTGTTCCTGAAGGCGGCGGCGGCGGGCGAGACCCATGCGCTGAACAGCGTGGGCTACTTTCTGGACCATGGCATCGGCGTGAAGAAGGATGCCGCGGCCGCGCGCGATTGGTACCGCAAGGCCGCCAGGGCCGGCGACATCGCGGGCTGCGCCAACCTGGCGATCTGTTACCGCGACGAAGGCAACTTCCGCTGGGCCCGCTTCTGGTTCGAACGCGCCTATGCGCGCGGCGACGACGATGCCGCGCTGGAACTCGGGCGGCTCTTCCTCTGGGAAGGCCCCAACCAGAACCACCGCAAGGTCGTCGACTACCTGAGCAAGGCCGCGGCCTCCCCGTGCATCAGCGCGGAGGGCAAGAAGGAAGCAGGCACGCTGCTGAAGTCGCTGGCGCGCAAGTAAGAGCAAGAGCGCGGGGCGCCCTGCGTACTCAGGCGCGCTTGGTCACCATTCCGTAGATCACCAGCACCACGATGGCGCCCACCACCGACGCGATGAACCCGGCGCCCGTGCCTGCCGCGTACCAACCCATCGCCTGACCCAGATAGGTGGCGATCAGCGAGCCCGCAATGCCCAGCAAAGTGGTCCAGATGAAACCGAGCGTTTGCCGCCCCGGCAACACCGCGCGTGCGACCAGACCTGCCAGAAAGCCAATGATGATCGTCCAGATCAGCGACATGAAAATTCCTTGAAAAAAAAGCAGCGGGGACTCCGCTGCCAAGACCATCGAACATTCCGGGCACGCACCCGAATGCACTCCATGGTGCGTGCGGCACTGCCGCGGCGCTGTAGGAAGTCGCCGCTTGGCCGCATCGCGCGTGCGCCGACGCGCAGCGCTTTGGGTTTCGCACCCGTAATACTTTGAGCCTATAGCCGAAACATCCGTTACGCCCTGAAGCAGTTCAGGGTTGGACTCGGCAAAGCGCGTGCCCCCCGGGCACCGGGGCTACGCCACACACCTGCACACGGCATGCGGGGGTACCGCCTATCGGGCATACCGCCGATTCCTACGCGTACTTACATTTTTCACTTGAATTCTGGAAATCACGTGACGTGGAGGCGCATTTCAATGCCGCCGCACGTGGGCGCCTGCCCCCATCAGGTATCGAAGCAACAGGTTGAGGCCATGAACAATATCTATCGAAGTCTGTGGAATTCCACGCATGGCGCCGGGGTGGCCATCGACGAAGCTTCGCGCGGTCACGCGCGGTCTTTCCGCAGCGTCCGCAAGCGCGGCAACTTAGGTGCAATTGCCACGGCGGCGGCACTGCTGTGCGCCGGGCCGGCCATGGCGGCAGGCGGCGCTGGCGGCCAACCTGCGGGCGTTGCGCTGCTGCATGCGGGAGCCGGCGGCAGCGACGGCACTGGCGGCAGCGGCGCGCTCAACGATGCGAGCGTCAACGCGAGCGGCGGCAACGGCGGTTCGTCGACCCCCGCCGGCGTCACGGCGGGGAGCAACGCGAACACCGGCACGTTCGCCGGGGCCACGGCGGGCACGGGCGGCGCGGCGGGCACCACCAGCAACATCGTCGGCCCGGGCGCGTTCCAGGGTGCGAACGGCAGCGCCGGCCAGTCGCAGACCGGTGACGCGCTCAACGGCAATGGCTACGGCGGCGGGGGCGGTGGCGGCTTCCAGGGCGCGTCGATCCCCAACAACCTCAGCGGGTCCACCGACAGCCACACGGGCGGCGCCGGCGGCGCGGGCGGCCAGGGCTACTGGGCCGCGGGCGGCGGCGGTGCGGGCGGCTACGGCGCCCTCCTCAATGCGCCGCTGGTCAGCTACACGTCATCAGGGCCGGCCCTCGGCGGTGCGGGCGGCGCCGGCGGCGACGCCTTTTCGCAAGCCGGTGGCGGCGGCAGCGGCGGCGGCGGCTTCTTCGTGAACGCGGCCACGCAGGGGCTGGCGTTCACCAACCTGTGCACCATTGCCGGGGGCGCGGGCGGTGCCGGCGGGACCAACCTGCTGCCGAGCCAGCTCAACGCATCGGGCGGCGGCGGCGGGGCGGGCGGCATCGGTCTCACGCTGGTCGGCAGCACCATTGCCGCGCACAACGCCGGCGTGATCTCGGGCGGCGCCGGCGGCGCGGGCGGAAACGGCGGCGGTGGCGCCACCGGCACAGGCGCACCGGGCGCGGGCGGCGACGGCGGCGTGGGCCTGTCGTCCACGGGCACCGCGGCCACCATCGCCAACACCGGCAGCATCACGGGCGGTGCCGGCGGCGCGGGCGGGCTCGGCAACAACGGCGGCCCCAACGGTGCGAACGGCGCAGGCGGTGCCGGTGTGCTGGGCTCGAACCTGACGGTAACGAACACCGGCACCATCTCGGGCGGGCTGGGCGGCGACGGCGTCACCCGCGCGTCGGCCGTCGAATTCACTGCCGGCGGCAACAGTCTCACCCTGAGCCCGGGCGCTGTACTCGTCGGCGCGATTGCCATCGACCCCGGCGCCACTGCCAGCGTGATCGCCGGGGCCAACGGCCTGAGCGTGCCCAACGCGCTGATCCTCGGCGGCACCGGCACCATCGACACCAACGGCAACAGCCTGAGCTGGACGGGGCCCATCTCCGGCGCAAGCGATCTGGTGAAGGCCGGCGCAGGCGTGCTCACGGTAAGCGGCGCCAACACCAACAGCGGCGCCACCAACGTCGCGGCCGGCACCTTGCGCGCCGGCGTGGTCAACACTTTCAGCAGCGCGAGCGCCTTCAACGTGGCCTCTGGCGCCACGCTGGACCTGGCTGGCCACAGCCAGACCGTGGCGTCGCTGACCAACGCCGGCACCGTGTCGCTGCCGGGCGCGGTGGCAGGCACCACGCTCACCGTGACCGGCCCGTGGGTGGGCAACGGCGGCACGCTGCGCCTGGGCACCGTGCTGGGCAACAGCAGCAGCGTGACCGACCGGCTGGTGCTCAGCGGCGCCACCGCCATTGCCAGCGGCACCACCAACGTGCAGATCGTCAACCTGGGCGGCCTGGGCGCGCTCACCGCCGGCAACGGCATCGAGGTGATCAGCGCCATCAACGGCGCCACCACCACGGCGCAGACCACCCGCAACGCCTTCACCCTGTCGGGTGGCCACGTCGATGCCGGTGCCTTCGAGTACCGCCTGTACGCAGCCGACGCCAGCGGCGCAGGCGAGAACTGGTACCTGCGCTCGACCACCACCGTCGCGCCGCCAGGCGGCGCCACTGGCGCAGACCCAGGTACGTCCACCGGCACCGGCACCCCGCTCAACGCCGGCGCGGGCACCACGGGCACAGCCGCTGCGGGGATCGTCGTTCCCACCTACCGCGCCGAAGTGCCGCTCTACGCCGCGCTGCCCGAACAGTTCCGCCAGGCCAGCCTGGCGATGCTGGGCAACCTGCACCAGCGCGTGGGCGACGACGGCCCGAGCGGCGCCAACACCGCCTCGCCGGAGCAGGGCTACCGCCAGGCCTGGGGCCGCGTCATCAGCACCGACCGCACCATCTCCCAGGCCGGCACCGTCAGCCCCACCAGCGAAGGGCGCCTCACCGGCTTCCAGGCCGGCACCGACCTGTGGGCCGACCCGAACTGGCGCGTGGGCGTGTACGTGGGCCAGCTCGACGGCGACATGCGCGTGACGGGCTTCGCCAGCGGCGTGCAGAACCTCGCCGTCGGCGCCAACGACCTGCGCAGCCAGTTCTTCGGCGCGTACGCCACCTGGAAGAACGACGGCGGCCCGTACGTCGACAGCGTGCTGCAGGCCGGGCGTCATCGCTACACGGTGTCCCCGACCCTCAGCTTCGGCAGCTCGGGCAAGGGCGACAGCCTGCTGGCCTCCGTCGAGGTCGGCCAGGCCTTCGCCATTGCGCCGAACTGGACCATCGAGCCGCAGCTGCAACTGGTGCACCAGCGCGTGAGCCTGGACGACACCGGCATCGTCGGCGCCCTGGTGCAGCAGAACAGCCACGACGGCTGGCTGCTGCGCGCGGGCGTGCGGCTCAAGGGTGAGATGGCCACCGGCGCCGGGCTGCTGCAGCCCTATGTGCGCTTCAACGTGTACCGCAGCGGCAGCGGCACGGACATCACCCGTTTCGTCGGCCCGGCTGCCTCCACCGACATCGCCACGCGCACGGGTGGCACCAGCACCGAGCTGGCGGCCGGCGGCACGCTGCAAGTCACCGAAAGCACGAGCCTGTATGCGGAGCTGGGCAAGCTGTGGGCCTCGGGCGGCGACACGCGCGCGAAGGGCGGCTTGCAGGCGAGCCTGGGCGTGAAAGTGCGCTGGTGAGCGAGTGCGCTGGCAAGTGTCAGGGCAACTGCCGCAACACCAGATACGGGTTGATCGCCGTGCCTTTCCACCAGCGCTTGTCCGCATCGAGCACGAAGACGGCGAAGTGCAGGTGCGGCACGTCGGGCGGTGCATTGCCCGTCGTGCCGACATAGCCGATGACGTCGCCCCTTCGCAGCGCCATTCCCTCGCGCAGGTTTTCCGCGTACCGGTCGAGGTGGGCGTAGTAGTAGGCCAGCCGGCCGCCCGGGTCGAACTGGTAGACCGTGAGCCCGCCCGGCACGCTGGTGAACAGCTTCACCAGCTTTCCGTCGTCCACGGCGCGAACCGGCGTGCCGCGCGGCGCAAGAATATCGAGTGCCTCGTGCGAGCCGCCGGTGCGCCGGTCGGTGAAGGTGTCGTGCAGCGCGCGCCCGGCGACGCCGTCGATGGGCATCGCGATGGCACGCGCAGCCAGCAGCGCGGCGCCGTCCTCGGGCGCGGCCGCAGCACCCTGGGCCGATGCCACACCCATCCCGGCAAGCCAGAAGCAGGCGCCCGACGTGCACGCCGCGAGCAGGCGCATCCCGAAGATCGCCCCGCGCACGGCTAGGCCCGCACCTCGACGGCGAACCCGGCCTTCGCCAGCTGCGACAGCCGCGCCGCATTCCAGTTGGTCAGGTGGATGCAGCCGTTGGTCTCTTCGTGACCGACGCGCTCGGGCGACGGCGTGCCGTGAATGCCCCAATGCGGTTTGGAAAGCCCCATCCAGATGTTGCCCACCGGGTTGTTGGGCCCTGCCGCGACGTCGACCTTTTGCGCATCGGCCGGCACGCCCTTTTTCAGGATCGCCGGGTTGTAGGTGAACGTGGGGTTCTTCACCTCGTTGGTGATCTTCATCTTTCCCACTTCCAGCGGATCGAGCGGGCCGCCGATGCTGATCGGGAATCCCGCGAGCGGCACGCCCTTGCCGTCCAGCACGAAGAGCATGTGGTCCGCCTTGGTGATGCGGATGGACCTGGCCGCGGCCACCACGCGCGCGTCGGCGTCGGTTGCCGCACCGACCACGACGATCGAATCGCCGGCCTTGAAGCCCGAGCCCTTGTTCAGGTCCGCCAGAAGACGCGGTGCCATGTGGAAGCGCTCCGACAGCGCTTCCTTCAGGTTCTCGTAGTCGAGCGACTTGAGCTTGGCGCGCTCGGCCATGGCGCGGGGTGTCGGGGTGAAGGGGCCTGCCACGTCCTTGTCGGTGATGGTGTAGGTCTCGAACAGGGGGGCCGCCTCCTTGGTCAGCACGCCCCAAGTCGCGGCGTCGACCTTGCCGGTGACGGAGAGACCGTTGGCCTCCTGGTAGGCCGACACCACGCGCCGCATGTTCGCGCCGAAACCGCCGTCGATCTCGCCGGGCGAGAACCACACGCGGTCCAGCAGGATCTGCGCGCGCACCACCGCGCTGCCCTTGGAACCTTGCGCGAGCACCGGGGTGCTGTTCTGCGCATTCAGTTTGTCCAGCGCATCGGACGCTTCGGGCTCGCGGGGCTTTGTCTTCGCCGACGGCCCCGCGGCCCACACCGACCACGGCGCCGTTGCGGCGCACGCAGCCAAGGATGTCGCGAGGAATATGCGGCGGGTCGGGACGGTCGTACGGCTCTGCGGGCTGGTGGGCATGGCGATTCCTGTGAAAACGCGAACCGTACAGCCCCGCCAGCGCGTGCGCTGTAGTCTCAGGCAGTCATCGCATGCACGACATCGGACCACGTGCTGTGGCGACGCATCGCGCCGCCCTGCTCAGGCCTCGGCCTCCTGCAGCAGCCGCCACATCACCTTGCCGCTGCCGCTCTTGGGCAGCGCATCGACGAACTGCACCTTGCGCGGGATCTTGTAGACCGCCATGTTCTCGCGGCACCAGTCGATGATCTGCTGCTCGGTCGTGTCCTTGTGCGTGGCGCGCAGCACCACCACGGCCTTGACCGATTCGCCTCGGTAGTCGTCCTTGGTCGAGATGACGCAGGCCTCCTGGATGGCGGGGTGTCGGAACATCAGCAGCTCGACCTCGGCCGGCCACACCTTGAAGCCGCTCGCGTTGATCATGCGTTTCAGCCGGTCGGTGATGAAGAAGTAGCCCTCCTCGTCCATGCGGCCCATGTCGCCCGAGCGGAAGAAGCGCTTGCCCTCGAACTCGACGAAGGCGGCGGCCGTGGCGTCGGGGCGCTTCCAGTAGCCCTGGAACACCTCGGGACCATGGATGATGATCTCGCCCGATTCGCCGATGGGCATCTCCTGCAGCGTGTCGGGGTCGACCACGCGGGCGTCGGTGCTCATGAACGGAATGCCCAGGCACTGCTGCTTGGGGTGGTCAGACGGGTTGGTGTGGGACGGCGCGGCGGTCTCGGTGAGGCCGTAGCCCTCCTGGTACTTCAGGCCGTACTGCTCGAACAGGCGCTGCGCCACCGCCTGCGGCATGGCGGCGCCGCCGCCGCCGATGTAGTTCATGCTCGACAGGTCGTAGCTCGCGAAGTTGGGGCTGGCCATGAGGTCGATGACCATGGTCGGGATGTTGGTCCAAGCCGTGACCTTCCAGCGCGAAATGAGCCGCCCGGCCACGTCGCGGTCCCAGCGCGGCATGACGATCAGCGTGGCCGCCGCCAGCACGGCGGTGTGCATCATGCTCACCACGCCGGTGATGTGGAACATGGGCACCACGGCCAGCACCACCGCTTCGGACGTGGAGCCGCCCCACATCTGGCCGGCCACCGCGTTGTGCATCAGGCTCGAATGGTGGTGCACGCAGCCCTTGGGCAGGCCGGTGGTGCCGCTGGTGTAGGGCAGCAGCGCCATGTCGTTGGCGCCCACCACGTGCTCGGGCGGCGGGTGGTCGGCGGCCAGCGCATCGGTCCAGGCCCGCGTCTTGCCGTTGGCCAGCTCGGGCAGGGGGTGGCGGGTGGTGAGCCAGTCTTTCCAGGCCGGTGCGGGGGCGTCGTCGCCGGACACGTCGGCGTCGAAGGCGTCGGTGAACTGGGTCACGATCATGTGCGCGAGCTGCTGTTCGGGTGGCAAAGCGTTGCTGGCCTTGGCCAGTTCGCCGGCCAGGTCGCCGGTGATGATGGCCACCTTGGCGTCGGGGTCGGTGATGTAGTGCTTGAGCTCCTCGGCCCGGTTCATCGGGTTCACTGGCACCACCACGGCGTTGGCGCGCAGGATCGCGAAATGCGCGATCACCAGCTGCGGGCAGTTCTGCATGTCCAGGATCACGCGGTCGCCGCGCTTCACGCCCAGTGCATGCAGCGCACCGGCCAGGCGCTCGGCCTGCGCCGCGAAATCGCGGTAGCTCAGCACGCGGCCGAAGAACACCAGCGCGGGCTTGTCGGGGTAGCGCGCGGCCGAGGTGGCCAGGTTGTGCCAGAGCGAGGTGGCGGGGACGGTGATCGCGTGCGGGAGGCGTTTGGGCCAGAACTTGTGATGCGGGCGTTGTTGCATGGTGAGAACAGGCGGGAAAGAAGAGCGGACAGTTCGCCAGCCTAAGCCGCCGAGGCCGCGGCTCCCATCGGGGAAGCCCCCGGAGCGTCACATTGGCGACGCTCTTTTGTCTCACACTGGGCCCGTTCGCTGGGCATGCCGCATGCGCCGTGCGACTACAGACAAGCGCCGCTTCAAGGGCGAAGCTGAGGCTCTCTTTTCATCCACCACCCGACTGAAGGAACCGTCATGGCAGCAGACAAGCACGCAAGCGTTCACTGGGAAGGCGCCGGCAAGACCGGCAAGGGCCAGGTCAGCACCGAAACCGGCGCGCTGAAAGACTACCCCTACGGCTTCGCCAGCCGCTTCGAGGACGACAAGCGCGGCACCAACCCCGAGGAAATCGTGGGTGCGGCACATGCCGCCTGCCTGACGATGGCCTTCGCGTTCGCGCTGGAAGCGGCAGGCCTGGCCGCCACGCGCATCGACACCAAGGCGGCCGTGCGGCTGGCCAAGGACGGCGCCGGCTTCAAGATCGACCGCATCCAGCTCGAGCTCGATGCCGCCGTGCCCGGCCTCGACGAAGCCAGGTTCCAGGAGATCGCCGCCGCCGCCAAGGCCGGCTGCCCGCTGTCGAAGGCGCTGGCGAGCGTGCCCGAAATCACGCTGAAGGCCACGCTGGCCGCCTGAGCGGGCTGCTTATGATCCTCTCCACAACAAGGAGACGGATCATGAACACCCCCATCCGGACCGCGCTCGCGGTCCTTTCTTTCGCCACGGGTGCGCTCGCCACGAACGCGCTGGCGGCCTATCCCGACAAGCCGATCAAGGTCGTCATCGGCTTCCCCGCCGGCGGGCCGCTCGACCAGCATGCGCGCCTGCTCACGGACAAGCTGCAGGCCGTGCTCGGCCAGCCGCTGATCGTCGACTACAAGCCCGGCGCAGGCGGCTCGGTGGGGGCCGACGCGGTCGCCAAGAGCCCCGCCGACGGCTACACGCTCATGCTGGCCAACACCGGCGTGGCGGTGATCAACGGGGCGCTCTACAGCAAGCTGCCCTACAACACGCAGCGCGACTTCGTGCCCATCGCGCGCACCGCCATGCAGCCGCTGGCGCTGCTGGTCACGCCCAAACTGCCGGTGCAGAACCTCAAGCAGTTCATCGACTACGCCAAGGCGCGGCCGGGCCAGGTCAACTACGGCTCGGCCGGCAACGGCGGCATCAGCCACCTGGTGCCCGAGATGTTCAAGACCGCGACCGGCCTGTTCATGGTGCACATCCCCTACCGCGGCAGCGCGCCGGCCTTCACCGACCTGATGGGCGGGCAGGTGCAGTTCATGGCCGAGTCCATTCCGCAGGCGGCCAGCTATCACAAGCAGGGCAAGGTGCGCGCGCTGGCCGTGACCAGCCGCGAGCGCAACCCCGCCCTGCCCGACGTGCCGACCGTGATCGAGTCGGGCGTGAAGGGCTTCGAGGTGGTGGGCTTCTACGGCTTCCTGGCGCCCAAGAACACCCCCAGCGACGTGGTCGCCAGACTGAGCGACGCCTTCAGGCAGGTGCTGACCAGCCCCGAGGTGCGCGACCGCATGGTGAGCCAGGGCGCCGACCCGGCCTTCCTGGGCAGCGAGGACTTCGCGCGCTTCCTGGCGACGGAGACGCCGCGCTGGGAACAGGCGGTGAAGGCATCGGGCGCCCGGATGGACTGACGGTTTCCGGCGCTCAGCCGGGCCGGGCCGCGTGCCGCTCCAGTTGAAGGCCATGTGAATGTCGGGATGCTCGGCCACCAGCCAGTGGAAGTCGGCCGCCGCGACCACTGCCATCTCGGTCGTGTCGACCGCAGGTGTCTTGCACGCGCTCGCGCCCCACAGCGGATCGAGAGTGTCGTCGCGAACTTTGCCGCAGTTGTACTGAACGATTCGGCTGCGGCCCTCCGAACGCGCCGTAACGCCGTTTACATTTCCCTGCACTTGGTCAAGCCGAGGCGAATCGCATCGCCCGGCATGCCAAGGTGAACGCAAACAACACGGGGGAACTCGCGCCATGCGCAAAAAACGAACTCATGCCGGCCTATGGCGCCGGACGGCCTTTCTGAGCTGCCTTTGCGCAGCATCCATGTCGGCCATGGCGGCCGGCACCGGGGCGGCAAGCCTCGCGCTCGATACGGAAAACAACCAGGCGGCGCTCATCGCGTTCGCTCAATGTGACTCGAGCTTTTTCACGCTTCTGGGCAAGACGCCGCGGCTGCTCGGCCCGGGCGTCGAAGTTGCCATGAACGGCACCGCGGCTGCGCCCAAAGTGGCCGATCCCTTGTCCGAAAAAGGACGTGACCAGACCTTCGCCAAGCCCATCGATGTCGCAGGCCTGCGCCTGGCCGGCTGGCACAACGAGGTGAGCTACGACGCAACGGCGGGCGCCTTCATCTGGTGGGGCTTCGACGTCGAAGGCAGCACCGATGCCACCGCAAGCGCGATCAACCGCCTGCTGCAACCGGCACAGCGCGTGCTGAAGATCCAGGGCTCGGACTGGGCCCGCTCCGAGAACCGGCGCATCGGCGACCCCCTCGACACATGGCGCCGTGGCGGCGAGAACGGCACGGTCACCGCCAGGGGCACGGTCGAGCGGGCATTGACCATCGAAACCGATGAAAGAACCGGTCGCACCAAGCTGTATTGCACCCTGCAGGGCTCCGTCACGCCACCGCTGCTGGACCGCGTGCGCCCCGACCTGCCGGCATCGCTTCACCCATGAGCAAGCCCGCCATGAAGAAACTCATCCTCATCGCCGCCCTCGGGCTGGCCCTTACCGGCTGCGCAACGCGCCCCGCCACCGGCCTTGCGGCATGCCGCATCGCTGCGGCGCTTCCCCTGAGCGCCGGCAAGGACGCCTACCAGGACCCTGAGCGCGCGATCACGCTCTGGACTCGTTGCGCCGACCAAGGCCCGCAGACAGACCTGATGAAGAGCCTGGCGCTGCGGATGCGCAGCCACGCGCACAAGCAACTCGAGCAGTACGACGCAGCCATTGCGGACGTCGAACAGGCGCAGCGCCTGTCACCACCCAAGACGGCCTGGGACTTCATCAACATCGCCTCCCTGTACCGCGATTCAGGGCAACCCGGGAAGGCGCTCGAGACGCTTCGCAAGATGCAGGCCGACCGCATCGGCATGACCGGCCGCGGCACGCCTGAAGGCATGCCGATCTACTACCACCTCGGTTGGACCCTGAACGATCTCAAGCAATGGCCCGAGGCCGTCGAGACGCTCACGGAAGGCCTGACCTACCAGCCGGGCTATGCATGGGCCTACATGCAGCGCGCTCTCGCATACGACGCCATGGGCAACCGCGAGCGGGCCCAAAAGGACCTGAACCGCGGCCGCGAACTCCTCGGTGAGAACAGGAAGCCGGGCGACCGCGAGCAGCAGATCGAGTCGCTGCGCAAGCCGCCTTACAAGGACCTGCTGTCCCGGTACAGCTACGACGCCGAGGCATTCGCCGGCAAATGAGCCGGCCGACCGGACACACAGAGAAAATTTCAGGATGAAGAACGCACGACACATCGCCCTCCTTCTGCTCGCGGCCATCGCCAGCCAGGCATCGCTCGCGGCGGACTACGGCAGCTACCGTGGCAAGGGCGGCATGACCGCCTATGACATCAAGCCGAACGTCTACGAGTACCACTACGACAAGGGCTTCACCGGCGTCGATGCCATCGGGTGGGACCCGAACCTGCAGTTCGCATGGTCGCGGCTCGGTGCGGCCAGGACCTGCGGCCTGCCCTTCGACCAGCCCAAGGCCGTCGCGGCGCTGATCGCGAAATACCAGCAGGACAAGATGACGCACGAAATGATCGGCATCGACTTCCATGCCATGAAAAGCAAGGCCAACCCCGCGTTCTGCACGGCGGAGCGCGTCGAAGAACTCCAGCGCGTGATCCCCGGATTCCAGGACGGCAACTTCCCGACGAAGTTCTAGGCGCCGGGCCTCGCGGCACCGTCCACCCGAAGCCGGCTCCCCTTGCAAAAGGGCAGCCGGCTTCTTTTTGGTGCACACATCTTGCATACCAGTTGGCACGGAAGCTGCTGATATGCAGGACCATGGCCATCTCCGCATCCGAAATCAGTGCACGCATCGTCGAAGCGGTGATGGCGCAAAAGCTCGCGCCGGGTTCGCGCCTGGGCGAGCAGCAGCTGGCCATGCTGTTCGACTGCAGCCGCACCATCGTGCGGGAGGCGCTCACCCGCCTGGCGGCGCGCGGCATCGTCACGGTGAGCGCGCGGCGCGGCTGGTTCGTCATCGAGCCCTCGCAGGACGAGGCGCGTGAAGCCTTCGAGGCCCGCCACGTCATCGAACTGGGCCTCATCCGAAGCGCGGGCCGCACCGGAAAGATCGAAAAGACCGCGCTGCGCCAATTGAAGGCGCACCTTCAGCGGGAAAAGGCCGCACTGAAAGAAAGCGACGTCGGCAACCGCAGCTTCCTGCTGGGCGACTTCCACGTGTGCCTGGCCGAATGCCTGGGCAACACGCTGCTGGCCGACACGCTGCGCGACTACACGGCGCGCACCACGCTGATTGCCATGCTCTACCAGTCCACGCACGACGCGGTGCAGTCGTGCGAAGACCACGTGCAGATCGTCGCCGCGCTGGAGCGCGGCGACCACGCCGCGGCCGAGGCGCTGATGGGCGCGCACATCGGCACGGTGCAGTCGGCCCTGCGCGTGCAGGCACCCACCGACCCGCTCGCGCAGCTGCGCGACGCGCTGGCGCCGCTGCACAACACCAACGCCAACGCCGCCGCGCCGCCGAAGCCCAGGCGCCGCAAGGCTGCCGCATCCCTTCCTTCCGATTCCGAACCCGATTCTTCGACTTACCTAGGAGCCCTGCTATGACCTTCTCTTCGTCCAAACGCCACCTCGCGCTCGCACTGGCCTCGGTCGCCATGCTGGCCGCCACGGGCGCCGCCCACGCCCAGAACGCACTCGACAACGTGCTCAAGGCCAAGACCATCAAGATCGCCGTGCCCACCGACTACCCGCCCTACGGCTCGGTCGACAAGAACATGAAGCCGCAGGGCCTGGACGTGGAAATGGCCGAGCTCATCGCCGCCAAGCTGGGCGTGAAGATCGAGCTGGTGCCCGTGACCAGCGCCAACCGCATTCCGTACCTGCAGACCAAGAAGGCCGACCTGGTCATCTCCACGCTCGGCAAGAACCCCGAGCGCGAGAAGGTGATCGACTTCTCGTCGGCCTACGCGCCCTTCTTCCAGGCCGTGTTCGCCGCCAAGAGCCTGAACATCAAGACCTTCGCCGACATGGGCGGCAAGACCGTGGCCGTGACGCGCGGCGCGATGGAAGACCAGGAACTCGCCAAGGTCGCGCCCACCACGCTCGACTACAAGCGCTTCGAGGACAACAACGCCACCATCGCCGCCTTCGTCTCGGGCCAGACGCAGACGCTGGCCGCCAGCGCCGCCGTCGCGGGCGACATGATGCAGAAGAACCCGCAGCTCAACGCCGAGTACAAGCTGCTGCTGAAAGACAGCCCCTGCTTCGTCGGCATCGCCAAGGGCGAGGACAAGCTGAAGGCCAAGGTCAACGAGATCATCGCCGCCGCGCGCAAGGACGGCACCATCGACGCGATGGCGAAGAAGTGGCTCGGCCGCCCCGCCGGCGACCTGCCGGTCTGATCGACCGACGCGGCCATGAACATCGAATTCGACTTCGGAGCGGTGCTCGCCGAATGGCCGCTGCTGCTGCGCGGCGTGGCGTGGACCATCGGCCTCACGGCCGTGGGCACCGTGCTGGGCATGATCGTGGGCACCTTCTGCGCCTGGGCCCGCTCGGGCGGCCCGCGCTGGCTGCGGCTCGTCGTGGGCACCTATGTGGAGCTGATCCGCAACACGCCCTTCATCGTGCAGCTGTTCTTCATCTTCTTCGGGCTGCCGGCCGCGGGCGTCAAGCTCTCGCCGGAGGTGGCCTCGGTGATCGCGATGGTGATGAACCTGGGCGCCTACTCCACCGAGATCATCCGCGCCGGCATCGAGGCCACGCCCAAGGGGCAGATCGAGGCGGCCGTGAGCCTGGCGCTGAGCAAGGCGCAGGTGTTCCTGCGCGTGGTGCTGCCGCCGGCACTGAAGAAGGTGTGGCCCGCCATGGTGAGCCAGATCATCATCGTGATGCTGGGCTCGGCGGTGTGCGGGCAGATCTCCACCGAGGAGCTGAGCTACGCGGCCAACCTCATTCAAAGCCGCAACTTCCGCGCGTTCGAGGCCTTCATCATCGCCACGCTGATCTACCTGGCGCTGTCGGTCGCGCTGCGCCGGCTGCTCGACTGGGCCGGGCCCAGGTTCTTCTTCGGCCGCTGACCGACTGCACACCGGAGCCCCGTCACCATGTCTGATTTTTCTCTCTGGGACATCCTGCGCAACCTGCTGCTGGCGCTGCGCTGGACCGTCGTGCTTTCGCTCATTGCCTTCATCGGCGGCGGCATCGTGGGCGGGCTGCTGCTGTTCCTGCGGCTGCGCGGCGGCAGGATCGCGAACAAGGCCGTGGGCCTGTACGTGCAGCTCTTCCAGGGCACGCCGCTGCTGATGCAGCTGTTCCTGGCCTACTTCGGCATTGCGCTGTTCGGCATCGACGTGTCGGCGTGGACCGCGGCGAGCGTGGCGCTCACGCTGTACACCAGCGCGTTCCTCACCGAAATCTGGCGCGGCTGCGTGGCCTCGATCCCGAAGGGCCAGTGGGAGGCCTCCGGCAGCCTGGCCCTGAGCTTCGGCGAGCAGATGCGCCACGTGGTGCTGCCGCAGGCCGTGAAGATCGCCATTGCGCCCACGGTCGGCTTCCTGGTGCAGGTCATCAAGGGCACGGCGCTGGCGTCAGTGATCGGCTTCGTCGAACTCACCAAGGCCGGCAGCATGATTTCGAACGCCACGTTCAAGCCCTTCGTGGTGTTCAGCTGCGTGGCCCTGCTTTATTTCGTGCTGTGCTTCCCCGTGAGCCTGTACGCCAAGACCCTCGAGAGGAAAACCCATGGCCGCCGTGCTTGAACCGCAACAACCCGCCACCTCGGTGGGCGCCCCCATCGTGCGCATCACCGCGCTGCGCAAGTCCTACGGCACCAACGAGGTGCTCAAGGGCATCGACCTGGAGGTCAAGCGCGGCGAGGTGATCGCCATCATCGGCAAGAGCGGCTCGGGCAAGAGCACGCTGCTGCGCTGCATCAACGGGCTGGAGGTGTTCCAGGAAGGCGCGCTCACGGTCGACGGCAAGCCGCTGCTGCACGAGAGCGCCATGGCCATGCGCGAGCTGCGCCAGCGCGTGGGCATGATCTTCCAGAGCTTCAACCTGTTCCCGCACCTCACGGTCGGCAAGAACGTGATGCTCGCCCCCACGCTGGTGAAGAAGCGCGGCAGCCTGGAAGCCGCCTCGCAGGCGCGCAAGCTGCTCGAGCGCGTGGGCCTGGCCGAGAAGTTCGACGCCATGCCCGAACAACTGTCGGGCGGCCAGCAGCAACGCGTGGCCATCGCCCGCGCGCTGGCGATGGAGCCGGCCGTGCTGCTGTGCGACGAAATCACCTCGGCGCTCGACCCCGAGCTGGTGGGCGAGGTGCTGCGCGTGGTGGAGTCGCTGGCCGACGAAGGCATGACGCTGCTGATGGTCACGCACGAGATGAGCTTCGCGCGCAAGGTCAGCGACCGCGTGATCTTCATGCACCAGGGCCGCGTGCACGAAATGGGGCCGCCGGCGGAGATGTTCGGCAACCCGCAGACGGCAGAGCTCAAGCAGTTCCTGTCGTCGCTGCATGACTGAAGGCGCCGGCCTGGGCTATCCTCGGGCCATGGCTTGCCTGCACACCGCGTCGATTATTCGCCCCCTTCGAAAGATGGTGGGTTAGCGCGCGGTTCCACAAGTACACGCCACACGACCCGCCCCACGAGGCGGGTTTTTCGTTTCCTGGGGTTCTTTTCCAAACCGACTCACCAGGAGATGACATTGCAAACGCCTACCCCCACACCCACCCCCGTGCTTCACATGGTCTGCGGCAAGATCGGCGCCGGCAAATCGACGCTCACGCGGCAGCTCGCCGAAGCGCCCGCCACCGTGCTGATCAGCGAGGACACCTGGCTCGCCGCGCTCTACCCCGGGGAGATCCGCGAACTGCCTGAATACGTTCGAGCGTCGGGCCGGCTGAAGAAGGTCATGGCGGACCACGTCTGCGCCTTGCTGCGTGCCGGCGTGTCCGTGGTGCTCGACTTTCCCGCCAACACCGTGAGCGGCAGAAGCTGGATGCGCGGCATCTTCGAGGCGGCCGGCGTGGCCCACCGGCTGCACTTTCTGGACGTGCCCGACGCGGTCTGCAAGGAGCGACTGCGTGCGCGAAATGCCAGCGGGGAACATCCCTTCGAGACGACGGACGCACAGTTCGACCTGATCACCAGCCACTTCGCTCCCCCGTCCGAGGTTGAAGGGTTCGAGGTGGTGCGGCACGGTTGAAACGCTTTGCGTTGTGCGATGCGTTGTGCGAAGGGCGGCTGTTCAGGGCGGCGCTCACGCCGACGGGGTACCTTGCTCCGCGAATGTCCCCCGGGGCTGCGCCCCTCCTCCTTTATTTCGCTGCGCAAGGCACCCCATCGACGTGAGCGTGGTCAGAGCCGCGGTTGATCGCCGAGTACCAGCAGCGCGAGCTTTGTTCAGGGCGGCCGTTGATCGGGGCGCACCCGCAGCGTGTCCAGTGCACAGGGCGTCGGGTGCTCCCCGCAGCGAAATAAAGGAGGAGGCCGCAGGCCGGGGGACATTCGCGGAGGGGAGTACCCGGCGGCCTGTGCACTCGCCCTGAACAGCAGCGCCCAGAACAACGGCAGCAAGAACACAAGCCCCACTCGAACGCAACGGCCAGCAACAGTCATCGGTATGCTCGAACCAGATGCAAATAGAACAAGCCCGCCCCGAGGAAGCCGCCACCGTCGCGGCCGTGTTGAACGAAGCCGCGCAGTGGATCGCCGCCGAAGGCCGGCCCCTGTGGTCGGCGACCGATATCGGACTGGACCGCATCCAGCGTGACACCGACGCCGGCGGCTACTTCATCGCGCGCAAGAACGGCGAGGTGGCCGGCGTCGTCCGGCTCGACCTTGAAGACGCCTACTTCTGGCCCGAGATCGAACGCGGCAGCTCGCTGTACGTGCACAAGCTCGCGGTGCGCCGGGCGTGGGCGGGCCACGGTGTGCCGGTGCAGCTGCTGGACTTCGCCCTGGAGCGCGCACGCAGCCTGGGGCGCCCCTTTCTGCGCCTGGACTGCGTGGCCGACCGCGCCCCGCTGCGCGCGCTGTACGAGCGCTTCGGCTTCTCGCTGCACAGCGTGATCCACAAGGGCGAACGCGGCTTTGCACGCTACGAGCTTGCAGCAAGACCGCTCGGCAACTGACTCGCGCGACACCCACACACCCCACCCCGCGCCATGCAATTCAAATGGATGGAAGACTTCATCGTGCTGGCGCAAACGCGCAGCTTCACCCGCGCGGCCGAGTTGCGCCATGTGACCCACCCCGCCTTCGGCCGCCGCATCCGCGCACTGGAGTCGTGGGCGGGCACGGCGCTGGTGGAGCGCGGCAGTTCGCCCGTGGCGCTGACGCCCGCGGGCGAGAGCTTCCTGGAGAACGCCAGCCAGATGGTGCGCGGCGTAGAGAGCTCGCGTGAAGAGATGCAAAGCGTGGCCGGCCGCCAGGCCCGCACCGTCACGGTCGTGACCGGCCGCACGCTGGCGCGCACCGTGATGGCCGACTGGCTGGTGCGGCTGCAGCCCGTGCTGCGCGGCGGCGAGGTGCGCGTGCTGACCGGCGCGCTGGCCGAGACGGTGCGCATGCTCGAACACAACGAGGTCGATTTTTCGCTGATCTTCCATCACTCCGCGCTCACCTTCCGGCTCGACGGGCGGCAGTTCTCGCACGTCACCGTGGCGTCCGACAAGCTGGTGCCGGTGTCGCGCGCCGGCGCACAGGGGCAGGCCACGCACAGCTTCGACGCGCCGGGCGACGTGCCGTTTCTCTCCTACGTGCGCACACTGGCCATGGGGCGCCTGGTGGAAGACCTGCTCGCCAACAACCCCCAGGCGCCGCGCCTGAAGCGCCGCATCGAATGCGATTCGGCCGACGCGCTGTACGAATACGTGCTGCGCGGCCTGGGCGTGGCATGGCTGCCGTGGTCGATGGTGCAGGCCGACTGCAAGGCCGGCCTGCTGGTGCCCGTGGGCGGGCGGCGCATGGAAGTGCGCTTCGAGGTGCGGCTGTACCGCCCCAAGCGCCGGCTGGGCCCGCTGGCCGAGGACGTGTGGCGCGCCATGGCTGCGCGCTGACCGGAGCCCAATCGGCACGGATCGGTGCCAGCATGGCACCACCAAGCGGGGTGCGGCTTCGCAGAATTCGCGGACTCACTGCAACAACGAGGCCACGATGCGACTTTCCCGTGCTTTCTCTTCCTGTCTTGCCCTGGCCCTGTGCGGCCTGGCCGCATCGGCCAGCGCGCCCGCCTTTGCCGACACCTACCCCGCCAGGCCCATCACGCTCGTGGTCGGCTACCCGCCGGGCGGCTCGACCGACCTGACCGGGCGCGCGCTGGGCGTGGAGCTGTCGCACCGCCTGGGCGTGCCGGTGATCGTGGACAACATCGGCGGCGCCGGTGGCGCCATCGGCGCGCAGAAGGTGGCCAATGCGGCACCCGACGGCTACACGCTGCTGCTGGGCGCCAACAACGAGATCGCCATCACCAGGCTGGTGAACGCCAGCGTGCGCTACGAGCCGAAGGACTTCACGGCCATCGGCCTGGTCGCCTCGCAGCCGCTGGTGCTGGTGGCCACGCCGGCATCGGGCGTGAAGAACGCGGGCGAACTGCTCGCGCTGCTGAAGAAGAACCCCGGCAAGTACAGCTACGGCAGCTCGGGCGTGGGCACCTCGCTGCACCTGGCCGGCGAAATGCTCAAGCAGCAGGGCGGCGTGGCCATGACGCACGTGCCCTACCGCGGCGTGGCGCCGCTCACCAATGACCTGATGGGCGGCAACATCGACTTCGGCATGTTCGTGCTGTCCAGCGCCCTGCCCTACATCCGCAGCGGCAAGCTGGTGGCGCTGGGCACCACCGAGGCCAAACGCTCCGCCATCACGCCCGACCTGCCCGCGCTGAATGAAACCCCGGCGCTCAAGAACATGGACATCGGCGTGTGGTTCGCGCTGATGGGCCCGGCCAGGCTGCCCGAGCCGGTGCTGGCGCGCCTGAAGAAGGCGCTGGACGAGACACTGCAATCGCCCGACTTCCGCAAGAAGATGGAAGCGACCAGCTCGGTCGTCCCACTGGCGCCGTTGGACATCGACCGCTTCCTCGTCACCGAAACCAGCAAATACCGCAACATCGTGCAATTCGCCAACATCAAGGAATGAGCTTGTCCGCGTCCAATTTCGAACTCCCCGCGCCCGACATTTCGGCCTGGCGCGCCGGCAACACCGGCACCGAAGGCGTCTGGCATTTCGACTCGGGTCAACCCGGGCGCCGCGTGATGATCAGCGCGCTGGTGCACGGCAACGAGGTCTGCGGCGCCTGGGCGCTCAAGGGCCTGCTGGAAGCCGGCGTGCGCCCGCAGCGCGGCAGCCTGACGCTGGCGTTGTGCAACCTGGAGGCCTTCGACCGCTTCGACCCCGCCGACGCCGACGCCTCGCGCTTCATGGACGAAGACCTCAACCGCCAGTGGTCGGCCGACCGGCTCGAAGCCGGCGGCACGCGCGAGCGCCGCCGCGCCGCCGCGCTGCAGCCGCACGTGGCGCGGGCCGACTGGCTGCTCGACCTGCATTCGATGCACGAACCCTCCGCGCCGCTCACGCTCACCGGCGTGCAGCCGCGCAACCTGGCGCTGGCGCGGCTGCTGCGCAGCCCCGAGCACATCGTGATCGACGCAGGCCACAAGGACGGCGTGCGCATGCGCGACTTCGGCCGCTTCGGTGCGCCCGACGCAGAACCGGCCACCGACGCGCTGGCGCTGCTCGTCGAATGCGGCTTCCACGGCGACCCGGCCAGCCGCACCGTTGCGCAGGACCAGTGCGCGCGCTTCCTGCGCGCGGCCGGCACGCTCGACGACGCGGCCATCGCACAGGCGCTGCCGGGCTGGCTGCAGCCGGACGCGCCGCGCCAATGGGCGCTGGACGTGACCGGCCCGGTGGTCGCGCGCAGCGAGGACTTTCGCTTCGCCAAGCCCTTCACCGGCCTGGAAGTGATTGCCCAGGCTGGCACCGTCATCGGCTGGAACGACGGCGAGCCCGTGGCCACGCCGTACGACGACTGCGTGCTGGTGATGCCCTCCACGCGCCAGGCCAAGCCGGGCGTGACGGTGGTGCGCTATGCGCGCCGCCGCGCGCTCTGAACGAACAGCGCGCTTCCGCGCCGCTGTGGCGCTGTTGTCCGACCGCTTTCGCGCCTGAGTTCTGCTAGCTTTTCCGGCTGGCGGCGAAACAGGTTCAGGCGATCAGGAAGCAGCGCGCATGGTCAGTGACACATCGACAACGGGTTACCCCTTTCTGGCGGGTGGCGGGGAAATGGCAGGGCGTATCGCCGGCTTCGACTGGGGCCGCACCAGCCTGGGCCCCATCGACGGCTGGCCCGCCCACATGCGCGTTGCGATCGCCATCATGCTCAGGTCGGACGTGCCCATCGCCACCCTGTGGGGCGAACAGGGCGTGCTGGTCTACAACGACGCCTACGCCGCGTTCTCCGGCCTGCGGCATCCGCAGCTGCTGGGCATGAAGGTGCGCGAGGCCTGGCAAGAGGCCGCGGCCTTCAACGACCATGTGATGAAGGTCGTGATGGCCGGCAACACGCTCGGCTACCAGGACCAGGAGTTGCAACTCAACCGCCGCGGCGAGGCCGAGCAGGTGTGGATGAACCTCAACTATTCCCCGCTGCTCGACGACAGCGGCACGCCGGTCGGCGTGTGGGCGCTGGTGACCGACAACACCGCCAAGGTGCTTGCGGAGCGCCGGCTGCAGGACGACCGCCAGCGCTTTGCCCAGCTGTTCGAGCAGGCCCCCAGCTTCATGACCATGCTGGAAGGCCCGGAGCACCGCGTGGTGCTGGCCAACCCCGGCTACCTGCGGCTGGTGGGCAACCGCCCTTTGATCGGCCTGCCGGTGGCCGAGGCGCTGCCGGACGCGGCCGCGCAGGGCTACGTGGCGCTGCTGGACACGGTGTACCGCAGCGGCGAGGCGTTCACGGCCCACGGCGCCCGGTACGACGTGCAGGTCGAGGCCGGCGGGCCGGTGCACGCGCGGCACGTCGACTTCGTTTTCCAGCCGATTCGCGACGCGCTGGGCGAGGTGGTCGGCATCTTCGTGGAGGGCATCGACGTCACCGCGCGGATGGCTGCCGAAGGCCGGCGCGAGGCGCTCGCACGCTTCACCGACACGCTGCGCTCGCTCCACAGCACCTGCGACGTCGCCCTGGCGGCGGCCGAGATCCTGGCCGACACGCTCCAGGTGAGCCGCGCCGGCTACGGCACCGTCGACCACGACGCGGACACCCTGCATGTGGAGCGCGACTGGCACTCGCCCGAGTGCGAATCGCTGGCCGGGGTGCTGAACCTGCGCGACTACGGCTCTTTCATCGACGACCTCAAGCAGGACCGGTTCGTGAACGTGCCCGACGTGCGGCTGGACGAGCGCACCCGCGCCGCGACGCACGCGCTGGAGGCCCGCCATGCCCGTGCCTTCATGAACATGCCCGTGGTGGAGCACGGCCGGCTGGTGGCGGTGCTGTTCGTCAACCACGTGCAGGTGCGCGAATGGACGAGCGAGGAATGCGCCTTCATGCGCGAGGTGGCGGGCCGCACCCGCACCGCCGCGGAACGCGTGCGCAACGAGGCGGCGCTGCGCGAAGCCAACGAATCGCTCGAGCGCAAGGTGGCCGAGCGCACGCAGGAGCTGATGGAGGTCGAGGCCAAGTTCCGCCAGGCGCAGAAGATGGAAGCCATCGGCCAGCTGACGGGCGGCATCGCGCACGACTTCAACAACCTGCTGGGCGGCATGAGCACCAGCCTGCAGGTGCTCGAAAAGCGCCTGCAGCTGCAGAAGTTCGACAACGCGGGCCGCTACATCGGCATGGCGCAGGAGTCGGTGCGGCGCGCCGCCTCGCTCACGCAGCGCCTGCTGGCCTTCTCGCGCCGCCAGACGCTCGACCCCAGGCCCACCGACGTGAACCGGCTGGTGGGCGGCATCGAGGAGATGGTGCGCCGCACGGTCGGCCCGTCGGTGGAGGTGGAGGTGGTGGGCGCGGGCGGCCTGTGGCTCACGCGGGTCGATGCGTCTCAACTGGAGAACGCGGTGCTCAACCTGTGCATCAACGCGCGCGACGCGATGTCGCCGCACGGCGGCCGCCTGACCATCGAGACCGCCAACAAGTGGCTGGACGACCGCGCGGCGGCGCAGCGCGAACTGCCGCCGGGGCAGTACATCTCGGTGTGCGTCACCGACACCGGCACGGGCATGTCGAGCGACGTGGCGGCGCGCGCCTTCGACCCCTTCTTCACCACCAAGCCCATGGGACAGGGCACCGGGCTGGGCCTGTCGATGGTGTACGGCTTCGTGCGCCAGTCGGGCGGCCAGGTGCGCATCTACTCCGAGCCCGGCGAGGGCACGACCATGTGCCTGTACCTGCCGCGCTTCGTCGGCGATGCCGAGGAAGACTCGCTGCTGATGCAGCCGGTGGCCGACCACCGCGGCGAAGGCGAGGTGGTGCTGGTGGTGGAAGACGAAGCCACCATCCGCGCCATCGTGGCCGAGGAGCTGGAGGACGCGGGCTACCGCGTCATTTCGGTGGCCGACGGGGCCGCCGCGCTGCGGGTGCTGCAGTCGGACGCGAGCATCGACCTGCTGCTGACCGACGTGGGCCTGCCCGGCGGCCTGAACGGGCGCCAGGTGGCCGACGCGGGGCGCGTGAGCCGGCCAGACCTCAAGGTGCTGTTCATCACCGGCTACGCGGAAAACGCCGCGGTGGGCAACGGCCTGCTGGAGTTCGGCATGGAAGTGATCACCAAGCCCTTCGACGTGGCGGCGCTCACCGCCAAGGTGCAGGAGATGATCGAGCGTTGACGAACCCGAAGCCGACCGCCCCGCAGAGCTGCCGTTTCCGTGAACGCACCGGCCCGCACGGGGCTGTGGCAAGCTCGCCCACCGTATGAACCTCCGCCACTTCCACTCTTCGCCTTCCCGGCACCTGTCGCTCCCGTCCTCGCGCCGAACGGTGCTGCGCGCGCTGCTGGGCGCGGCGGCGCTGCAGGCGCCGTTCGCGGCGCTGGCCGGCTTCAACTTCTTCACCAGCGAATACACCGCCACCCGCGACGAACTGCAGGCGCAGATCGCCAAGCGCTTTCCGGTGGCCGAGCGCTATGCCGAGATCTTCATGGTCGGGCTGCGCGAGCCGCAGCTGGGCCTGGACGCTGCCGCCAACCGCGCGACCGTCAGCGCCACGCTGACCATCGCGAGCCCGCTGCTCGCGGCCTCGCCGGTGCAGGGCCTGGTGTCGGTCAGCAGCGCGCTCAAATACGACGCGGCCACCCGCGCGCTGCGCCTGGACCAGCCCAAGGCCGAACGGCTCGAGCTGCAGGGCGTGGAGGGCCGCGACGCCGAGCGGCTGCAGCGCGTGGCCGCGGTGGTGGCGCAGGAGCTGCTGCAAGGCCAGGTGCTGCGCAGCTTCACGGCCGACGAACTCACGGTCGGGCGCAAGACCTACGAGATCGGCGACATCACGGTGCAAGACAACGGGATCAAGGTCCAGCTCAAATGAAACACGCACCCCTGGCCGCCGGCCTTCTCGCCCTGGCCGTTGCCGGCTGCGCGGCCATCGCGCCCACCGCCCGACAGCACTTCGACCTGGAAGCCCACCGTGGCGGCCGCGGGCTGGCGCCCGAGAACACGCTGGCCGCGTTCGACAACGCCATCGACCTGGGCGTGAACACGCTGGAGCTCGACATCGGGCTCACGGCCGACGGCGTGGTGGTGATCTCGCACGACACCTCGCTCAACCCCGACCACACGCGCGACGCCGGCGGCGCCTGGCTCGCGCCGAAGAGCGGCGCGGCCATCCGCTCGCTCACGCTGGCGCAGCTGCAGACCTACGACGTGGGCCGCCTGAACCCGTCGAGCAACTACGGCAAGCAGTTCGCGCTGCAGCGCGCGCGCGACGGCGAGCGCATTCCCACGCTGGCCGCGCTGTTCGCGCGGGTGCAGGCGCGCGGCGCGAACGCGGCCACGGTGCACTTCAACATCGAGACCAAGATCGACCCGACCAAGCCCGACGAAACGGCCGCGCCCGAGCCGATGGTGCGCGCGCTGCTCGCCGAGATCGACAAGGCCGGGATGGCCGACCGGGTGACCGTGCAGAGCTTCGACTGGCGCACGCTGGCGCTGGTCGGCCGGCTTGCGCCGCAACTGCCGCGTGCCTACCTCACGACCGCCCGCACGCTGAAGGACAGCCGATGGACGGCGGGCCTGGACGCGGGCAGCTTCGCCTCGGTGCCGCAGATGGTGAAGGCCGCGGCAGGCCATGCGAGCGGCCCGCTGACCTGGTCGCCGGCCTACGCCGACCTGACACCCGCCGTCATCAGGCAGGCGCACCAGCTCGGCCTGAAGGTGCTGCCCTGGACGGTGAACGAGCGCGCCGACATGCTGCGGCTGATGGACTGGGGCGCGGACGGCCTCATCACCGACTACCCGGACGTGCTGCGCGACCTGATGCGCGAGCGCGAGCTGTCGCTGCCGCCGCCCGGGAAGAACACGCCATGAGCGCCGCGCAGCAACTCGACGCCTTCGCCGCGCGCCTCGCGACCTTGCGCAAGGAAGGCGGCGGTTCGGTCACCACCCTGTCGAACGAAGCCCGCGCCAGCACCGCGCTGCTGGCCGCCCTGCCCCCGCGCTACGGCGAGGTGCTGCTGAACCTGCTCGACCGGCTGGAGTCGAGCGCGCTGTTCAGCGAGGAGAGCTGCTCGTTCAGCCAGAAGGACCTGCTCGACAACCTGCAGGTGTGGGTGGACAAGGCCCGCGGCCAGCTGGTGGCTTAGCACCCGCGCTTATCATCCGGCCCCATGCGCACCCTGCTGCTCGCCCTCATGATCGCCCTGCTGCCCATTCGCGGCTGGCTGGGCGACGCGATGGCGGTGGAGATGGCGAAGCACTCGCTGCCCGAGGCCGTTTCGGTGGCCAGCGCCGCCACCGAAGCCCATTGCCATGAAGCGATGGAAGCCGGTGACCACCGTGGCATGGCCATGCAGATGAGCGCGGGCACCGACATGCCCGATCCCCTTGCTCACGCCACGCATGACACGCACGAGTCGCACGACGACGCCGGTGCCGACCACCAGGGCTGCGGCACCTGCACCGCCTGCCAGGTCTGCCACACAGTGGCGCTCGGTGGCATGCCCCAGGTCGACACCGTGCACGGCGCGCCCCAGGCGCCGCCCGCCGCACATGCCAGCCGCTTCGCCAGCGCAGAGCCTGCCCAGGGCCTGAAGCCACCCATTTCCTGATCTCCCTGCCCGTGGTCCGTCCGCAGTGAGCCCGCCCCGGCTCGCGGCGTTGGTCGTATTGCTCATGGAGATCGAGCGTGAACCCCTTCATTGGCTGGCCGTCGGCCGGCATCCGTTGCTATACAAAAAATAGCAACATACGCAAGCCTGGCAAGCGTAAACCAGGTATTTTGTTCGTCAAATCGGCCGCCGCACTGGCTGCCGCGTCGGTGCTGGCCGGCTGCGCGAGCCTGTCGCCGGACGGCGGCAGCGCCGACGTGCAGGCGCTGGTCGGCGGCAACCCGCTCATGGCGGGCGCCACGGCCCAGCGCACGCCCGACGCGGCCTCGCAAAAGCGCGTGGACGAACTGCTCGCCACGCCGCTCGATGCCGAAGCCGCCGTGCGCATCGCGCTCGTCCAGAGCCCGCGCGTGCAGGACGCCTTTGCCACGCTGCAGCTCAGCGACGCCGACCGCGTGCAGGCCGCGAGCCTGCCGAACCCGGTGTTCGCCTTCAGCCGCCTGACCGAGGGCAGCGAGCGCGAGATCGACCGGCTGCTGAGCTTCAACGTGGTGGGCCTGCTCACGCTGCCGTGGCAGGCGCGCTGGGCCGGCCAGCGGCACGAGTCGGCCAAGCTGCAGGCCGCGCAGAGCGTGCTGCTGCTGGCCGCCGACACGCGCCGCGCCTGGGTGCGCGCCGTGGCCGCCCAGCAGAGCGTGGTGTACCTGCGCGACGCGAAGGAGGCCGCCGAAGCCGGCGCCGAACTCGCGCACCGCATGGCGCAGGCCGGCAACTGGAGCGCGCTGCAGCGCACGCGCGAACAGCTGCTGCTGGCCGATGCGGCGGCGCAGCTCGCGCGCGCGGAACAGGCAGCGCTCGCCTCGCGCGAGCAGCTCACCCGCTTGCTGGGCCTGAGCGGCGAGCGCACCCACTACGCCCTGCCCGACCGCCTGCCACCGCTGCCCAAGGCCGCGCCCGAACTCGGCGACGTGCAGGCGCTGGCGCTGCGCGACCGGCTCGACGTGCGATCGGCGCAGGCGCAGAACACGGCCGTGGCCGGCGCGCTGGGCCTCACGCACGCCACGAGCGTCGTCAACGCGATGGAACTCGGCGTGGCGCGCAACAGCAAGTTCGACAACGGGCCCGAGCGCTCGCGCCGCACGCAGCGCGGCTTCGAGCTCGACGTGCCGATTCCGCTCTTCGATTGGGGCCAGGCCCGCAACGGCCGCGCCGAGGCGCTGTACCTGCAGTCGGCCGCGCGCGTGCGCAACGTGGGGGTGCTGGCCGCCAGCGAGGCGCGCGAAGCCTGGCAGGGCTGGAACACGGCCTACGCCATCGCCCGGCGCTACCGGGACGAGGTGCTGCCGCTGCGCAAGCAGGTCAACGAGGAGATGGTGCTGCGCTACAACGGCATGCTCGCGAGCGTGTGGGAGCTGCTCGGCGAAACGCGCGCCAGCATGCTCGCGGTGAACGCGGGCATCGAGGCCCAGCGCGATTTCTGGCTGGCCGATACCGACCTGCAACTGGTGCTCACGGGCAGTTCGCCTGGCGGCATGACGGCGCTGCAGACAGCGACATCGGCAGGAGGGCCCGCCGAATGCTGTCTCTTATACACAT
>NZ_CEEDFC010000040.1:0-33470 GCF_979254005.1 Variovorax sp. AC103 | reverse complement strand
GGTTAGGGTTATCACGTGGGTCAGATTTAGATGGAAATCACCGGGCCAAGTGGGTCACTTCTGGATGGAAATCAACAAGGAGGTCTCAGAAACAGGCTCCCTTCGTCTTGGCGTTACTCATAAAAAGACGATGGGCATGTCAGATGGAAAGGAATGCACGAACATGGTGTATGACTTTGATCCCTCTGCGAAGCAGGTTCACTGCTTTCCGGTGCTCTCCTTTCCACCCGTGCGAGACACGATGATCGAAGGTCAGTTGGAAATCTAGGGGCCATCCAAGCTTCTTTCTTGCATCGTTTGAATCCCGTCAGGATTCGGGAGTGGCATCGTCAGGGCGCGCCCTATTGAGGTGCTGCCATGCGTATGCGTATTCCTCGTAAAAATCCCTCATAGGCGTTATTAGCCATCGAGTGCGCTGCAGCTCGTGAGAGAAGCTATCGTCATCGGTCGCCTGCTCCAGGAGCAAGAGGAACTGGAACAAGGACAAGCTCCACGAGCGTGAGTAAGGAAAGGCCGAATTGAAATTGGCTTCTCCAGCCAGACGAGCGGCCTCCTTCAAGCGGTCAAACCAGCGTTTCAAATCCTTCAACTTGCTCTGATTCTTCGAATCGACAGCTTCGAAAGCGGCGACAGATCCTGCCCTCAAGAACTGTTGCAGGAACTGACGATCGTGCAAGCTTCCAAGGTCACCGCGCGTAATCGATACCTTCAAGACTTCTCTGTCGGCCAGAGCAATCGTCTTTGCTCCGGACTCTGTCTGCAATGTGAGTACACCACCCTTTAGTAGCACGGCGTGACGCGCCATCGCTTGAGCTTGGGGTCGAACCAATGCTTGAGCCAGATCGACCAAGGCAACCAGATCGCTGCCTGACCTACCTTCACGCGTCAGCATCTTGCTCTTGAGCTCCAAGAAAATCACTTCCTTCTTTGTCTCCAGAGCAGCATCACACTCACCCTCCATCGCTGCCTGCTTGTACTTTCCATGAAGCACAGTCATGCCACGCTCGGACAACTTGTGGCGCACAAATTCCTCAAACATCGGCCCCAACGCCTCTTCGTCGAATTTCTTGTTTGGCCACGCGCGACGACACCAATCTATCGTCGCATTCAGAACTGCTCGCGCGGCCATTGGCGGTGGCTGCAAGGCGAATCGTTCATTCACGACAACGATCGGGCGAAATGCGGCGTCCACATCCGTATCCCTGGGAGGGAATGTGAGATTTTTATTCGCGCCTTCGAGGTGGCAGAAAACCTCCTTCATAAGGCTCGTTGCAGGTTCTCGATTGAGGTTGGTCGCGAATGCAGCAGTCTCCCCGTGGATCACACGGAACTCGTCAACAGGCGTCCTTTCGCATACATCCAAGAGCATGAGAGCGAGAGAGCGAATCTGATCTGCAGTTCCACCTGTCTTTCCTCTGAGCGAAGCGAACGAGGCATGACACATCATCCATTCGACATATTCCCGCACATGGGCAACCTTCGCTTGGGTCACGATAAAGACAGAGTCGTAGACCGTCGACTTTTGCAGTATCCCGAGAACGTCTCGTACACGGGCAAACATGAGATCAAACGGGCTCGACACCAGGTCTTGCAATGCAGTCGCGTTCGCTAAAAGTTTCACTAACTCATTCAAAGTCGCCGCCGGGTTCATTGCGGTAGGCGATAAATGAAAGTATCGAAGTCCGAGTTGATATAGGTATGCGAGCGGAATCTGAGGAACTGTTCCCTGTGGAAGGGTGTCCCCCGGACGTCCGAGGTTGAACCGGCCGGTGAAGGAACTCCATTTGGGCTTCATGGCGCCTGCCGCCGAAGTTGCCAAGGACCCTCCAAGGGATTTCGCAAGGACGTGTATGTCGTGAGCCAAACGGTTCAATTCAGAGCTTGAGACATTCATCCCTCCCTCTACCGGCAAGTCGATGCTGTACCCGTTACCACGCAATGCCACGATCGCGGAAGAAAGCGTCGACACGCGGACGTTTGCATGCCATCTATCGTCCATCGGCTGCCTGAAAATGCTCATCGCGGCGTGTTTTCGGGCTAGCGCGACGGCCTTGGGCCAATCGCTCGATGGAGTTTCTGCTCGCCCCCTTTTTCTCAGAGCCAACTGAATGGCGTCCGCCGCGCTCAAGTAGGGTTCACATTCCCCCTTCTCACACATGTACCGAAGACCTAGGTCTTTGATGACTTCGCGTATGTCAGCGAGAGCCTGATCGCTCTCCTTTGCCGTAAAACAATCTCCGATCTGAGCAAGGATCGACGCCTCGTCGAACTGACCGGCGTCGTTTTCTACTGGCGTGACATCGTTATCCACCAACGCCTTGAATGAACCTAGTTTCATCGAATTCCTGAATGGTGAAGATCTGCGCACATGCACTCGTCATTGATGCAATGCCTCGCTTTGATGAAAACCCATCTGTGATGCCGGATGGAGTTGGCATCAGCGAAAGTGGCTCGCGGCCCGGGAACCGATCTGGAAGTCAAGGATAGAGGATGCGCTTGCCCGACTTCAGTCGTCACTGCCTGACGCCGAGCGGCAACTGAGGATCATCGACCTGCCTCCCGAATCGAAGGATCCAGGGGAAACGCGGCGGCGGATCTAGGCTACGTTCGGCAAGATGTTCGACGACGCGCATCAAGACGACGCGGGGACAAAGAAACATCCTGGCATGCATCGGACAACAACGGTTGACTACGCGTTGATCCTAGAAGGTGAAGTTGTCGCGGTCCTGGATACGCAGGAAGCCACGCTTCGGGCCGGCGACGTTCTGATCCTACGCGGCACGAACCACGCGTGGGCCAACCGCTCGGACGCGGTGGCGCGCATCGCCTTCATCCTCATCGACGGGGCCTGAGCCGCAAACCGACGGGACATGAAAACAGCCCAGGCTGCCAATGCCTTTGAAAATGACTAGCTGAATTTCATTTTCGGAATCATCGAGAGCATTCGACTGAATCGCCTGGCGGTTTTCTAGCCCTTGTTTACGACAATGGCGCCGTTACCGCGGTCGCGACAGGGCGGTTTACGACATCGGGACATCGAGCTTACTTTTTAGTGTCCCGCTAAGCCGCATAGATGCCCAGAGGCGGTTGCCGACTTTATTGATGCAGATCACGCCCCGTGTCAGAACATCGTGTTGTCGTGCGCCAGCTTCTCCGGCACCTGCTGCATGACGTCCCAGTGCTCCACGATCTTCGCGTTTTCCACGCGGAAGATGTCGACGATGGCGGTTTCCGGTGCGCCCGGCGCGCTCACCGACTGCACGTGCAGCACCACCAGGTCGTCCTGCACCACCACGCGCCGCACGGTCGCCTTCAGCGCGGGGTTGGCCTTCTTCAGGTAGCCGTTGACGAACCCCTTCAGGCCCTCGATGCCGTCGGGCGAGCGCGGGTTGTGCTGCACGTACCGGGGGCCGATGTATTGCACGGCCGCATCGAAATCCTTGCGGTTGATGGCGGCCTCGTAGAACGCGAGCACTACCTCCTTGTTCGTCTGTTCCTGGGGGTTCAGCGCGCGCGCCGAGAGACTGGCCAGCGAAACGCACGCGGCCATCAGGAGTCGGCCGGGCACAGGGGAGAAAAGGGTCGTGAAGGTCATGGCGGCTGGCCGCGCGCGGCGGCATGCGAAGTTGAACGGGAAGGAGCCGCGATCTTTTCCTTCGAATGTGTCCGCCGCATCGCCGGTTTGTGTCGTGGCCGACACATGGCGCGCGTCGCTCAGCCGCGCGACAACACCACCTCGGCGCGCAGGCCGCCGCCCGCGCGGTTGCTCAGGCGGATGTGCGCGCCCTGCCGCAGCGCAAGCTCGCGCGCTATGTAGAGGCCCAGGCCGGTACCGCCCGTGTCCCGGTTGCGCGACGGCTCGAGCCGGAAGAAGGGCTCGAACACGGCGTCGAGCTGCGCGCTCGGAATGCCCGGCCCGCGGTCGTCCACCACGACGGCTATTTCGCCGGCCGCAATGCGCACCGACACGTCGGCCCGCCCGGCGTAGCGCACCGCGTTGCCCACAAGGTTGCCGATCACCCGGCGCAAGGCCGCCGGCTCCGCGCGCACGACGTCCGAGCCCTGCCCGGGCGGCGGCACCGTCAGGCCGACGGCCTGCCCCTGCTCGGCCATGTCGTCGGCAAGCGATTGCACCAGCGCCACGACGGCGGTGTCCTGCAGCGCCTGCGGCGTCCCCAGCGCATCGCCGCGGAATACGCCGAGCACGGTGTCGATCAGCGCGTCCATCTCGCGGATGTCTTCGACGCAGCGTTGTTGCAGCGCCTCGTCCATCCGGTTGTCCGGTGCGCCGAAGCGCATGCGAAGGCGAGTGAGCGGCGTGCGCAGGTCGTGCGACATGGCCGCCACCATCAGCCCGCGCGTCCTGAACTGCTCGTGCAGCCGGCGTGCCATGGTGTTGAACACCTGCGCGGCCTCGCGCACTTCGCGCGTGCCCCGGCGCTCGTCCAGCGCCGGCGAAGGGCGCCCTCCCACCACGGAGCCGCCCAGCACCCGCGACGCAGCCACCAGGTTGCGCACCGGCCGCGAGAGCCAGCGCGAACCCAGCCACGCGGCCAGCGCGATGACGGCGATGCGCACGCCGTAGTCGAGCAGCAAGCCTTCCAGCGGCAGGTCGACGCCCGTGCCGGTTCTAGTTTCCGTCGCCTGGGCGTTCGCGCCCGCATCCGGAACGCCCGGCGTGGGCGGCAGTCCCGGAAAGGCCGAACCGCCGGCGCCGGGCGCGCGGGCCGAGGCACCATGCCCGGCCGGAAGATAGACCGCATGAACCACCAGGTAGCCCGCAAGATGGCTCGCCACCAGCGCCACCCACATGAGCAGGAACAGGCGCTTGGCCAGGGTGTCGCCCAGCAGCGCCTTCATGGGGCGACCTCGGCATCGAACATGTAGCCTTCGCCGCGCAAGGTGCGGATCAGGCCCGGTGGGTTCGCGGCGTCGCCGAGCTTCTGGCGCAGGCGGGACACGCCAAGGTCGACGCTGCGGTCGTTCACCTCCACCCCCGCCGCCCGGGTGAGATCGATCAGCTGGTCGCGCGTGAGCACGCGTCGCGGCCGCGCCACGAATGCCGACAGCAGCCTGAACTCGGCCTGCGACAGCGACACCACCACGCCCTTGGGCGACGTCAGCTCGCGCCGCAGCCGGTCGAAGCGCCAGTCCTTGAAGCGCACGCTGTGCGCTTGCGCGGGCGAAGCGCTCGACGGGCCCGGTTCGGGCGGCGCGCCCTTGCGGATGCGCCGCAGCACCGAATGGATGCGCGCGACCAGTTCGCGTGGCTCGAAGGGCTTGCCGAGGTAGTCGTCCGCGCCCATCTCCAGGCCCAGCACACGGCTGGCCGGGTCGCCGTGCGCGGTCAGCATGATCACCGGCATGTCGTGCTGCTGCTGGACCCAGCGGCACAGCTGCAGCCCGTTCTCGTCGGGCAGCATCAGGTCGAGCACCACCAGGTCGAAGCGGGCGGCGGCCACGTGTTCACGCATCTCCCGTCCGGAGGCCGCCACCGCCACGCTCATTCCGAAGCGTTGCAGGAGAAGTTGCAGCGAGGCGCGAATTTCGGGGTCGTCGTCGACGACGAGGCAGTGAGTCATGGGGCGGTGTCCTGTCGTGCCACGGCGTTGGCCGTGGCTGGGGCCGAAGCTGGGGCACATTGTCGCCATGCCTGCGGCTGCGGTGCCGGGGCGCAGGCACACAATCGGCGGCTCGCAGCCCACCCCAAGGAGACCCTCCGTGAAGCCCCAACCCATCGAGTACGCCGCCGCCTCCGACGAAGTCAAGGCCGTCTTCGACGACATCAAGACCTCGCGCAACGTGCCCGACGTCAACAACTTCTGGAAGTACCTGGCCAACGACCCGGCCACGCTCAAGCGCACCTGGGCCAGCCTGAAGGAAGTGATGGCGCCCGGCGCGCTCGACCCGGTC
Source organism: Variovorax sp. AC103 (assembly GCF_979254005.1). Lineage (NCBI taxonomy): Bacteria > Pseudomonadati > Pseudomonadota > Betaproteobacteria > Burkholderiales > Comamonadaceae > Variovorax > Variovorax sp. AC103. Next base: position 27,557 of record NZ_CEEDFC010000040.1, on the reverse strand, counting down.
GTGAAGGAAATGGTCTACCTCGCCGTGAGCGTCACCAACAACTGCGGCTACTGCATCGCCAGCCACCACGCGGGCGCCGAAAAGGCCGGCATGACGCCGGCCATGTTCGCCGAGCTGATGAGCGTGGTCGGCATGGCCAACGAGACCAACCGGCTCGTCAACGGCTACCGTGTGCCGATCGACCCGGCGTTCGACAAGTAACGGGCAAATCAGGCCCGGCGCTCAGCCGATCGTCATCAGGCTCGCGTTGCCGCCGGCCGCCGCCGTGTTGATGCTCAGCGCGCGCTCCACCACCAGGCTTTCGAGCGGAATGCCGGTGTCGCCCGGCGCGAAGGCGCGCACGCCGACGACGGGCCCGGGCCGCGCGGCCATGCGCTGCATCACGCCCGACAGGCCGTGCGCGCCGCCGTGGTACAGCGCGGCGTCGAACGCGACCGTGTTTGACGTCCAGTCGTTCGCAACGGCCACGCACTGCCGCACCTCGGCCGGCAGCGAGGCCAGCAGGCCTTGCGTGCCGGCATCGGCGGGCCAGATCGCGCTGCTGCCCACCGACAGCACGGCGGCCAGTTGCGTCAGCCGGTCCGCCTCGTCGTCGGCCAGGCACAGCACCGCTTCGCGCGGCACCAGCGTGTAGACGTTGCGTTCGCCGGTGGGGCCGGCCAGCGTGCGGGAACTGCCTGCGCGCGAATCGGCGGCAAAGCGCGCGCACTGCGCGGCCAGCGCGGTGCGCTCGGTGGCCTGCGCCCACTGCGACAGCGCCGACAGTGCGGCCCGTGGCGCGGGCGCTTCGCCCGGCACCGCGCGCGCCATCGCATCGTCCGGCCGCTTCGACAGCATGCGCAGCATGTACAGCGGCCCGCCGGCCTTCGGCCCGGTGCCCGACAGCCCTTCGCCGCCGAAGGGCTGCACGCCCACCACCGCGCCGACGATGTTGCGGTTCACATAGACGTTGCCCGCCTTCGCGTGTTCGACGACCTGCGCGATGGTCTCGTCGATGCGCGTGTGCACGCCCAGCGTGAGCCCGTAGCCCGTGCCGTTGATCTGCCCGATCAGCGCGCCCAGGTCGCGCCGGCGGTAGCGCACCAGGTGCAGCACCGGGCCGAACACCTCGCGCTGCAACTCGCCGATGCTGTCGAGCTCGATCAGCGTCGGCATCACGTAGGTACCGTGGCGCGTGTCGTGCGCGTATTCGCGGCCCTGGCGGAAGACCTTGCGGCCCTTCGCGCGCATGGCCTCGATGTGGCGCTCGATGCCATCGCGCGCGTCCGCGTCGATCACCGGGCCCACGTCCACGGCCAGCCGCGCGGGGTTGCCGATGCAGGCTTCGGCCATCGCGCCCTTGAGCATTTCCAACAGCCGGTCGGCCGCCTCTTCCTGCACGCACAGCACGCGCAGCGCCGAGCAGCGCTGGCCGGCGCTGTCGAAGGCCGAGGCCATCACGTCGGCGACGACCTGCTCCACCAGCGCGGACGAGTCCACGACCATTGCGTTCTGCCCGCCGGTCTCCGCGATGAGCGGCACCGGCACGCCATGCGCACCCAGGCGCTGCGACAGCGTCTTTTGCAACAGGCGCGCCACCTCGGTCGAGCCGGTGAACATCACGCCCTGCACGCGCGCGTCCGCCACCAGCGCCGCACCCACGGTCTCGCCCTGGCCGGGCAGCAGTTGCACCGCGGCGCGCGGCACGCCGGCCTCCCACAGCACGCGCACCGCCTCGGCCGCCACCAGCGGAGTCTGTTCCGCGGGCTTGGCCAGCACCGGGTTGCCGGCCGCGAGCGCGGCGGCCACCTGGCCGGTGAAGATCGCCAGCGGAAAATTCCACGGGCTGATGCACACCATCGGCCCGAGCGCGCGGTGCGTATCGTTGGAGAAATCGTTGCGCGCCTGCGCCGCATAGAAGCGCAGGAAGTCGACCGCCTCGCGCACCTCGGCGATGGCGTTGGCACAGGTCTTTCCGGCCTCGCGCGCCAGCAGGCCCAGCAGGCGGGGCATGCGGTCTTCGAGCAGGCCCGCCGCGCGCTCGAGCATCGCGGCGCGTTCGGCGGGCGGCGTTGCGGCCCATGTCGCGGCGATGCCCTGCGCCTGTGCGATGGCGGACTCCACATCGGCCAGCGTGGCTTGCTGCACGCGGCCCACCACGTCGCGATGGTCCGCCGGGTTCAGCACCTCGGCCCCGCCCAACGCGTCGTCCGGGCGGGCGTGTGGGCGGGCGTCTGGGCTGGCGTCCGGGCGGCCGCCAGGTTCGGCGAGAAGGGGCGAGGCGTGCCAGTGCGCATCGGCGCTGTCGATCAATGCCCGACCCAGCGCACGCAAGCTGTCGTCGTTCGCCAGGTCGAGCCCGCGCGAGTTCGCGCGCTGCGCGCCGTACAGCGCCGCCGGCAGCGCAATGGCCGGATGCGGCAGGCCGATGATGGCGCCTTCCAGCGCGCCCATGCGCTCCACCGTCGAGACAGGGTCTTCCACCAGCACATCGAGCGAAATCGTCGGGTCCGCGATGCGGTTCACGAACGAGGTATTGGCGCCGTTCTCCAGCAGCCGGCGCACCAGGTAGGCCAGCAGCGTCTCGTGCGTGCCCACGGGCGCATAGATGCGGCATGGCCGCCCCAGCGGCCCCACCACCTGCTCGTACAGCGGCTCGCCCATGCCGTGCAGGCACTGGAACTCATATTGGCCCGGTGTGTAGCGCGACGGGTCGGCCGCCGTGTAGATGGCGGCCAGCGTGTGCGCGTTGTGCGTGGCGAACTGCGGGTACACGGCCTCGGGCGCGGCCAGCAGTCGACGGGCGCAGGCCAGGTACGACACGTCGGTGTATGCCTTGCGCGTGTAGACCGGGTAGCCGTCCAGCCCGTCGAGCTGCGCGCGCTTGATCTCGCTGTCCCAGTAGGCGCCCTTCACCAGCCGCACCATCAGCCGGTGCCGGCTGCGCCGCGCCAGGTCGACCACGAAGTCGATCACGAAGGGGCAGCGCTTCTGGTACGCCTGGATCACGAAGCCGATGCCGTTCCAGCCCTCCAGCGCCGGCTCGAAGCACAGGCGCTCCAGCAGGTCGAGCGAGAGTTCGAGCCGGTCGGCTTCCTCCGCGTCGATGTTCAGCCCGATGTCGTACTGCCGCGCCAGCAGCGTGAGCTCGCGCAGCACCGGGTACAGCTCGGCCATCACGCGTGCATGCTGCGCGCGGCTGTAGCGCGGGTGCAGCGCCGAGAGCTTGATGGAGATGCCCGGGCCCTCGTACACCCCGCGCCCGGCCGAGGCCTTGCCGATAGCGTGGATGGCGTCTTCGTAGGCCACGCGGTAGCGCTTCGCATCTTGCGCGGTAAGCGCCGCTTCGCCCAGCATGTCGTACGAATAGCGAAAGCCCTGGGCCTCGAGTTCGCGTGCGTTGCCCAGCGCCTGCGCGATGGTCTCGCCGGTGACGAACTGCTCGCCCATCATGCGCATCGCCATGTCCACGCCCTTGCGGATCAGCGGCTCGCCGCCCTTGCCGATGAGCCGCGTCAGCAAGCTCGACAGGCCCGTTTCGCTGTGCGTGGCCACCAGCTTGCCGGTCAGCAGCAGGCCCCAGGTGGCGGCATTGACGAACACCGAGGGGCTGCGCCCCGCATGCGACTGCCACTGGCCGTGCGCGATCTTGTCGCGGATGAGCGCGTTGCGCGTCTCGGCATCGGGAATGCGCAGCAGCGCCTCGGCCAGGCACATCAGCGCCACGCCTTCCTGCGACGACAGCGCGTACTCCTGCAGCAGGCCCTGCACCAGGCCGGCGCGCCCGCTCGCGTTCTTGCGGTTGCGCAGCTGCTCGGCAATGCGGTGCGCAAGGGCGTGCGCCTGCGCAGCCAGGTCGGCCGGCAGGCGGGCCTGCGCGAGCAGCGGCGGCAACGCCTCGGGCTCGGCGCGCCGGTAGGCGCCGGTGATGGCGGCGCGCAGCGCCGAGGGCTCGGCAAGGCCGTCCGCGAACGCCGTGAAGGAAGAGGGCAGGGGGTCGGCGCTGAAAGTGCTCATGGCAAGGCTCTGTCTGGTGAGATGTTGAATGATCTGCGTCTTACAGCTGAATATGTGTTCGAAGAATCGGCTCATCACAGAATAAAAAACCAGGCCCGGCGGCGCGGGAGAATCCGGTTTTCACGATGCCAACGCTCATGGCAATGGAGTCTTCATGAACAGATGGTCATGGCTGGTGGCCGCGTGCCTCTCGCTCGGGGCTTTGCATGCGGCGGCGCAGCCTTCCGGTTGCGCCGCGTCGGCCGGGCCCGATTGCTACCGCGCCTTCCAGCCGCCCGGCGCCGAAGGCACGCTGAACTACTTCGCGTCGCTGGCGCCCGCACCCGTGCCCGGCAATGCGGCCGGGCCCACCAAGGCGCTCATCGCCCTGCACGGCCATCCGCGCGACGCCGCCAAGACCTTCGATGCGGCGCTGCGGGCGGTGCGCAATGCCGGCGCGCTTGCCGACACGCTGGTGGTTGCGCCGGTCTTCCAGGTCGCCGCGGACAAGGCCGCCAGATGCAGCGCGCCGGGCGTGCCGGCGGCGCGGGCCGGCGACCTGCTGTGGACCTGCGCCTCGTGGCTCGAAGGCGGCCGCGCGGACAACGGCGCGCGCATCACCTCCTTCGCGGCCATGGACGCACTGGTGGCCGAACTCGCGCAGCGCTGGCCCAGCCTGCGCACCGTCACCATCGCGGGCTTCTCGGCCGGGGCGCAGATGGTGCAGCACTACATCGGCTTCGCGGATCAGGAGCGCGCCGGCGCGGCCTCGGTCGCGGTGCGCTATGTGGTCGCCGACCCCGGTACCTGGCTCTACTTCGATGCCTGGCGTCCGCAACCGCCGGCCGACGGCACCTGCCCCGGCGTGAACCGCTGGAAGTACGGCACCGACGGTGTGCCCGCCGACCTGGGGCGCAGCGCCGCGCAGGCGCGCCAGCGCTATGCCGCCGCCGACATCAGCTACCTCGAAGGCGCGCTCGACAGCAGCGAGGCCAAGGGCACGTACTACGGCATCCTCGACAAGTCGTGCGCGGCCGCCGCGCAGGGACCGTACCGGATGCAGCGCGGCCTGGCCTATGCGCAGTACGACCGCACGATGCTCGCGCCCGACAAGCGGCGCGAGGTCGTGCTGGTGCCGGGCTGCGCGCACGACGTGGCCTGCGTGTTCCCGTCGGAGGCGGCGCGCACGGCCTTGCTCGGCCCTTCGCGGTGAAGGCGCATCACCGACCGCTTGACTCGGTTTCCGTTGTATTGGATATTTCATCCAATATGACGGAAACAGAATCGCCACCCTCCCTGAACGACCGCATCGCCCAGCGCGTGCGCGAGCTGCGTGCCGCGCGCGGCCTGTCGCTCGACGCGCTGGCCACGCACTGCGGCGTGAGCCGCTCGATGATCTCGCTGATCGAGCGCGGCGAAAGCAGCCCCACCGCCGTGCTGCTGGAGAAGCTGGCCACCGGCCTGGGCGTGTCGCTGGCCTCGCTGTTCGACGCGCCGTCGCCCGCGCCCGAACCTGCCTCCCCGGTGTCCCGCTTCGCCGACCAGTTGCAGTGGCGCGACCCGCACTCCGGCTATGTGCGAAGGAACGTCTCGCCCGGCGGCTTCCCGTCCCCGATCCAGGTCGTCGAGGTGCTGTTTCCGCCCAAGGCCCGCGTGGCCTACGAAACCGCGGCGCGCGAGCCCGTCATCCACCAGCAGGTGTGGGTGCTCGACGGCGTCATCGAACTCACCGTGGGCGACGACCGCCACCGCCTTTCGACGGGCGACTGCCTGGCGATGGTGCTCGACCGCCCCATGAGCTACTACAACCCCACGCGCAAGACCACGCGCTACGCCGTCGTCATTGCGACGGTGGCGACGGCACCTTCTTACTCGGCGAGATGAACATGACGACGACCCCTACCCCCCGCATCCACCTTCTGCAGCGCGTGACCGACGCGCAAATGCAAGGCCTGGCCGATGTGCTGAAAGACTGCGTCGAAGGCGGCGCCTCCGTGAGCTTCATGCTGCCGCTGGCGCATGAGCGCGCGCTCGCGTTCTGGCGCCAGGTGGCCGACGGCGTGGCGCGCGGCGAACGTGCGTTGCTGGTGGCCGAGGACGAAGAGGGCATCGTGGGCACCGTGCAGGTGGTGCTGGCGCAGCCCGAGAACCAGCCGCACCGCGCCGACGTTTCCAAGATGCTGGTGCACCGCCGCGCGCGGCGCCGGGGCATCGGCGCGCTGCTGATGCAGGCGGCCGAAGTCGTGGCGCGCGAGCGCGGCAAGACGCTGCTGGTGCTCGACACCTCGAGCGCCGAAGCCGAAAGACTCTATGTGCGCAGCGGGTGGACGCGCGTGGGCGCGGTGCCCGGCTTCGCGCTGCTGCCCGAAGGCGGGCCGTGCGCCACCACCTTCTTCTACCGCGAGCTGGCCGCCGGGCGGTGAACCGGGTCAGCGCGCCCCGAAGCTCGCGTTCTCGAACAGGTCCTTGAACTCGCGCGGCTGCGAGCGCCAGTACTGCGGCGGCGCGGCCACGTGCGCGCCCAGTTCGGCCGCCGCATGCCACGGCCAGCGCGGGTCGTAGAGCATCGCGCGGGCCAGCGACACCGCGTCGGCCTGTCCGTTGGCGAGGATGGCTTCGGCGTGCGCGGGTTCGGTGATCAGCCCCACCGCGATGGTCGGCAGCCCGACCTCGGCCTTCACGCGTTCGGCGAACGGCACCTGGTAGCCCGCGCCCAGCGGAATGGCCTGCTGCGGCGACACCCCGCCGCTGGACACATGGATGGCCGCGCAGCCGCGCGCCTTGAGCGCCTGGCCGAACGCCACCGTGCTGTCGAGGTCCCAGCCGCCGGGCACCCAGTCGCTGGCCGACACGCGCACCCACACCGGCTTGTCGGCCGGGAACACCTCGCGCACCGCGTCGAACACCTCGAGCGGAAAGCGCAGGCGGTTCTCCAGGCTGCCGCCGTAGGCGTCGGTGCGGTGGTTGGCGATGGGCGAGAGGAACTGGTGCAGCAGGTAGCCGTGCGCCGCGTGGAGCTCCAGCCCGTCCAGGCCCAGCCGCGCCGCGCGCTTCGCCGCGGCCACGAAGGCATCGCGCACACGGGCGAGGCCGGCCGCATCGAGCGCGGTGGGCGGGTCTTCGCCGGGCGAATGCGGCACGGCCGAGGGCGCGAAAGACTGCCAGCTGCCCGCCTCGGTCAGGGGAATCTGCTTGCCGCCGTTCCACGGTGCGCGGCTCGATGCCTTGCGCCCCGCGTGGCCCAGCTGCATGGCGATCTTGATGGGCGAATGCGCGCGCATCGCGTGCAGCACGCGCGCCAGGCCTTGCTCGTTCGCGTCGGAATACAGGCCCAGGTCGCCGGGCGAGATGCGCCCTTCGGCCTCCACCGCCGTCGCCTCGATGATCAGCAGGCCCGCGCCCGAGAGCGCCAGGGAACCCAGGTGGATCAGGTGCCAGTCGCCCGGCGTGCCCTCGGTGGCGGAGTACTGGCACATCGGCGCGATGACGATGCGGTTGTCGATCTGCAGGTTGCCGAGCCGCAGGGGCTCGAAAAGAAGGGGCTTGCTGGCGCTGTTGCTCATGACGATGCGGCTCCACAGGTGCTGTAGTTGCGCGGATTCTGCGGGGTCTGCGCGATCCGTGCCGGGGCCGGCGCGGAAGCCTTGCGGCTCAGGGCGGTATGGATCAGCAGCGCGCCGACCACCATCGCCATGCCTACGGCCTCGTTCACCGTGGGCAGCCGCCCCAGTGCCGCGCTCATCAGCAGCGCCGACACCGGCACGAAGTTGATGAAGGCCGTGCCCGTCACCGCGCCCAGCGTGCGCACCCCGTGGTTGAAAGCCAGCACCGCGATGGCCGAAGACACCAGCCCCACGTACAGCAGCGCCTGCCACGACAGGCGCAGGCCTTCCATGCTCGGCGCATGCGTCCACCCCAGCAGCGTGCCGACGACCGCCATGCCCAGCAGCAGCGGCCACGAGGCCAGCACCGTGAGCGCGGTGTACTCGATCACGTCGAGCTCCGGAAAGCGCGTGGTGCCGCGCGTGTACCAGACCCAGCCCAGCGTGCCGACGAAGGCCACCGCGTCGCCGAAGAGCGTCGATTCGCCGGCCTGCGGCGTGCCGAACAGCAGCCCCGAGACGATGGCCACGCCCAGCAGCGACAGCGCCGTGACCATCAGCGTCGAGCGGGTCGGCCGCACGCCGTCGAGCGCCCAGCGCAGCAGCTGCGTGGTCATGGGCGTGGTGGCCATGATGACCGCGCCGTGCGAGGGCACCGAGTGCGCCAGCCCTGCCAGCAGCATCACGCTGAAGATGCCGAAGCCCGCGAACCCGCGCAGCGCCAGCGGCCCCGCATGCCGGCGCAGCTTGCGCCAGGGCGCCGCGCCGCGCGGAAGAATGAGCAGCACGAACAGCAGCGCGGACATGCTGTAGCGGATGAGCGTGAACCACGCCGGCTCGACGTGGTGCAGCACGCCCTTGCTGACCAGGAACATGCCGCCCCAGCCGGAGGTGGCGAGCAGCAGCGCGGCGATGCCGAGCAGACGTTGGCGATGGGACATGGGACAGGCCTCTTGCAATGAATCGATGACCCAAGGATCGGGGCTGGGGGCTGCGAATGCCATTCGCTTCTTTGGACGGGGGCCTCCAAAAAAGCGAACAGACCGAAACGCCCGTCGCGCTCACAATCCGCCCCATGGAGCTCTACCAACTCAAGACCTTCGTCGCCATCGCCCGCGAAGGCAGCCTGACCCGGGCGGCCGAGCGGGTGTTCACCAGCGCGCCGGCGGTCAGCGCGCAGCTCAAGGCGCTGGAAGACGAACTCGGCGTGAAGCTGTTCGAGCGCACCCCGCGCGGCATGTCGCCGACCGAGGCGGGCGTCAGCCTGCTGGAAGAGGCCGAACGCACGCTGGCCTCCGCCATGCGCATGCGCTCGGCGGCCGAGCAGCTGCGCGGCGCGGCGCAGGGCGTGGTGCGTTTCGGCACGGTGGTCGACCCGGTGGCGCTGCGCCTGGGCGAGGTGCTGGTGAAGCTGGCCGAGCGGCATCCGCAGGTCACGCTGCAGCTCAGGCAGGGGCTGTCGTACGAAACGCTCGCGGGCGTGCAGCGCGGCGAGCTCGACTGCGCCTATGTGCTGAGCGACAGCCCGCAGATCGAGGGGCTGGAAGTGGTGCGCCTGAGCGCGGTGGACCTGGTGGTGACGCTGCCGAAGCCGGTGGCCGATGCGCAGCCCGGGCTGTCGCTCGAGCAGCTCGCCGACATGCCCTGGGTCGGCACGCCGCCCTCGTGCATCCTGCGCGTGCACCTGGAGAAACTGTTCGCCGGCGCCGGCCGCGAGTACCGCCCGGGCCGCACCGCCGACGGCGAGAGCGCCATCCGCAGCATGGTCGCCAGCGGCATGGGCGCGGGCCTGCTGCGCAGCGACTATGCGGAGCAGGGCGAGCGCAACGGCGAGCTGGCCATCTGGAGGGGCTGGCGTTCGCACACCTGGCTGTGCTGGGTGGCGCCGGCCGAGGGCAAGCAGCGGCCGGTGGCCGTGGAGGCGGTGCGCAGCGCGGTGATGGAGGCGTGGGGCTGAGCCCTTCGCGGGTGCGGCTCGGCGGACCCACCCCCGGGTTTCAGGGGTGACAGGCCCCGGTGTGCGCTGTCATCATTCGCGGCTGCATGAACCTCGACCCGAACCCCCTCGCCGAATTGTTGAACCGTGCCAGGCAGGCCCTGGCGGAGCCGGGCGGTGCGCTCCCCGCCATGCCGCATGCGACCGGGGAGGCCGGGTGCGTGGTGCTCCTGGCAATTGGCGAGGACGGCAGCCGCGCCCGCGTTGTGGCAGGGCGGGGCGCCGATGTGGAGGCCGCATGGCGACAGGCGGCGCAGGCCGTCGACGCGCAGGCCCGCCGCGCCGAGCAGCCGCCGCAACGCCTGCGCGCGGAACTGGTCGACCGGGTCACGGCCACGACCTGGGGCGCGCTGAAAGCGAAGTTGGCGCAAACCAAGCGCAACTACTTCAACGAGGGCATCGCCTTCGACGCGTGCTTCGAGACCGCGCTGCTCGCGCAGGAAATCAACGGCAGCGCCATCCTCTACAACGGCAAGGTGGAGCACGCCGAGCCCAACCCCGGCAACCTGCGCATCCACGCCAAGCGGCGCTTCGGCAAGGAGATCGAGTTTCCCGCCGACGATGCCTCGCCCGTGTGGTGCTTCACCACCCGCGCCGTGTACGTCGACGGCGAAGGCGCGTGGCCGCTGACGGCCGTCGGGCAGGCGGCCGGCTTCCGTCGCCTCGACGACTGGGGCGCGGCGCACGTCGGCGCGCTCATCGAGCGTTCGAGCCGCTACCTGGCCGCGCAGGTCAAGCCCACGGGCGAATTCGAGTACGGCTGGTTTCCTTGCTTCGACCGCGCCATTCCCACCTACAACACGCTGCGCCACGCGAGTTCGACCTACGCGTTGCTCGAGGCCTGGGAACTCACGCAAGACCCGGCTCAGAAAGCCGCCATCGACCGCGCGCTGGCGTACCTCGACACCCGGCTCATCCAGCGGTTCGATGCCGAGGGTGGCCCGCGCGTCGCGTTCCTCGTCGACCTGGGCAACGAGGTCAAGCTCGGCGGCAACGCCGTGTGCCTGCTGGCCTTCGTCAAGTACACCGAGCTCACGGGCGACGCGCGCTACAAGCCACTGATGGAGCAACTCGCGCTGGGCATCGGCCGGATGCAGGACCCGAAGACAGGGCGCTTCGTGCACGTGCTGCACCATCCCGGCATGCAGGTGAAGGACAGCTTTCGCGTCATCTACTACGACGGCGAGGCTGCGTTCGGCCTGATGCGTCTGTACGGCCTCACGGGTGACCCGCGCTGGCTCGCAATGGTCGAGAAAGCCTTCGGGCATTTCATCGAGGCGGAGCACTGGCGCGCGCACGACCATTGGCTGAGCTACTGCGTGAACGAACTCACGCGCTACCGGCCCGAAGTGCGCTACTACGAGTTCGGGCTGCGCAACGTGGCCGGCTACCTTGATTTCGTGCTGGAGCGCATCACCACGTTTCCCACGTTGCTGGAACTGATGATGGCCGCACACGAGATGGTGCAGCGCCTGGACGCGGATGCGGCCCTGCGCCCGCTGCTGGCCGGCCTCGACCGCGGAAAGTTCGAACACGCGCTGGAGTACCGCGCGCGCTACCTCGCCAACGGCCACTTCTGGCCCGAGCTGGCGATGTTCTTCCGCAACCCCGCGCGCATCGCGGGCTCCTTCTTCATCAAGCACCACAGCTTTCGCGTGCGCATCGACGATGTGGAGCATTACCTGTCGGGCTACGTGGCGTACCTGCGGCTCCTGAATTCGCGCGCGGCTCGCGATGCACGGCGTTCGCCGGCCGAGGCACGCGGGCAGGCCGCGCAGACCGGACCTGCCGGGGCGTCCGGTACCGTGGCGTGGGGCGGCGACGTCAACCTCGGCCGGCGCCAGCACTACCGCACGCGCGACCTCGGTGGCCCGCACGGCGTGCTCGGGCGCATTGCCGCGCTGCGCGACGCGGACCTGCGCATCGTCAACCTCGAATGCGTGGTCGCCACCACGGGCCGACACGGCGTCGACAAGGACGAGACCGGGTCCTACTACTATCGCGCGCGACCCGAAATGATCGAGGTGCTCACGGCCACGGGCATCGACCTGGTGAGCACCGCCAACAACCACAGCGGCGACTACGGCCCCGAGGCGCTGATGGAGCAGAAGGCGTTGCTCGACGCGGCGGGCATCGGCAGCGCCGGCAGCGGCGCCGACCTTGAAGCCGCGCTGCGACCCGTGATGCGCCAAGCCGGGCACGTGCGCGTCGCGCTGTTCTCGCTCGACGCCACGCAGCCGCAGTTCGGTGCCACTGCCACGACGCCCGGCGCGGCGTATCTGTCGCTTGCCGACCCGGCCGCGTGGACCACCACGATGGCGCCGCGCATCGCTCGTGCGCGCGAGCAGGCCGACGTGGTGCTCGTGGCGGTGCACTGGGGCGACAACCTCGAGACCGTGCCCTCGCAGGCCGAGATCGCGGTGGGCCACGCCATCGTCGACGCCGGGGCCGACGCCATCCTGGGTGCCTCGGCGCACGTACTGCAGGGCATCGAGGTCTATCGCGGGCGCCCGATCCTCCATGACGCGGGCGACCTGCTGTTCGACGCCATGCGCAGCGATTTCGTGGACGCGGGCGTGTTCACGCTCGCGCTGGAGCCGACAGGCGTGACGCAGGTGCGTTTCACGCCCATCGGCGTGGGCTTCGGCTTCTCCGAGCAGTACGTGGGCGACCGCGCGCGCGCGTCGAGCGAGCGCTTTGCCGCGCAGTGCCGCGCGCTCGGCACCGAGACCGTGCCGACGCCGGAAGGCGGCTGCGCGGTGCGGCTCCTGCCGCCCGGACGCGCTGTGTTGCCGCCTGCGACGGCGCCGGCCGCGCCGATCACCCGCGGCAATCCGCTGCCCTTGCGCGTGGCCCGCCCGGAATGGACTGTCGATGCCGTGCCTCAGGACGCCGTGCTGCCACCGGTGCAGGTCGGCCCGCTGCGCTTGCTCGGCGTGCGCTGCGCACCCACGCAGGTCTTCGGCCGCCAGTTGCTGTGGGTCGAGTCGTTCTGGACCGCCGACGCGCCCGTGGAGGCCGACCTGCGCGTGCAATTTCGTGCCGTGCCGATGCGCAGCAAGACCATGCCCGCCTGGGGCGAAGGCATGGATCACGACCCCTGCGACTGGATGTGGCCCACCAGCCGCTGGCAGCCGGGGCGCATCTACCGCGACTGCTACGGCCTGCGGCCACCGCTTGCGCGCCAGTTGGAAAGCGACGTGCTGCAGCTGGAACTGCGTCTGCGCGGCTCGGCCAAGCTCTACAAGCTGCCCAAGCCGCGGCGGCTGCCCGTGTGGTGCGGCCTGCGCGTGCCCGGCATGCCCACGCCGTTGCCCGATGGCCCCGCGCCCGTGCTGGCCGCAAGCCTGCCGGGCGCGGGCGCCACGCCCGGGCCGGTGTGGACGGCCGAGCAATTGGTGCAGGTCACCGGCGGCACCTGGATCGTGGCGCCGCCCGAGGGCTGGTCGGTGCAGTCGGTGGTGCGCCTGCCGCTGCACCTGCGCACCCGGCCCCGCCCGGCGCTGTTCGTCGCATCCGACTACGCCACGCTCGCCGCGCACGAGAACTTCAGCCGCGAGCCCGAGACCTGGGACCAGCACGACGACCTGCAACGGCTGCAGCCGCTGCTGGCCGGCGCCATCGTGCAGCGTCCCGTGCCGGGCCTGCCGCCTGCTTTTGCGCTGCTGCAGGTGGACGACCCGATCGCCGCCTTGCTGGCCTTGGGCGCCGCCGCGCGCGAGCGCTTCCGTGGCCGTGTGGTCGGCGTCACGGGCACGGTGGGCAAGTCGTCCACCATCTCGATGTTGCGCGACCTGCTGCCGCCCGCGGCGCGCGTGCTCACCACCATCGAGAACAACAATTCGCGCGTCGGCGTGCCCGGTGCCCTCGCCAGCCTCGGGCCCGACGTCGACGTGTGCATTCTCGAAATGGCGCAAAGCGGGTTGTGGATGGACCGCGGCCCCATCTCGCTGATGGCGCGCCCGCACGTGGCCATACTCACCGAGGTCGGGCTGTCGCAGACCGTGAAGGCAGACACGCTCGAGAAGACCGCCGACTACAAGTCGCGCATCTTCCTGGGCTTGGAGCCCGGCGGCGTGGCAGTGATCGGCGCGCACATTCCCTGCCTGGTCCAGGTGGTGAAGGCCGCGATGCGCACGGCCGCCAAGGTGTGGACCGTGGGCACCGGGCCCGAGGCCAACGTGCGCCTGCTCGACATGCAGCCCGTGCCCGAGGGCTGCCGCGTGCGCATCGCGATCCGCGGGCGCACTTGCCAGTACCTGTTTCCGATCGCGAGCGCAGGCCTGGTGCGCAACTCGGCGCTGGCCTTCACCGCGCTGGTGGCGATGGGCCTCGACGCCGAGGAAGCCTGCGCGCGCATGCCGCACGTGCGCCTGCCGGCCTCGGTGATGCAGGTGCTGCGGCTGAGCACGCGCGCCGGCGTGCAGGTCACTCTGGTGGACGACAGCTGGAACGCCGAGGTAATGTCGATGCGCAATGCGATGGAGTTCGTGCGCAGCTACCGCAAGCCCGGCGACGAACCCATCGCGCGGCGCATCGGCGTGCTCGGGCGCATCGTCAACCTCGGCAACGACGCCGAGAAGATGCACCGCAGCCTGGCCGAGCCGCTGCTGGCCTCGGGCATCGACCATGTGGTGACGCACGGCGACGAGATGCGCTGGCTGCGCGAGGAAGTGCCCGCGACCTTGCTCGGGCCGCACTTCGACAACGCCGACTTGTTGACGCGCTACCTCGAGGACATCCTGCGAGACGGCGACCTGCTGCTGGTGAAGGGCGACCGCGACCTGTCGGACTTCGGCCGGATCCCCGAGCTGCTGCAGAAGCTATGACAAATGCCGCGCTGCGCCTGTGCGCGCTGCTTCTGCTGGCCTTGATGCAGACGGCCTGTGCGCAACGCACCGGCCCCGAGGTGCCGCGCCCCTTCACCGCGAGCAACGACGGGGTGCTGCACTGGAACCAGCCCGCCGACCGCGCCACCTGCCCCGACCGCCCCGGCTTCCTGTGGGTGCAGCCGGTGGAAGGGCCGGCCTGCATCCGCTACTTCGCGAGCGGCGACATCGATGGCGCGCGCATCGCCGTCGTGCAGTTCTCGGGCGACCGCGACGGCGTGATGGACCAGCCGCCCGCGCGCATTCCCGGCAACACCGAGGCGCTGCGCACGCTGGACGCCCAGCGCAGCCGCGACCGCGCTGGCGTGCCCTGGGTGTTCGTGGCGCGGCCCGGCACCTATGGCTCCTCGGGCGACCACCGCCAGCGCCGCCAGCCGGTGGAGTTCCATGCGCTCGATGCCGCGCTCGACGCGCTCATGCAGCGCCACAGGCTGCAGCGCCTGGTCATCGTGGGCCACAGCGGCGGCGCCACCGCGGGCGCCGCGCTCCTCACGCTGGGGCGCACCCGCGTGGCCTGCGCGGTGCTCACCTCGGGCGCCTACGGGCTGCTGGAGCGCGCGCGCCTGCTGGGCCGCTCGAACGACGGGCGCACCGACACCACCGGCAGCGCGCAGTTCTACGACCCGCTCGACCATGTGAGCGGCATCGCGCGCGACCCGGCGCGGCGCATCGTGCTGATCGGCAACCGCGACGACAGGAACACGCCCTTCGCGCTGCAGCAGCGCTTTGCCGATGCGGTCGGCAAGGCGGGCCACCGCATCGAGCTGCGCACGCACGCGGCCGAGCCGCCCGAGTTCCACGACCTCAAGGACCGCATTGCGCTGCTCACCGCCTCGGAGTGCGCGCGCGAGGCCATGGCCGCCCGGTGACAGCATCCCGTTTCAGAATCCAGTCAGGAACCCCATGAGCAAGAGCATCACCTCGCGCGAGTTCGGCCGCATGCCAGACGGCCGCGTCGTCACCGAATACACCCTGGACAACGGCCGCGGCCTGAGCCTGAGCGCCATCAACCTGGGCGGCATCGTCACCGCGCTGCGCGTGCCCGACCGGCACGGCCAGGCCGCGAACGTCGTGCTGGGCCTGCCGTCGCTGGCCGACTACCTGAAGCCGCATCCGCACCTGGGCACCATCGTCGGGCGCCATGCCAACCGCGTCGCCGGCGGGCGCTTCACGCTCGACGGAACAACGCACCAGCTGGGGCTGAACGACGGCGTGAACTCGCTGCACGGCGGCGCGACGGGCTTCGGCAAGCGCTACTGGGAGATCGTGCCGCTGTCGGCGCACGAGTCGGGCAGCGACATCGCGGTCGAACTGCGCCGCACCAGCGCCGACGGCGAGGAGGGCTACCCCGGCGAAGTGCAATTGACCGTGCGCTACACGCTGGCCGCCGAAAGCAATACCTGGCGCATCGACTACAGCGCCACCACCGACAAGCCCACCGTGCTGAACCTGAGCCACCACGACTACTTCAACCTGGCGGGAAGCGGCTCGGTGATGGACCACCGGTTGACGCTGCCGGCGAGCCGCTATTGCCCGGTGGACGCAACGCTCATCCCGCTGGGGCTGGCCGACGTGGCGGCCACGCCGTTCGACTTCCGCACGGCCACGCGCATCGGCGAGCGCATCCGCGAAGGCCACGAGCAGCTGCTGCGCGCGCACGGCTACGACCACAACTGGGTGCTCGACCGGCCTGTCCATCATCAGGGCCTGGCCCTCGCGGCGCGCCTGGAACACGAGGCCACGGGCCGCGTGATGGAGGTACACACCAGCGAGCCCGGCGTGCAGTTCTATTCGGGCAATTTCCTCGACGGCAGCCTCTTCGGCAGCGCGGGCGCGAGCCTGCGCCAGGGCGACGGGCTGTGCCTGGAAACGCAGCACTTCCCCGACTCGCCCAACCAGCCGGGCTTTCCGTCGACGGTGCTGCGCCCGGGCGAGGTGTTCACCAGCGCGACCGAACACCGCTTCGGCATCGGCTGAAGCGCGTGTGAAGCACGCGCGAATCGTGCGGATCGGCGCGCGCGTCAGCCGGCGAACAGCGCCGCCGGCACGCCGGGGCTGTCGATGCGCACCGCGAACAGGCCGCCGGCCAGCGGCTCGTGGTTCAGCTGGGCTTCGGTGCGGCCGTTGCGCGCGGTCGTGATGTAGAGCGTGCGCAGGTCGGCGCCGCCGAAGGCGCAGTCGGTCACGTTGCCGGTGGGCAGCGCGATGCGGCACAGCTCCACCGCGCTCACCGGGTCGTGGCAGGTGACGCAGGCGCCGTCCCAGTGCGCGATCCACAGGCGGCCGGCCGCGTCGGTGGTCATGCCGTCGGGCAGGCCGTCGCCCTTGGGAAAGCGGTGCCACAGGCGGCGGTTCGACACGGTGCCCTCGGCCATGTCGAAGTCGTAGGCGTACAGGTGGTTCAGCACCGTGTTGTTGAAGTACATCGTGCGGCCGTCGCCCGACCAGGTCGGGCCGTTGGTCACCTCGAAGCCGTCGTCGTGCCGGGTGCACCGGCCGTCGGCGTCGTAGCGGTAGAGCGCGCCGGTGGGCGCCTTGCACTCGAAGTCCATGCTCCCGGCCCAGAAGCGGCCGCGGCTGTCGCACTTGCCGTCGTTGAAGCGGTTGCCGGTGCGCTCGGTCTCGGGCTGGTGCAGGTAGCGCGGCTTGGCGTCGTCGCCCGGCGCGGTGGTGTCGAACAGCGCGAAGCCGCGGCGCAGGGTGATGAACAGGCCTGGTGCCGTGGCGCGTTCGGCGATGGCGGTGATTTCTTCGTCGAAGTGCCAGGTGCGCTGCGCACCCGTGGCCGGGTCGTGGCGGAACAGGCGCGGCGTCAGGATGTCGATCCAGTAGAGCGCCTGCTCGCGCACCGACCACAGCGTGCCTTCGCCGAGGTTGGCCGCCGCAGGCCAGATGCATTCGGGTTCGCTGACGGCGCGAGGCGCCGCCAGCGGGGAGGGGGTGTTTGTCTCTGTCTTGTTCATTGGATCCTTCTTGTCTGCTTGACGCGGCGGATCGTATCAAGGCATATTGATAACGGAAATTAAATAAATTGGCATCAATTGATATGCTTTTTGCAATGTCATGAGATGCGCTTCTGGAGACTTTTCTTGAATTCCCCCCCACTTTCCATCTATCCGAGCTTGCAGGGCCGCACGGTGTTCGTCACCGGCGGCGGCAGCGGCATCGGCGCGGCCATCGTCGCGGCGTTCGCGGCGCAGGGCGCGCGCGTGGCCTTCGTCGACATCGCCGAGGGCGCGAGCGCGGCGCTCGCGCAGCAGATCACCGGCGCCGGCCATGCCGCGCCGTGGTGGCGCGCCTGCGACGTGCGCGACATCGCCGCGCTGCAGAAGGCGATTGCCGACGCGGCGGCCGAGCTCGGCGACTTCGCGGTGCTGGTCAACAACGTGGCGAGCGACGACCGCCACACGCTCGAGTCGGTCACGCCCGACTATTACGACAACCGCATGGCCATCAACGAGCGGCCGGCGCTGTTCGCCATCCAGTCGGTGGTGCCGGGCATGAAGCGCCTGGGCTTCGGCTCCGTGGTGAACCTGGGCTCCACGGGCTGGCAGACCAAGGGCTCGGGCTACCCCTGCTATGCCATCGCCAAGTCGTCGGTGAACGGCCTCACGCGCGGGCTGGCGGTCGACCTGGGGAAGGACCGCATCCGCATCAACACCGTGTCGCCCGGCTGGGTGATGACCGAACGGCAGGTGGCGCTGTGGCTCGACGAAGAGGGCGAGAAGTCGCTGCAGCGCAACCAGTGCCTGCCGGACAAGTTGATGCCGGAAGACATCGCGCGCATGGTGCTGTTCCTGGCGTCGGACGACGCGAAGATGTGCACCGCGCAGGAGTTCACGGTGGACGCCGGCTGGACCTGAGCCTGGTCGGTCAGTCGATCTCTAGCTTGCGGCCGTAGACGCTCATGCTCGCGGTCTTCAGCGCCTTCATCATCACCTTGGCCGCCGGCGACAGCAGCCGGTCGGTGCGCGTGATGATGCCGAAGGCGTCCATGTGACAGGGCATGTCCAGCGGCAGCAGCGACACGATGCCGTGCGACGCGTAGTAGCGCGCCACGTCGGTCGCCAGCACCGCCACCATGTCGCTCTGCTGCAGCATGCGCGTGATGAACAGCAGGGCCGAGCTCTCGATGGTGTTGGTCGGCGGTGCCAGGCCCTCCTCCTGGAACATCAGTTCGAAGCGGTGGCGCAGCACGCTGCCCGAGGGCGGCACGATCCAGCCGGCGCTCACCACGTCGCGCAAGGTGAGCCCGCTCACGCCCAGCAGCGGGTGGCCCGGGCGCACCAGCGCGCACACGGGTTCCTCGGTCAGCGCCTCGTAGCGCAGCTGCGACTTGTCGTGCTCGGCGAACAGCCGCGCCACCAGGATGTCGAGCTTGCCCTGCTCCAGCCGCTCGATCAGCACCGGGCTGGTCTCGATCTCCAATGACACGCGCAGGTCGGGCTGCTCGCGCTTGACCATCGCCACCGCCGGCGGCATGAGCGTGAGGCCGGGCGCGGTGATGGCGCCCACGCTCACCTGACCGAAGCGCCCGGCCTTCAGCGCCGTGAGCTCGTCGTGCGCCTGGTTCAGGCTGGCGAGCGCCACGCGGGCGTGGCGGATCATGGTTTCGCCGTACCAGGTGGGGCGCATGCCGCGCGGCAGGCGGTCGAACAGCGAGACCTCCAGCACGTCTTCCAGGTCCTTCAGCAGCTTGGAGGCGGCGGGCTGCGTCATGTTGAGCACCTGCGCGGCGCGATGGATGTTGCCTTCCTCGGCCAGTGCCACGAGCAGAAGCAGTTGCCGGGTCTTCAGGCGGGCGCGGATGAACCAGTGGTTGTAGTTGGTCATGGGTGTGAAAACGAAGGTCTGATCGGGTTTTCCAGAATCCGGCGATCGATATGCATTTTGTCTAAAAAACGATTGGATCGATATCAATTCTGTTCCTAGACTGCCTGCATATCCAGAACAACAGAGACAAGGTTCGCGTCCCGGTGATTCACGGCGAGATCCATCAGAACGTGCGGCAGTACATCAACGGCCGCTGGGAAACCAGCGCGACCACGGGTGTGAGCGCCAATCCCTCGGACACCAGCGAAGTGGTGGCCGAGTACGCACGTGCCGACCGCCGCCAGGCCGAGCTCGCCGTCCGCGCGGCCACCGAGGCCTTTCCCCACTGGAGCCACAGCACGCCGCAGCGGCGCGCCGACGTGCTCGACCGCATCGGCGCCGAGCTGCTCGCCCGCAAGGACGACCTGGGCCTGCTGCTGGCGCGCGAGGAGGGCAAGACGCTGCCCGAGGCGGTGGCCGAGGTGGCGCGTGCGGGCCAGGTGTTCAAGTTCTTCGCGGGCGAAGCCATTCGCGCAAGTGCAGGCGGCGGCGGCGAGCACGTGGCCTCGGTGCGCGCGGGCGTGCAGGTCGACGTCACGCGCGAACCCGTGGGCGTGGTCGGGCTCATCACGCCGTGGAACTCGCCCTTCGTCATTCCCGCCTGGAAGATCGCGCCCGCATTGGCGCATGGCAACAGCGTGGTGTTCAAGCCGGCCGAGCTGGTGCCGGCCTGCGGCTGGGCGCTGGCCGAGATCATCAGCCGCGCGGCCTTGCCGGCCGGTGCCTTCAACCTCGTGATGGGCAGCGGTCGCGAGGTGGGGCAGGCGCTGGTCGACAGCCCGCTGGTCGATGCGCTGAGCTTCACGGGCTCGGCCGCCAACGGCGAACGCGTGCTGCAGGCGGCCGCCACGCGGCGTGCCAAGGTGCAGCTGGAAACCGGCGGCAAGAACGCGCTGGTGGTGCTGGCCGACGCCGACCTCGACCGCGCCGTCGATTGCGCGGTGCAGGGCGCCTACTTCTCCGCCGGCCAGCGTTGCACCGCGTCGAGCCGGCTCATCGTCGAGGCGCCGGTGCACGACGCCTTCGTCGCCAGGCTGCGCCAGCGCCTGAAGGCACTGAACATCGGCCACGCGCTGGAGCGCGGCGTGGACATCGGGCCCGTGGCCGACGAAGAGTGCCTGGCGCAGAACCTGGCCTGGGTCGGCATCGCGCGCGACGAGGGTGCGGAGCACGTGTGGGGCGGCGAAGCGCTGCAGCGCGCCACGCCGGGCCACTACATGAGCCCCGCGCTGTTCCTGGCCAAACCCTCGCACCGCATCGCGCGCGAAGAAATCTTCGGCCCGCTGGCCTGCGTGCTGCGCGCCGACGACTACGACCATGCGCTGGCGCTGTGCAACGACACGCCTTTCGGACTGTGTGCGGGCATCTGCACCAACTCGCTGAAGCACGCCATGCATTTCAGGCGCCATGCCGTGGTCGGCATGACGATGGTCAATCTGCCGACCGCGGGGGTGGACTTCCACGTGCCCTTCGGCGGCCGCAAGGGGTCGGGCTACGGGCCGCGCGAACAAGGGCGCCACGCCTCGGAGTTCTACACGACGGTGAAGACCGGCTACATGCTGGCCTGACCGGACGGGGTTTCATTGCAACAGCCAATCGGCACCACAGCCAAAGTCCTCAAGACATCAAGAAGGAGACATCCCATGACCATGAATCGCCGCACCCTCAACACCGCCCTCGCAGCCGCCGCCATCGGCAGCATGCTGCCCGTGTCCGTCTTCGCGCAGAAGAAGCTCGTGCTCGGCTTCGCCCAGGTGGGCGCCGAGAGCGAATGGCGCACGGCCAACACCGAGTCGATCAAGTCGTCCGCCAAGGACGCCGGCATCGAGCTGAAGTTTTCCGACGCGCAGCAGAAGCAGGAAAACCAGATCAAGGCCATCCGCTCCTACATTGCGCAGAAGGTCGACGTGATCGCCTTCTCGCCGGTGGTCGAGTCGGGCTGGGAAACCGTGCTGCGCGAGGCCAAGGCCGCCAAGATCCCGGTGGTGCTGACCGACCGCTCGGTGAGCACCAAGGACGACACGCTCTACGTGACCTTCATGGGCTCGGACTTCACCGAGGAAGGCCGCAAGGCCGGCCGCTGGCTGGTCGAGAAGATGAAGGACCAGAAGGGCGACGTGAACATCGTCGAGCTGCAGGGCACCGTGGGCTCGGCGCCGGCCATCGACCGCAAGAAGGGCTTCGAGGAAATCATCAAGGCCGACCCCAAGTTCAAGATCATCCGCTCGCAGACCGGCGACTTCACGCGCGCCAAGGGCAAGGAGGTGATGGAAGCCTTCCTGAAGGCCGACGGCAAGAAGATCAATGTGCTGTTCGCGCACAACGACGACATGGCCATCGGCGCCATCCAGGCTATTGAAGAGGCAGGCCTGAAGCCCGCCAAGGACATCACCATCATCTCCATCGACGGGGTGAAGGGTGCCTTCGAAGCCATGATCGCCGGCAAGCTCAACGTGTCGGTGGAGTGCAGCCCGCTGCTCGGGCCGCAGCTGATGCAGGCGGTGAAGGACATCAAGGACGGCAAGACGCTGCCCAAGCGCATCGTGACGGTGGAGAGCATCTTCCCGATGGAAGTCGCCGCCAAGGAATTCCCGAACCGCAAGTACTGAGAGCACATCCATGAAACGCAACTTCCTCAAGGCCTCGCTCGCGGGCATCGCGTTCGCCATCGTCGGCTTCACGCCGCTGGCCAACGCGCAGGACAAGGGCCTGATCGCCATCTCGATGCCCACCAAGTCGTCGGCGCGCTGGATCGCCGACGGCGCCAACATGGTCAAGTACTTCAAGGACAAGGGCTACAAGACCGACCTGCAGTACGCGGACGACGACATTCCCAACCAGCTCGCGCAGATCGAGAACATGGTGACCAAGGGCTCCAAGGTGCTGGTCATCGCGGCCATCGACGGCACCACGCTGTCCGACGTGCTGCAGAAGGCTGCCGACAAGGGCGTGAAGGTCATCGCGTACGACCGGCTCATCAAGGGCTCGAAGAACGTCGACTACTACGCCACCTTCGACAACTTCCAGGTCGGCGTGCTGCAGGCGCAGTCCATCGAGGCGGCGCTGGGCCTGAAGAGCGGCAAGGGCCCGTTCAACATCGAGCTGTTCGGCGGCTCGCCCGACGACAACAACGCCTTCTTCTTCTACAACGGCGCGCTGTCGGTGCTCAAGCCGTACATCGACAGCGGCAAGCTGGTGGTGCGCAGCAAGCAGATGGGCATGGACAAGGTCGGCACGCTGCGCTGGGACGGCGCGGTGGCGCAGGCGCGCATGGACAACCTGCTGTCGGCGTACTACACCAAGGACCGGGTCGATGCGGTGCTGTCGCCCTACGACGGCCTGTCCATCGGCATCCTGTCGTCGCTGAAGGGCGTGGGCTACGGCTCGGCCGCGCAGCCGATGCCCATCGTGTCGGGGCAGGACGCCGAGGTGCCTTCGGTCAAGTCGATCCTGCGCAAGGAGCAGACCTCGACCGTGTTCAAGGACACGCGCGAACTGGCCAAGGTGACGGTGGCCATGGCCGACGCCATGCTCTCGGGCAAGACGCCCGAGGTGAACGACACCAAGACCTACAACAACGGCATCAAGGTGGTGCCCTCGTACCTGCTCAAGCCGGTGAGCGTTGACGCCTCGAACTGGAAGCAGGTGCTGGTCGACAGCGGCTACTACAAGGAAAGCCAGATCAAGTGAGCATCGAAGGCCGCACCGCCGATGCCGGCGCCATCCTGGAGATGCGCGGCATCACCAAGACCTTTCCCGGCGTGAAGGCGCTGAGCAACGTCAACCTCAGCGTGCGCGCCGGGGAGATTCACGCGGTGGTCGGCGAGAACGGCGCGGGCAAGTCGACGCTCATGAAGGTGCTGAGCGGCGTGTACCCGTGCGACTCCTACACCGGCGCGATTCACTTCGAAGGCGAGGAGCGCCGGTTCAAGACCATTGCCGACAGCGAGAAGCTCGGCATCATCATCATCCACCAGGAGCTGGCGCTGGTGCCGCTGCTGTCGATTGCGGAGAACCTGTTTCTCGGCAACGAAATTGCGCACCGCGGCGTGATCGACTGGTTCGCCGCCTATGCGAAGACGCGCGAGCTGCTGGCCAAGGTGGGGCTGAAAGAGCTGCCCACCACGCTGGTGACCGACCTGGGCGTGGGCAAGCAGCAGCTGGTGGAAATTGCCAAGGCGCTGGCCAAGGAGGTGAAGCTGCTGATCCTCGACGAGCCCACCGCCAGCCTGAACGAGAAGGACAGCGACGCGCTGCTGATGCTGCTGCTGGAACTCAAGCGCCAGGGCATCGCGTCGATCCTCATCTCGCACAAGCTCAACGAGATTGCCAAGGTGGCCGACTCGGTGACGGTGCTGCGCGACGGCGCCACCGTGGAGAGCATCGACTGCCGCACGCAGCCCATCAGCGAGGACCGCATCATCCGCGGCATGGTGGGCCGCGACATGGAACACCGCTACCCGCAGCGCTCGCCGAAGATCGGCGAGACCGTGTTCGAGGTGCGCGACTGGCGCGTGCACCACGCGCTGCACGCCGACCGCGAGCAGATCAAGGGCGTGAGCCTGACGGTGCGCCGGGGCGAGATCGTCGGCATTGCGGGCCTCATGGGCGCGGGCCGCACCGAGCTGGCCATGAGCGTGTTCGGCAAGTCCTACGGCCAGCGCATCAGCGGCTCGGTGCTGATGCACGGCAAGCCGGTGGACGTGGGCACGGTGCGCAAGGCCATCGACCACGGCATCGCCTACGTCACCGAAGACCGCAAGGGCCTGGGTCTGGTGCTGGAGGAAGACATCCGCAAGAACATCACCCTGGGCAACCTGGACGCCGTGTCCGAGCGCACCGTGATCGACAACGGCCGCGAATTCAAGGTGGCCAACGACTACAGCAAGGCGCTCAACATCCGCTGCTCGGGCGTCGAGCAGCTGGTGGTCAACCTGTCGGGAGGCAACCAGCAGAAGGTGGTGCTGAGCAAGTGGCTCTTCACGCAACCCGAACTGCTGATATTGGACGAACCCACGCGCGGCATCGACGTGGGCGCCAAGTACGAGATCTACACCATCATCGACCAGCTCGCGAGCGAGGGCAAAGGCATTCTCATGATCTCTTCGGAACTGCCGGAACTGCTCGGCATGTGCGACCGCATCTACGTGATGAACGAAGGGCGCTTCGTCGCCGAAATGACGGCCGCCGAGGCCTCGCAGGAACGCATCATGCACGCCATCGTGAGCGCGGGGAGCACTGTCCATGTCCCGGCCTGAAGTCAACGCGTTGCAGGGCGCCGCGCCTGTCGCAGAGGCGCCGAAGCTGCATGCGGGTTTCCTGAAGAACAACCTGCGCGAGTACGGCATGCTGATCTCGCTGGTCGCGATCATGGTGCTGTTCCAGGTGCTGACCGACGGCACGCTGCTGCGTCCGCTGAACCTCACCAACCTGCTGCTGCAGAACAGCTACGTGGTCATCATGGCGCTGGGCATGCTGCTGGTGATCGTGGCGGGGCACATCGACCTTTCAGTGGGCTCGGTGTGCGGCTTCATCGGCGCGCTGGCGGCGGTGCTGATGGTGGAGTACGAGTGGCACTTCGTGCCCACGGCCATCGTGAGCATTCTTGCGGGCGCCGTCATCGGTGCGGCGCAGGGCTGGTTCGTCGCGTTCCGCAAGATCCCGTCGTTCATCGTCACGCTGGCGGGCATGCTGGTGTTCAAGGGGCTCACGCTGGCGCTGCTGGCGGGCCAGTCGGTGGGGCCGTTTCCGGTGGAGTTCCAGCGGCTGAGCTCGGGCTTCATTCCCGATCCGCTGGGTGGCGACACCCTGCGCACCACCTCGCTGGTGGTGGGCGTGCTGGCGGCCGCGGCGCTGGTGTTCTTCAAGCTGCGCGGGCGCGCCAAGCTCAAGGCGCACGGCATGGAGCAGGAGCCCTACGCCTTCTTCCTGGTGAAGAACCTGTTCTTCGCGGCCATCATCCTGTTCTTCAGCTACCTGCTGTCGACCTACAAGGGCCTGCCCAACGTGCTGATCGTGATGGCGGTGCTGATCGTGGTGTACGACTTCGTCACCAACCGCACCACCATCGGCCGGCGCATCTATGCGCTGGGCGGCAACGAGAAGGCGGCGCGGCTGTCGGGCGTGAAGACGCAGCGGCTTGCGTTCCTCACCTTCGTGAACATGGGCGCGCTCGCGGCGCTGGCGGGCCTGGTGTTCGCCGCGCGGCTCAACACCGCCACGCCCAAGGCGGGCCTGGGCTTCGAGCTCGACGTGATCGCGGCCTGCTTCATCGGCGGTGCGTCGGCCTCGGGCGGCGTGGGCCGAGTGATGGGCGCGGTGATCGGCGCCTTCATCATGGGCGTGATGAACAACGGCATGTCGATCCTGGGCATCGGCATCGACTACCAGCAGGTCATCAAGGGGCTGGTGCTGCTGGCGGCGGTGTTCATCGACGTCTACAACAAGAACAAGTGAACGCGCATGGCTGACAGCAAACCATCGCCCGTGCTCGAGCTGCGGGGCATCCACAAGCAGTTCGGCGGCATTCCGGTGCTGCGCGACGTGCAGTTGCGGCTGTACCCCGGCGAGATCCACGCGCTGATGGGGCAGAACGGCGCGGGCAAGTCGACGCTCATCAAGGTGCTGACGGGCGTGCTGCCGTCCAGCGGCGGCGAGACGTTTCTCGACGGGCAGGCCATTCGCCCGCAGTCGCCGCTGGAGGCGCAGAAGCTGGGCATCAGCACGGTCTACCAGGAAGTGAACCTGTGCCCGAACCTGTCGGTGGCGGAGAACGTGTTCGCGGGGCGCTATCCGCGCTGCGGCATGGCGCAGGGCTTTCGCATCGACTGGGCGCTGGTGAACCGGCGCGCCGAAGAACTGCTGGCGCGCATCGGGCTGGACATCGACGTGACGCGGCTGCTGTCGAGCTACTCGGTGGCGGTGCAGCAGATGGTGGCCATTGCACGGGCGCTGGGCGTGTCGTCGAAGGTGCTGATCCTCGACGAGCCCACTTCGAGCCTGGACGACGACGAGGTGGAGAAGCTGTTCGAGGTGCTGCGGCGTTTGCGCGGCGAGGGCCTGGCGATCGTGTTCGTCACCCACTTCCTCGACCAGATGTACGCGGTGTCGGACCGTATCACGGTGCTGCGCAACGGCGGCTGGATCGGCGAGTGGCGCGCCGCCGACCTGGGACCGCAGGCGTTGATTGCCGCAATGCTCGGGCGCGAGCTGGCGGCGCAGTCGGCGCGACCCGCGGCCTTGCCGGCATTCGACGAGGCCGCGCCGGCATTGCTGCAGGCCGAGGGGCTGGGCCAGGCCGGCCAGTTGCAGGCGACCGACCTGCGGGTGCGCGCCGGAGAAGTGGTCGGCATCGCGGGTTTGCTGGGCGCGGGCCGCACGGAACTGGCGCGCCTGCTGTTCGGGCTCGAACTGCCGGACCGTGGTGTGCTGAAGGTGGACGGGCGTTCCGTCAGTTTCTCGAACCCGGCCGATGCGATCCGCGAAGGCCTGGCGCTGTGCCCCGAGGAGCGCAAGACGGACGGCATCGTCGCCGAGCTGTCGGTGCGCGAAAACATCGCGCTGGCGCTGCAGGCGCGCCTCGGTACCAAGCGCTTTCTGTCGCACGCAGAGCAGACCGAGATGGCCGAGCGCTTCGTCAAGTCGCTGGGCATCAAGACCGCGAGCGTCGAAACACCGATCGGCCTGCTCTCGGGCGGCAACCAGCAGAAGGCCATGATCGCGCGCTGGCTCGCCACCGAGCCGCGCCTGCTGATCCTCGACGAGCCCACGCGCGGCATCGACGTGGCGGCGAAGCAGGAAATCATGGAAGAGATCCTGCGGCTCGCGCGCGCGGGCATGGCGGTGGTCTTCATCTCGTCGGAGATGAGCGAGGTGGTGCGCGTGGCGCATCGCATCGTGGTGCTGCGGGATCGGAAGAAGGTGGGGGAGCTGCCGGGGGGCTCTTCAGAGGACGAGGTCTACGAAATGATTGCGGCCGCATGACGCACGAGCTTCTTTTGTCTTTCTCCCTTCCCCGCCGGGGGAGGGCAGGGGTGGGGGCAAGCCGCCTCCGATCAGGCGCTGCCACATTGCAAGCGCCGCGTGCCCCCATCCCAGCCTTCCCCCGGAAGGGGAAGGAGCAAGACACGGGCAACGCGTCCTGCATCCTGTCTCTTATACACATCTGACGCTGCCGACGAAGCGCCACACGTGTAGATCTCGGTGGTCGCCGTATCATTAAAA
>NZ_CEEDFC010000039.1:0-34933 GCF_979254005.1 Variovorax sp. AC103 | reverse complement strand
GGGGTCGCCTTTCTTTGCTTACTTTCTTTGGCGAAGCAAAGAAAGTAAGTCGCCCGCCGGGGCGAGACCCGGCCCCGGAACCCAATAGGAACCCAACAGAACCCCAACAAAGCCAAAGAACAAAGTCATAAGCTACCAACAAAGAGTTCGTTGGCTATCCCCCCACCGACCCCTACATTCCCGGCATGACAGCCGTTCTTTCCCAAGCGCCAGAGGCCAAGGCCGCACCGCAGCACTTCGAAGTGCGCCCCTTCGCCGCCCCCGTAGGCGCCGAAATCATCGGCCTCGACATCGCCAGGCCGATCAACGCCGAAGACTTCCAGCGCATCCACAAGGCGCACCTCGACCACCACGTGCTGGTGTTCCGCGACCAGCAGGTCAGCCCGCAAGCCCACATCGATTTCAGCCGCCGCTTCGGCCCGCTCGAAATCCACGTGCTGCACCAGTTCCAGCTGAAGAACCATCCCGAGATCCTCATCGTCTCCAACATCAAGGAGAACGGCGAGCCCATCGGCCTGGGCGACGCGGGTGTCTACTGGCACTCCGACATCTCGTACAAGCCCAAGCCCAGCCTCGGCTCGCTGCTGCATGCGCAGGAGCTGCCCAGCGAAGGCGGTGACACGCTCTTCGCCGACCAGCACCTCGCCTGGGAAGCGCTGAGCCCCGAGTTGCAGCAGCGCGTGCTGCCTCTGAAGGCCGAGCACAGCTACCTCGCCAAGTACGAGGAGCTGCGTTCGAAGAACCCCTGGCGCCCCAAGCTGTCGCAGGCGCAGATCGACCAGGTCGCGCCCGCCGTGCAGCCCGTGGTGCGCACGCACCCCGAAACAGGCCGCAAGGCGCTGTTCGTCAGCGAGCATTTCACGACGCGCATCGTCGGCCTGCCGCAGGACGAAAGCGACGCGCTGCTGGCCGAGCTGTTCGCCCACAGCGTCAAGCCCGAGTTCGTCTACCGCCACACCTGGGCGCCGCACGACCTGGTGTTCTGGGACAACCGCTCGCTGATGCACCTGGCGGCCGGCACGCCCGACCACCTGCGCCGCCGCCTGAACCGCACCACCATCGTCGGCGACACGCCTTTCTGATTCCTGATTCCAACGGACCGATTTCAATGAACCGCTTCACCCGCAAAGCCGCCGCTCTGGTCACCGGCCTCGGCCTCCTGGCCGGCAGCCTTTCCTTTTCGGCTTCTGCGCACGCCGAAGGCCAGATCCGCATCGCCGAGCAGTTCGGCATCGTCTACCTGCTGCTCAACGTGGCGCAGGAGCAGAAGCTCATCGAGAAGCACGCCAAGGCCGCGGGCGTCGACGCCAAGGTCGAGTGGGTCAAGCTCTCGGGCGGCTCGGCGGTGAACGACGCGCTGCTGTCCGGCAACATCGAGATCGCGGGCGCCGGCGTGGGCCCGCTGCTCACGCTGTGGGACCGCACCAAGGGCAAGCAGAACGTGAAGGGCGTGGCCTCGCTGGGCAATTTTCCGTACTACCTGGTAAGCAACAACCCGAACGTGAAGACCATTGCCGACTTCACCGAGAAGGACCGCATCGCACTGCCCGCCGTGGGCGTGTCGGTGCAGTCGCGCGTGCTGCAGTTCGCCTCGGCCAAGCTGTGGGGCGACAAGGAATTCAACCGCCTCGACAAGATCAGCGTGGCGCTGCCGCACCCCGACGCGGCCGCGGCCATCATCAAGGGCGGCACCGAGATCACGGGCCACTTCGGCAACCCGCCGTTCCAGGAGCAGGAGCTCGCGGGCAATCCGAACGCGCACATCGTGCTCAATTCGTACCAGGTGCTCGGCGGGCCGTCGTCTGCCACGGTGCTTTACGCCACCGAGAAATTCCGCAACGAGAACCCCAAGACCTACAAGGCCTTCGTCGATGCGCTCGACGAAGCGGCCAAGTTCGTCACGGCCAACCCCGAGAAGGCGGCCGATATCTACCTGAAGGTGAGCAACGCCAAACTCGACCGCGAGCTGCTGCTGAAGATCATCAAGAACCCCGAGGTGCAGTTCAAGACCACGCCGCAGAACACCTACCCGCTGGCGGAGTTCATGCACCGCGTGGGCGCGATCAAGAACAAGCCGGCTTCGGTGAAGGATTACTTCTTCGACGATGCGCAGAACACGTCGGGGAACTGATGGGCACGGCGAAGGTGCGGTCCGGGTTTGACTCCTTCCCCCTCTGGGGGAAGGTTGGGATGGGGGCGGGCAGAGCGGTGACGAAGCAAGCGCCGTCTGCCCCCACCCCTGCCCTCCCCCGGGAGGGGAGGGAGCAAGACCAGGGGCAAGACACCGCGCCGCTGCTGCAAGTCGACGCCGTCAGCCTCGAATACCGCACCCCCGAGCGCGTCGTGCGCGCCACGCACCGCGTGAGCTTCGACGTGCATGCGGCCGACCGCTTCGTGCTGCTGGGCCCCTCGGGTTGCGGCAAGTCCACGCTGCTGAAGGCCGTGGCGGGCTTCATTCCGCCGGTCGAAGGCGAGATCCGCCTCGACGGCCGGCGCGTCACGCAGCCCGGCCCCGACCGCATCGTGGTGTTCCAGGAGTTCGACCAGTTGCCGCCTTGGAAGACGGTCAAGCAGAACGTCATGTTCCCGCTGCTGGCGTCGCGCACGCTGGGCAAGAAGGAAGCGGCCGAACGCGCGCTGCACTACCTCGACAAGGTCGGCCTGGCCAAGTTCGCCGACGTGCATCCGCACCAGCTCTCGGGCGGCATGAAGCAGCGCGTGGCGATTGCGCGCGCGCTCGCGATGCAGCCGCGCGTGCTGCTGATGGACGAGCCCTTCGCCGCGCTCGACGCGCTCACGCGCCGCAAGATGCAGCAGGAGCTGCTCGAGCTGTGGGACGAGGTGCGCTTCACGCTGTTGTTCGTCACCCACTCGATCGAAGAGGCGCTGGTGGTGGGCAACCGCATCGCGCTGCTGTCGCCGCACCCGGGGCGCATGCGCGCGGAAATCAACAGCCACGGCTTCTCGCTGGCGAGCCTGGGCGGCGCCGAGTTCCAGGGCACGGCGCAGCGCATCCACGACATGTTGTTCGAGGAAGAACACGAGGCGGTGGCCGCGCCATGACCCTTTCTTTCTCCCTCCCCTTCCGGGGGAGGGCCGGGGTGGGGGCACGCGGCTTATCCATTGCCGTCGGCTCATCCACTGCCGCTTGCCCCCAACCCAGCCTTCCCCTGGAAGGGGAAGGAGCCATACCCCATGAGCACTCTCACGCCTCCCATCCGTCCTGAATACGAGCGCACGCTCGAGCCCTTCACCGAGCTGCCCGTCGAGCGCTCGCTCCCGCTGGGCACGCGCATCTGGTCGCAGGCGTGGCTGCGCAAGGGCCTGATCCTCGTCGTCATCGCCGTGCTGTGGGAACTGGCGGCGCGCTGGCAGGACAACGACCTGTTGCTGCCGACCTTCACCGCCACGGCCCGCGCGCTGTTCGAAGGGCTGGCCAGCGGCGAGCTGATCGAGAAGGTGCGCATCTCGCTGGCCGTGCTGCTGCAGGGCTACATCGCCGGCGTGCTGCTGGCCTTTGCGCTCACCACGCTGGCGGTGTCCACGCAGATCGGGCGCGACCTGCTGGACACGCTCACCTCCATGTTCAACCCGCTGCCGGCCATCGCGCTGCTGCCGCTGGCGCTGCTGTGGTTCGGGCTGGGCCGGGGCAGCCTGGTGTTCGTGCTGATCCATTCGGTGCTGTGGCCGCTGGCGCTCAACACCTATGCGGGCTTCCAGGGCGTGCCGGAGACGCTGCGCATGGCGGGGCGCAACTACGGGCTCAAGGGCCTGCGCTACGTGCTGCAGATCCTGGTGCCGGCCGCGCTGCCGTCGATTCTTTCGGGTTTGAAGATCGGCTGGGCCTTCGCGTGGCGCACGCTGATCGCGGCCGAGCTGGTGTTCGGGGCGTCCTCGGGCAAGGGCGGGCTGGGCTGGTACATCTTCCAGAACCGCAACGAGCTCTACACCGACCGCGTGTTCGCGGGCCTGGCGATGGTGGTGCTGATCGGCCTGCTGGTCGAGAGCCTGGGCTTCAAGACGCTGGAGCGGCTCACGGTGCGGCGCTGGGGCCAGCAGCGCTAACAGCGACAACGGGGCGAGGAGGCCTCAGCTGTTCGACGGCTTCTGCGCGCCCTGGCGCAGCGCGCGCAACTCGGCGTTGAGGAACTCGTTGGCGTCGCGCACGGCGCCGTCGTTCAGCTTCACCTTGTAGGCCTATCCCGTCATCTCCGAGCGCGAAGCGCAACGTGTGATGAAGTCCTCGGCCGTGACCAGTTCCTTTTTGAAGTAGTCGTACTTCGCCTGCATGTGCTTGGCGGCGTCGACGGCCTTGTATTCGCTGCCGTTGCGCAGGAAGACCATCGACGACATCTTCGCGACGCGCTGGATCAGCGTGTCGATCAGCCGGTCCTCGGTGGCCGAAGGGGTGGCGTGGGCCAGCAGGGCCGATGCGCCGAGCACGACGGTCAGCAGCGCGGCGCGCAAGGGTTTGAAGTGAGCCATGGTTCGTGTTTGCTGGCAATTTCCGGGCCATGCTAGGCCCCCTGGCCTGGCCCTGTCAAACCCGGCCTGTTCGTGTCGAATCCGGCCCGGCTCGGGTCTAATCGCAGGTTTTGGCACGCGTTCTCCTCTCTCCATGAGCTCTTCCACTCTCGCCACTCCCTCGATCTCCGACCTTTCCTCGATCGCCCAGGCCCTGGCCGATGCCGCCGCCGCGCAGTCGATGCGCCATTTCCGCACGCCGCTGGACATCATCACCAAGGCCGACGAAAGCCCCGTCACGCTGGCCGACCGCGCCGCCGAGACGGCCATGCGCGAGATACTCGGCGCCCGGGTGCCGGCCGACGGCATCTACGGCGAAGAGCACGGCCCCGAGCGGCTCGAGGCCGAACGCGTCTGGGTGCTCGACCCGATCGACGGCACGCGCAGCTTCATCACCGGCTCGCCGCTGTGGGGCACGCTCATCGGCGTGCTGCAGGGCGGTCGGGTGGTGCTGGGCATGGTCGACATGCCGGTGCTCAAGGAGCGCTGGATCGGCCAGGCGGGCCAGGGCGCCACGCGCGACGGCCAGCCCGTTCGCGTGAGCGGCTGCACCGAAGTGGCCAAGGCGCGCATCGTCACCACCTCGCCCGACATCTTTGCGCCCGCCGACTGGCAGGCCTTCGACCGGCTGAGCCGCCAGTGCGCCATGCGCCGCTTCGGCGGCGACTGCTACGGCTATGCCCAGCTGGCGGGCGGCACCATCGACCTGGTGGTCGAGACCGGCCTGCAACCCTACGACTACCTGGGCCCGGCCGGGCTGATCGAGGCGGCCGGCGGCGTCATCACCGACTGGCAGGGCCAGCCGCTGGGCCTGAAGTCCGACGGGCGGGTCATTGCGGCCGCAACGCACGAACTTCACCGACAAGCGATGGCGGTGCTCTCGGCCTAGACTGTTGCTCATGTTCCGCTGGCTGATCGTCGTTGTCCTTGCCCTGGTGCTCATGAGCGGCCTGACCGCCTGGCTGCGCCGCTTCGGCTTCGGGCGGCTGCCCGGCGATTTCGAGTTCCGCGCCTTCGGCCGCGAATGGCAGCTGCCGATCGCCAGCACGGTGTTGCTGAGCATGATCGCGGCGCTGGTCGCACGCCTTTTGTAGAAAAGAAAAAACCCGCAATGAGAGCCTGCGTAGACATCGGTGGCACCAAGGTGGCCGTCAGCCTTTCCGCTTCCAGCGACACGCCGCTCGTCGGCCGGCGCAGCGAGCCCACGGCCAAGACCGGCGACAACGACGCCGTGGCGGTGCAGATCCTGCGGATGATCGACGAGGTCTGTGCCGAGCAGGGCGTCGACGCGGCCAGCATCGACCGCGTGGGCGTGTCGTCGACCGGGCCGTTCGAGTTGCGCGACGGCATGGTGGAGTTGGCCACACCCAATATTTGCGGGGGTATCGCAGGCCCCTCGCGCGGCTTGCCCAATTCATGGATGACTGCCGTCATCGAGGCGCCGTTGGCACGGCGCTTCGGCAGAGTGCGTGTCGAGAACGACGCAGTTGCCGCGCTCGAGGCGGAGCGCCACTGGGGTGCGCTGAAGGGCTTCGACAACTGCGCATACGCCACCTGGAGCACCGGCGTGGGCGTGGGCCTGTGCGTTGACGGGCGGGCCTTGCGCGGCAAGAACGGCAACGCGGGCCATGCCGGCCACAGTTTCGTTGTCGACGACGCCAGCGGTGCGCTGTGCGGTTGCGGTAACCACGGCGATGTGGAAGCGCTGGTGGGAGGCAATTCCATCGGCCACCGCTTCGGCCAGTCCGCGGCCGATCTTTTCACGGCCGCGGCTGCAGGCGAACCCAAGGCGCTCGAAACCGCCGAGGCCCTGTGCCGCGTACTCGGCCGGATGCTCTACAACATGGTCATCACCCTCGACCTGGAGCGCATCAGCCTTGGGGGCAGCGTGTTCTGGCACCACCGCGATTTCGTGCTGCCGCGCCTCCAATCGCACATCGACGGCAAGCTGCTGCCGCTCACGCGTGGCGTGCAACTGGTGCCTGCCGGCTTGGGCGACAAGGTCGGCGACTACGCCGCACTGGCGCTGCTCGACTGAGCGGGCCGGCCACTCCACGAAGCAAAGATACGGCGCACCATGAACGCGTCGCCCCGCCGCCCCGGTTTCGCCTACCTGCTGCTGGTCGCGGGCGGCTGGCTCGGCGCGCACCGCTTCTACCTCGGCAGCCATGCGGGCGGCGCGGCGCAACTGGCGCTGCTGCTGTTCGGGCTCAGCGGCTACCCGGGGGCCAGGCTCGGCCTGGCGGTGCTGCTGGCGTGGCTGCTGTTCGACATCTACTGGGTGCACCGTCGCACCCGCCGGGTTCGCCCCCCGAGCGCGCCACGCGCCAGCGGCGCCGACGCCCCGAAGTACGACCCCGCGGGCCTGGCCGAGGCCAACAGGCTGCAGGCGCAATTCTTCGCGGCCGCCGAGGCGCATGACTGGGCCGCCGCCGTGAGCATCGGCGAGCAGATCGTCGCCACCGCGCGCCGTGTCTTCAAGGGGCCGCACCCCAACCTGGCGATGTCGTTGTGCATGCTCGGCCAGGCCTGCTACCAGCTCAAGGCGCTCGACAAGGCCAGGCCCGCGCTCCAGGAAAGCCTGGCCATCGGCCTGAAGATCGGCATGCCGGCGGAAGACATGGACATCACCCGCAAGGCGCTGTCCCTCACGCTGGCCGGCATCGGCGAGCGCAGCGCACGCGGCGCCGCGTCCGACCGGGACGCCGCGCTGCTGAACCTGCTCGAGGACCGCGAAATGCGCTGCCACGCCGCGCTGGCCCAGGGCGACATGCCGCGCGCCGAGCGCTTCGGCGCCGAGGCCGTGGCCGCCGCCCGCGACCTGTGCGGCGGTCCGGGCAAGGCCGTGGTGCGCCAGCTCGCCGGGTATGCGGAGGTGTGCCGCCGGCTGCAGTGGAACGACAAGGCCGAGGCCTCGGCCCACGAGGCCCTGGCCATGGCCGGGCAGCTCGGACTGGACGACGGCTGGCAGCGTGGCCCGACCAACACGCTGGCGCTGCTGCATGCCGCGGCCGGCCGGGCCGAAGAGGCGGAGGCGCTCTACAAGAAGACCATTGCCATGGCCGTCGCCGAAGCCAGGGGCGGCTCCAGCGACAGCGTGCTGCGCGCCTTCAACAACCTGGCGTTCCTGTACGCGGAGTCGGGCCAGAACGAGAAGGCCGAACTCTGCTATGGCCGCGCGCTGGTGCACCTGGACAAGCTGGACCAGGGGGAGGGCGACGCAGGCAGCGAGGGCGACGCCGAACTGCACTCGCACATGCTGAACAACTTCGGCGGACTGCTGATGGCGCGCCGCGAATTCGACCGTGCGCGGCCGCTGTACGAGCGCTCGCTGGCCATCCAGCAACGCAGCTGCCGTGGCATTTCGACCGCCGCGGCCAACGCCCACAACGACCTGGGCCTGATCGCGCAGGACGAGGGCGACCTGCGCCAGGCGCTGGCGCACTTCAAGCGCACGCTGCTGCTCAACCAGATCTGCGCGCCCGACCACTTCAAGAACATCGACAGCGCGCAGCGCAGCATCGACAGCGTGAGCATGGTGCTGGCCACCGTCGCGCGTGCCGCGCGCATGGAGCCCAGCACATGAGCATCGGCGCGGCCTTCTACGCGCTGGACCGCTACCGCCTGCGCGCGCTGGTGATCGATCCGTCGACGGTGTCGGGCTTCGTGAATTCACCGGTCGCGCAAGGCGGCCCGCACCAGCGCCAGACGGTCGAGCAGGCCTGGGACGTGGTGCGCACGCTGCTGCCCGAGGCAGTGGACGGCGAGACGCTGGACGGCACCGAGGGCCTCGGCTGCATCTACCTCACGGCGGCGCACGTCGAGCGCGCGGCGGCACGGCTCGCACCGTGCGACGTGCAGGCGCTCGTGGGCCGCTTCACCGCGGAGCCGGCGAAATTCGCCGAGCTGTATTGGGCCAAGGTGTGGCAAGACGGTGCGAAGGAACTCACGGGGTTCCTGGAAGGCGTGAAGCGCTTCTTCGCGGGCGCGGCCGAGCGGCGCGATGCCGTCGTCTTCTACATCGCCTAGGGGCTAGGCCATTGGCCGCACGGCCGCCACGATCTCGCCCAGCCGCTGCAAGCCCGCATCGACGGCCTTCGAGTAGGGCCAGCCGCAGTTCAGGCGCAGGTAGTTGTCGAAGCGCCCCGAGTTGGAAAACTGCGCGCCTGGCGCCACCAGCATGTGCTCGCGCAGCGCGGCCTCGAACACCTTCACCGACGAGCGCTGCCCGGGCAGTTCCACCCACAGCTGCAGCCCGCCCCGGGGCAGGTTCAGCCGCGTGCCCGGCGGAAAGTACCTGGCGATGGCGTCGGCGGTCTGGTCGCGCTGCACGTGCAGCCGCTCGCGCAGCCGGCGCAGGTGGCGGTCGTAGCCGCCGCTGGCGATGAACTCGCCCGCGGCAATCTGCGCCAGCGCCTCGTTGTTGCGCGTTTGCGCGTACTTGAGCATCTCCACCTGCGCATGCCAGCGTCCGGCCGTGATCCAGCCCAGCCGCAGCCCGGGCGCCAGCACCTTGTGCAGCGAGGCGCAATAGATCACGTTGCCCGTGCGGTCCCACGACTTCAGGGCGCGCAGCGGCGTGTCGGCTTCCACCAGGTCGCTGTAGGTGTCGTCCTCGACCAGCGCGATGCCGTGGCTTTCGCACAGGTGCACCAGGCGCTGCTTGTGGGCGTCGGGCATCACGCTGCCGATGGGGTTCTGCAGGTGCGGCACCACCACCACGGCCTTGATGTCGTCGTAGGTGTGGATGGCCAGGTCGAGCGCTTCGAGCGACATGCCGGTCTGCGGGCTGGTCGGAATTTCCAGCGCGCGCAAGCCCAGGCTTTCGAGCACCTGCAGCAGCCCGTAGAAGGTGGGTGACTCCAAGGCCACGGTGTCGCCGGGCTTGGCGACGGCGCGCAGCGCGAGGTTCAGCGCCTCGATGCAGCCGTTGGTGACCAGCACCTCGTCGGGCGCCACCGTCATGCCGATGCGCAGGTTGCGTTGCGCCAGGGCTTCGCGGAACTGCTCGTGGCCGCGTTGCGACGAGGAGGTGGTCAGCAGTTCGGGCCGCTGGCGCAGCGCGCGGGTCATCGAGTTG
Organism: Variovorax sp. AC103; assembly: GCF_979254005.1. NCBI lineage: Bacteria > Pseudomonadati > Pseudomonadota > Betaproteobacteria > Burkholderiales > Comamonadaceae > Variovorax > Variovorax sp. AC103. The sequence goes on along the minus strand of NZ_CEEDFC010000039.1, from coordinate 25,329 downwards.
CGCAGCGCCTCCGCGGGGTAGAGCTCGGGGGCGGCGCGGGCAATGGCGAAGTTGAGCTTCACGCCCGCGTGGCGCCCGCGCGCCATGAAGTTGGCCATGCGCGTGCGCATGCTGACGAGCTGCGCCGGGTCGGGCGGCACGTCGGCCAGCGGTTCTTCCATGGGCGCGATGTTCATGCGCTGCGGCCGGCGCACGAAGTAGCCCGAGCGGTCCCGCGCCTCGACCCAGCCGTCGCTTTCCATGGCGCGGCAGACCTGCAGCGCGGTCGACAGGCTGATGTCGTGCAGCCGCATCAGGGTGCGCAGGGAGGGCAGCTTGTCGCCCTGCTTGAGCGAGCCGGTGTGGATCGCGTCCACGTAGTGCGCGGAGAGCTGGCGGTAGAGCGGTAGCGAGTCCATGGGTCGATGTTCCCCGCATCGGGCATCCGAAAACAGATGCAGTTGGTCGGGAAAAATACCATAACAGATGCCTTTGCAGGCCGGCTGTTCCGGTCGCAATAGCCATGGTGTGTGCCTGTTTTTCAGGCGACAGGATTCCTACGATGAAGCCTCATTCATCCGAGGTTCGCCATGATCACCACCCTCTCCCAAGCGCCCGATTCCATCGTTCTCGAGCCCGGCCAGTCCCTGCGCACCTCGGTCGAGGCCGGCGCCTGGCTCCAGCTGGCGGAGGGTCGTGCCCGCGTGGTGTCGCCGCCGGGCTGGCTCGGCGAGACGGTGTTCATGACCGAAACACTGCTCGATGAAGGCGATGTGCATCGGCTGCCGCACGGCGGCTGGATCGAGGTATGCGCGCTGACACCGGTGCATTTGCGGTTGCATGCGCCGCTGGCCGCGCCTTCGAGGGCCGTAGCGACCAGCGAGGCGCGGCCGGTGATGCGTTTCGTGCGCCTGCTCACCGGGTGGTGAGCGCGCCCCGGACGACAGCGCGCGCTCGGCCGGAAGAAACTCAGCGCTCGCTGGCGGCCTCGCGCAGCGCATCCAGGAAGCTGCGGCGCCACCAATGGATGTCCTGCTCGCGAATGCGCGACAGCAGTTTCTGGTGCCGCTCGCGCCGTTCTTCCAGCGGCATGTGCAGCGCCTGCTGCACCGTCTCGGCCGTGCCGTGCGTGTCGTACGGGTTCACGAGCAGCGCTTCTTTCAGCTGCTCCGCCGCACCGGCAAAGCGTGACAGCACCAGCACGCCCGGGTCCGCCGGGTCTTGCGCGGCGATGTATTCCTTGGCCACCAGGTTCATGCCGTCGCGCAGCGGCGTCACCAGCCCCACGGCCGCCGCGCGGCACAGCCCCGGCACCCGCTTGCGAGCGACCATGCGGTGGATGTAGCGCACCGGCATCCAGTCGAGCTCGCCGTAGTCGCCGTTGATGGCGCCGCACAGCGACTCCAGCTCGCGCCGGATGTCGCCGTACGCATCGACCGTCTCGCGCGTGGGCGAGGCGATCTGGATCAGCGTGGCGCTGCGCCGGTTCTCGGGGTAGTTCGCGAGCAACTCACGGAACGCGCGCACGCGCTGCGGGATGCCCTTGGAGTAGTCGAGCCGGTCGATGCCCAGCAGGAGGCGCCGGCTCGAATACTCGCGCTTCATGGTCTCGTACATGTCGCGCGCTTCCTTGGCATGGGTGAGCGCCGAGAACTCGTCCACGTCGATGCCGATCGGGAAGGCGCTGCAGCGCACCGTCTGCCCGTACGCGCGGTACATGTCGTTGCCCAGGTACTCGCCGTGCGCCTCGTTGCGCACGTAGTGCTCGAAGTGCTGCACGTCCTGCTGGGCCTGGAAGCCGATCAGGTCGTAGGCGAACAGCGAGCGCATCAGCCACTCGTGCTGCGGAATGGCCGCGATGATGATCTGCGGCGGCAGCGGAATGTGCAGGAAGAAGCCGATGCGCTGCTTGCAGCCCATGGCACGCAGCTCGGCCGCCAGCGGCATCAGGTGGTAGTCGTGGATCCAGATGATGTCGTCGTCCTTCAGCATCGGCATCAGCTTGCGCGCGAACAGCTGGTTCACGCGCCGGTAGCCGCCGATGAAGCCGGCCTCGAAATGCGCCAGGTCCAGGCGGTTGTGGAACACCGGCCACAGCACGTCGTTGCTGTAGCCCAGGTAGTAGCTGTCGTGGTCCTCGCGGCTCAGGTCGATGGTGGCCAGCGTGACCTTGCCGGCCTGGTGCTTGTGCAGCTCGCCTTCGCCGGTCGGGCCACCCTCGACGATCTGGCCGCTCCAGCCGAACCACAGTCCGCCGCTTTGCTGCAGGCTTTCACCCAGCGCCACGGCCAGGCCGCCGGCCGCGGGCTTGCGCGGGTCGGCCACGCGGTTGGAAATGACGACAAGGCGGCTCATATGCACGAATCCCAGGGAGCGGACAGGCGCACGGCCGCGTTGATGATGCCGACCATCGAATAGGTCTGCGGAAAGTTGCCCCACATCTCGCCCGTGACCGGGTGCGTGTCTTCCGACAGCAGCCCCAGCGGGTTGCGCGCCGCGAGCATGGTCTCGAAGATCTGGCGCGCCTCGGCCTTGCGGCCGATCTTGGCAAGCGCGTCGATGCGCCAGAAGGTGCAGATGTTGAAGGCGGTCTCGGGCTTGCCGAAATCGTCTGCGGCCTCGTAGCGGCGCATGTAGGGGCCGTCGCACAGCGACTTTTCCATGGCGTCGACGGTGGAGATGAACCGCGGGTCGCGCGCGTCGATCAGGCCCACCTCGACCATCAGCAGGATGCTCGCGTCCAGCTCGTGCCCGCCGAAGCTCTCTGCAAAGGCCTGGCGCTCCTCGCACCACGACTTCTCGAGAATTTCTTCCTTCATGCGCGCTGCGTGGCCGCTCCAGTAGGCGGCGCGATCGGGCAGCGCCAGCGCATGCGCGATCTTGGCGAGCCGGTCGCAGGCGGCCCAGCTCATCAGCGCCGAACTGGTGTGCACGCGGGCGCGCGTGCGCAGCTCCCACATGCCGGCGTCGGGCGTGCCGTACACGCGCACCGCCTGCTCGCCCACCGCTTCCAGGTGCGGAAACTCCGCCACGCCCGCGCGGCTGAGCAGCCGGTGGTCGTGGAAGGCCTGCGCCGCGCCGAGCACGATGTTGCCGTACACGTCGTGCTGGAAGTGTTCCTGCGCCTGGTTGCCCACGCGCACCGGGCCCATGCCGCGGTAGCCCGGCAGCCCTTCGACGAAGGACTCGGGCAGCTCGCGCTCCAGGCCAATGCCGTACAGCGGCTGGATGTGCTCGCCATGCGAGCCGATCACCACGTTGCCGAGCCAGCGCAGGTAGTCTTCCATGGTGCCCACTTCGCTCAGCGAATTGAGCGCGCGCACCACGAAGAAGGCGTCGCGCAGCCAGCAGTAGCGGTAGTCCCAGTTGCGCTGGCTGCCCGGCGCCTCCGGAATGCTGGTGGTCATGGCCGCGACGATGGCCCCGGTGTCCTCGTACAGCGAGAGCTTCAGCGTGATGGCCGCGCGGATCACCGCTTCCTGGTACTCGAAGGGAATCGCCAGGCGCTTGGTCCAGGTGCGCCAGTAGGCGATGGTTTCCTGCTCGAACTTGCGCGCCGTGTCGGCGATGCCGTCGCTCAGCGTCTCGTCCACGCCGAACATGAAGTTGTACTCGCGCGAGATCACGAAGGGCTGGCGCGAGAGGATGTGCGAAATGGATGCGTCGGTGTTCAGCCGCAGCGTGACGTCGGGCCCGACGTAGCGGATGTGGTTGCTGCCGCGCGTCACCTCCAGCGGCGCCGTGGCCCCCCACTGGAAGCGCGGGTCCAGCGACACGCGGATGCGCGGCGCGCCGGCAATGGGGCGCACGCGGCGCACCATCATCAGCGGGCGGAAGTAGCGCGAGCGGCTGTAGAAGCGCGGCGCGAAGTCGGTGATCTCGATGCCCTGGCCCGCGCTGTCGAACAGCTGCGTGCGCAGCACGGCGGTGTTCGGCTCGTACCACTGCTTCGCTTCTGCGAAGTCCTCGATCTCGATGGCCCAGGCGCCGGCTTCTTCACCGGGGTGCAGCAGGGCGTTGAAGATCGGGTCGCCGTCGAAGCGGGGCAGGCAGCACCACACGGCGCGCCCGCGCCCGTCGATGAGCGCGCTGTAGGCGCAGTTGCCGATCACGCCGACATTGAGTGAGGGCTCGGCAGGCGGCGCGAAGCCGCGCGTGCGGGCGGCGGCGGCTTCGTCGTGGAGCAGTGCGTCGACCGTTGCGTGCTCCGGCGCGGCCGTCGCGAGTTGTTCTTCGCTCATTCGGGGCTCCTCGGTGATTCTGTGGGCGCTGGGGGTGCTGTGGGCGCTGTGGGCGGTACTGGCTCTGCCTCCGCTGCCTTGGGTGTCTTCGGCCCTGCCAGCTGGTCGCGCGCCTGCACCAACCATTCGTACACGGCGCGCGGCGACTCGAGGCGGTGCAGCGCCAGGCTCGGCCCGGAACCCACCTTCACGGCGATGCCGCCGCGTGGCTGCACCACGGCAAAGCCGCTTTCGTCGGTGGTGTCGTCGCCCAGGAAGACCGGCGTGCGGCCGGCGAACGGCGCCTCGGTCATGAAGGCGTCGATGGCGATGCCCTTGTTGATGCCCGCGGGCTTGATCTCGAACACGAACTTGCCGTGCATCAGTTCGAACTGCGGGTCGTTGGCGATGGCGCGCGACATCGCGTCGCGGCACACCGCCTCCAGCTGCGGTGCGAGCCGGTAGTGCAGCGCGATGGCGGCGTGCTTGCGCTCCACCAGCAGGCCTTCGTGCACCCGCGCGAGCTCGTTGGCCACTTCGAGGATGGGCACGAGGTCGGGCGCGCGTTGCTCCTGCGTGTGGCCCTTGGCATCGCGGCGCTGCACGCCATGCTCGCCGGCGGCGGGCAGGCGCAGCGGCGCAAGGAAGCGGTCGATGGAATCGATCTGGCGGCCCGACACCACGGCGAGCGCGCCGCCGAGCTGGTCGCTCAGGTCACTGAGAAGGGAGACGAGGGCAGGGGGAATCTCGATGGCTTCGGGCGTGGGCGCAAGCCCGACGAGCGTTCCGTCGAAGTCGAGAAAGAGGGCTGCATCACGGCCCAACGGAGGAGGCAACTGCAAGTTGCTGGAGGACTTTGGCATTGGGGAAAAACCATAACACGCGTCGTCGGCGGCGCATGTCGGTCAAAACCGGAAGCTGCGCTTGGGCGGGTATGGATGGCTCCCTCCCCTTCCGGGGGAGGGTTGGGGTGGGGCACGGCGGCGCTGGCATGAACGCGGCGCCTGATCGAAGGCCTGCCCCCATCCCAGCCTTCCCCCGGCAGGGGAAGGAGCAAAGCCCGACAGCCTCAGGCCAGCGACGCGGCCACGGCTTCCACGCGCGCCCGGTGAATCGCCTCGCCGATCTTCGGCCCGGTGGCGCCGGCCTGCTGGGCCGCGCGCGCCACCACGTCGGTGGGTACGGCTGCAGCCGTTGCCAGCACGGCCAACAGCCGAGGGCGCTGCGTGTATGCGCTGAGTGCGGTGGGTGCTGCACCGAGCCGGCCGTGCGCATCGCACTCGCAGGCCAGCAGCACCTCGGCGAAGCGCGCGGGCTTGCGGAACGCGTCGCAGCGCTCCAGCAGGCGCACCAGCCCCGTGGCGTCGAGCGCGTCGCTGCCGTGGATGTGCGCCTGCTCCCGCGCCACCACCTCGGCCAGCTCGCGGATCTCCACCGGCACCCGCCAGCGGTCGCACACCGCATGCAGCGCAGCGATGCCGGGCCCGGCGCCCCGGCCCAGGTCGTTCACCAGGCAGGCGAAGCGCACCGCCAGCGAGCCCCGCAGCCGCGCGCCGGTGTCCACCACCGCCATCAGGTGCCCGCCGGTGTCGATCTCCGGCAGCAGCACGGCCAGCGCGCCGCAGTCTCGCAGCACCTCGAGCATGCGCGAGGGTCGTGCTTCCATCAGCCCGCGCGACAGCTCCTGCCACACGCGTTCCGGCACCAGTGCGTCGACCTCGCCGGCCACCACCATGTCGTGCATCAGCGCCATCGTCTCGGGCGCAACGGTGAAGTCGTCGAAGCGGGCGGCGAAACGCGCCACGCGCAGGATGCGCACCGGGTCTTCGCGGAAGGCATCGGTCACATGGCGAAGCACCTTGTCGCGCAGGTCGCGCTGGCCGTGGAAGGGGTCGGCCAGCGTGTCGGGCGTGGGCTCGAAGAGGCCGTCGGCACTCACCAGCTCGGCTGGCAGCGCAATGGCGTTGACGGTCAGGTCGCGCCGGGCCAGGTCTTGTTCAAGCGTGACGTCCGGCGCGGCATGCACGGTGAAGCCGCGGTAGCCCGGCGCGCTCTTGCGCTCGGTGCGGGCCAGCGCGTATTCCTCGCGCGTGCGCGGGTGCAGGAACACCGGAAAGTCGCGGCCCACGGGCAGGTAGCCGCGGGCCGTCATTTCTTCGGGCGTGGCGCCCACCACCAGCCAGTCGTGGTCGGACACCGGGCGCCCCAGCAAGCGGTCGCGCAGTGCGCCGCCGACGAGAAAAATCTTCATCGGCGCAGTGTAGGGATACTCCTCAGCCGTAAAAAAGAACGGTCGTTCGATAATCTTCGGCGCAGACCGGGCAATCGTTCGTGAAAACGGCGGTTTTCAGCGGCAGTCACAGGCCGAGGCTCGCATCCGCAGGGGGATCTTTCAACCAAAGGAGCAATTCACATCATGAAGAAAACAATGCTTGCACTGTCGGCTCTGGGCGCGCTGGTGTCCGGAAGCGCCATGGCGCAACAGGCCGGTGACTGGGTCGTGGGTGCCGGCTGGTTTCATCTGTCGCCGCAGGACTCGAGCAAGCCGCTGACAGTGACCGCACCGATTCCGGCCGTGCTGCCCGGCTCGGGCGCCAGCGTGAGCGACTCGGACACGCTGGGCCTGAGCGCCATGTATTTCCTGGACAGCCACTGGGCGGTGGAAGGCGTGTTCGGCGTGCCGCCGAAGTTCAAGCTCAACGGCACCGGCACGCTCGACCGCGTCGGCCAGCTCGGCGAAGCGCGCCAGTGGAGCCCGACCATTCTGGGCAAGTACTACTTCAACGAGGGCACGTCGGCCTTTCGTCCGTTCGTGGGCGTGGGCGCCACCTATGTCTGGTACAGCGACGTCAAGCTGACCTCGAGCCTGCAGGGCGCGCTGGCCAGCCAGTTCCGCCAGTCGCCGTTCGCGGTGAACACCACGGCCAAGCTCGACAGCTCGTTCGCCCCCGTGATCAACGTGGGCGCGGCCTACCAGTTCGACAAGCACTGGGGCGTCTCGTTCTCGGTGTCGTACATCCCGCTGAAGACCAAGGCCAAGCTGACGACCACCTCCATCACCGGCCTGCCCGTGGCCAACAGCGAAGCCAGCCTGAAGCTCAACCCGATCGTCACCTACGTGTCGGCGACCTACAGGTTCTGACGCTGCGCCTCGCGCCTCCTCGGAGACCTTACCGCCCCGTGCGGTAAGGCTCTTCGAACTGCAGGAAATCCTTTTCCGCCAGTGCGTCGTCGATCCAGGCCTTCACGCCCGGCAGCGCCTGCACGCGCTCGATGTAAGCCGAGAGCTGCGGCGGCACCGGCAGTCCGTAGGTCTTGATGCGCGTGCCGATGGGCGCGAAGTAGGCGTCGGCAATGCTGAAGGCGCCGAACAGCATCGGACCGCCGTGTGCGTCGAGCAGGCCGCTCCACATCTGCACGATGCGCGCGAGGTCGCTGGCGACTTCGGGCTGTTCCTTCAGCAACCGGGCGCCCACCTCGGGCAGCGAGGCCTCGATGTTCATGCCGCAATGGCCGCGCAGGCCGCCGAAGCCCGAATGCATTTCGGCGCAGACGCTGCGCGCGCGTGCCCGGTCGGCCGCCGCGGCGGGCCAGAGCTGCTTGCCGGGGAAGGTCTCGGCCAGGTATTCGGCAATGGCCAGCGTGTCCCACACGACGAGGTCGCCGTCGACCAGCAACGGCACCTTGGCCACCGGGTTGAGGGGCGCGATGACGCTCTTGAACGTCGAATCGGCCTCGAAGGAATCGAAGCGCACCATCACCTCCTCGAAGTCGATGCCGGCCTGCTTCATCAGCACCCAGGGGCGCATCGACCACGACGAGTAATTCTTGTTGCCGATGTAGAGCTTGCGCATGAGAGGGGCCTCCGGTCCGTTGCGGGTGAAACAAAGCCTTCGATGCTAGCCGGGCGCCGCGGCGGCATTGATGCCCAACGCAGCGCGAATTGATGCGCCCGCGCTCAGCGGCGGGGTGCGTCGTCCGGCGAGGCGATGACCCGGGCCGTCGACCGGGCCTCGTCCTCGTTCCGGTTGCCGTTGCCATTGCCGTTGCCGTTGCCGTTGCCGTTGCCGGATGCACGTTCGAGCAGGCCCACGAGGCGCGGCACCAGCGACAGCACCGCCAGTGCCAGCAGCGCGCTGAGCACGGCCGTGGCCTCGCGGCCCAGCCCGCAGGCCATGCCGATGGCGGCCGTCATCCACAGCCCCGCCGCGGTGGTCAGGCCCTGCACATGCGATTCGTCCTTGCCCTGCTTGAGGATCGTGCCTGCGCACAGGAAGCCCACGCCCGCCACCAGCCCCTGGATCACGCGGCTCATGTCGGCCGGCACGATGCCGGTCTGCTGCGGAATCAGCACGAACATCGCCGAGCCGATGGCCACCAGCATGTGCGTGCGCACGCCGGCCGCCTTGCCCTGCTGCTCGCGCTCGAAGCCGAGCACGAAGCCCAGCACCGCGGCCAGCGTCAGGCGCAGGATGATGCGCGTGAGCTGTGCCACGTCGGTCACGTCCGAGAACTCGGACGCGATGGTGTCCAGCACTTCGTCGCGCCAGCTCATCGGCGTGCCTTGGTGCTTCGCACCGCGGTGCGAGCTTGCTCGGGGCGGCCCGGCGCGGCGCTCATGCGGCGGACCTCAGGGCAGGTCCTTGTTCGGTTCCGGCTCGGCCGCATCGCGCGGCCCCACGCGGCCCAGGCGCTCCTTCAGCGACTGCGGCCGGCCGCTGATGATGGCGGCGTAGTTGGTGGTGTTGGCCAGCACCTTCTTCACGTAGTCGCGCGTCTCGTTGAAGGGCACGTTCTCGGCCCAGATGGCGGCCTCGACGACCGGGCCGTTGCGCCAGCTGCGCGGGCGGCCGGGGCCGGCGTTGTAGGCGGCGGCGGCCAGCGCCATCGAACCGTCGAAGTCGTCGAGCGCCAGCTTCAGGTAGTTGGTGCCGATGGTGATGTTGGTCTCGCGGTCGTTGATCTGGCCGGGCGTGAAGTCGGCCAGGCCGATCTTGCGGGCCGTCCAGCGCGCGGTGGCGGGCATGACCTGCATCAGGCCCGAGGCGCCGACGCCGGAGCGCGCGTCCATGATGAAGCGGCTTTCCTGGCGGATCAGGCCGTACACGTAGGCCGGGTCCAGGCCGATGTCCTGCGCCTTGCGCAGCACCGTGTCGTGGAACGGCATGGGGAAGCGCTGCTCGACGTCGACCACGCCCTTGGTGCGCTCGCTGGTGTTGATGCAGCGGTCCCACACCTCGCGCTGGCAGGCGAAGTCGGCCGCTGCCAGCAGGGCGCGGTCGTCCATGCCGCCCTTGTCGTGCAGGTTGGTGGCGTAGTTCCATTCGCGCGTGCCTTCGGAGCGCAGGCCGATGGCAATGGCGTAGAGGCCGCGCGCCAGCGCCGGGTTGGCGCGCGCGGCGGCTTTTTCCTCGGGCGTGAGCGGCGCGGGGCGGGTGGCGGCCACGGTGCGCTGGCCCAGTTCTTCGAGCGCCAGCATCTCGTAGAAGCCGCGCGAGCCGGCAATGCTCTGGTAGAGCTCGCGCGCTTGGGCGCGGCGCTCTTCGCTGCGCTCGGTGGCGAGCGCGCGGGCCTTCCAGTAGACCCAGGTGGGGTCGAGCTGGGCGGTGTCGCTCATGGCGTTGATGGCCGGTGCCACCTCTTTCCACTGGCCGGCGCGCAGGGCGGCGCGCACGCGCCAGCCGAGCATGTCGTCGGACAGGTCGCTGTTCCTGGTGACGTTGGCGAAGTAGGTGCCGGCCTGCGGCCAGAGCTTCAGCGCGGCGGCGCGGCCGATGGTGCCCCAGAGCCAGTTGCGCTCTTCGGCCGAGAGCATCGGGCCCCACTTGCTGTCGAGCTGCGCGGCGGCCTGCTCGGGGTCGGCAATGGCGACCTTGACGAGCGCCAGCACCACCAGCTCCTTGCGCGACTTGGCGGCCACGAAGGCGCGGCCGGTCAGGAACTTGGCCGAGCTGGCGTTCATTTCCTCGAACAGCGGCAACGCGTCTGGCGCGGCGATGGCGACGGCGCCGCGCGCGGCCTGCGGGCGGTTGGCCTCGATCGCCAGGCGCGCCTTCTTCCAGACGTCGTTGGGGGCCAGCAGGCGGGCCGCGAACATGCGGTCGGCGGCGGTGAGGCAGCCGTCGTCGGCGTCCTTCTGGCTGAGCCAGTCGCGGCGCACCTCGTCGGCCTGGGCCTGGGTGGCCGTGCCGGTGCGCAGCGTGTCGGCCAGCACCGCGTAGCAGCGCACCTGCGGGTCGTCCCCCATGCGAAAGCCGGCCACGGCGGCGGAGAAGTTGTCCCAGTCGCGGCGCTGGCCCGTGAGCAGCAGCCAGTCGTTGCGCAGGCGGTCTTCCTGGTAGGTGCCGGGGTAGCGCGCGAAGAAGTCCTGCACTTCGTTGGGAGCGGCTTCCTGCAGCCGCGCCTTGAGTTCCCAGTAGGCGGCCCAAGGTTCGAGGGCATGGCCGCGTGCTTGCGGCAGCAGGCCCGTCAGGCGGGCCTTGTCGCCGCGCTGGAAGGCCTGCTTCATCTGGACGAGCACGTCGTCGTTGGTGTTGTTCTGTGCGGCGGCGGGTTGCTGTGAAAGCAACGCGGCGAAGGCCAGGACGGCGGAAAAAACCAGTGCGGGTGCTGCGCTGCGCTGGTGGACGCGGTGGCTGGTGCGCTGGGGTGCCAAAATGCTTGGGAACTGCATCGGGGGATTATGGACAAGTCAAAGGATGCCGACACCTCGGCGACGGCGAGTTTTCTGAAGGATCAACTGCGCAAGGCATTGATCGAACAACGCCTGGCGATGCCGGACCGGCTGACACGCGCGGACCTGCTGCAACGCGTGATGCGGATCTGGCTGGTCGGGCGGCCCGACACCGTGATCGGCGCCTACTGGCCGATCAAGGGAGAGTTCGATCCGCTGCCTGCGTTGCATCGTTGGAAGGAGGACGGCGAGCTCATGGAAGAAACCCAGCGCCGCCGCATCGGACTGCCGGTGATCAACAAAGTTCACAAGACGCTGACCTTCCATGCCTGGTACCCGGGCTGCCAGATGGAAGAAGACGCCTACGGCATTCCCAAGCCCAAGGACACCGAGCTCATCGTGCCGACATTGTTGTTCGTGCCCTGCGTGGGCTACAGCGCGGGCGGCTACCGGCTGGGCTACGGTGGCGGCTTCTACGACCGCACGCTGGCCGCCCTGGAGCCGCGGCCGTTCACAGTGGGGCTCGGGTTCACCCACGGCTTCCTGGAAGACTTCGAGCCCGAGGCGCACGACCTCCCGCTGGACGCCATCCTCAACGACAACGGCGTGGTCTGGCCGATGAGCTGAGCTGAGGTGATGCGGCCCTGCGGCGGGCCGGTCAGTCGATGTCGTCGACCGTGTCCGGGTCCGGCACCTCGCCGATGGTCTCGCGGGTGGTGGAGGCCTGCAGTTGCAGCCAGTCCCAGAAGGCCCGGATCTCGGGACGCAGCGCGTTGCGCGGCCCGGCGATGAGCCAGTAGGCCATCGGCGAATCCATGCGGTGCTGCGGCAGCACTTCCACCAGGTCGCCGTTGGCCAGGCTCTCGGCAATCAGCGAGCTGCGCGCCAGCGTGATGCCCTGGCCGGTCAGCGCGGCCTGCACCATCTGATAGGCGTAGTTGAAATAGAGCCAGCGCTTGGGCTGTGCGCGCTCCAGCCCGTTCACCTCGAACCAGCGCCGCCAGGTCAGCCATTCCAGGTGGGTGCGGTGGGCGTCGCCGGCCTCGATCAGCGTGAAGCGGGTGATGTCGGCGGGCGTCCTGATGGGCGGGTTGCTCTTCAGCAGCCAGGGGCTGGCCACCGGCGTCAGCGTTTCGCCGAACAGGCGCACGGCGGTGGGCGGCATGGTCTCGCGCGGGCCGTAGCGCAGGGCGATGTCCACGTCGGCCACTTCGAGGTCGACCGCCACGTCGCTGGCGTCGATGCGGATGTCGATCTCGGGGTTGTCGCGCTGGAAGGCCTCCAGCCGCGGAATGAGCCACATCGAGGCGAACGACGCAAAGGTGGTCAGCGACACGCTCTGGCGTCCCGCGCTCTGGCGGATCTGGCGCACGGCCGTGTCGATGCGCGGCAGCGACTGCTGCACCGCCAGCAGCAGCAGCGCGCCGGCGCTGGTGAGCTCCACGGCCCGCGTGTGGCGCAGGAACAGCCCCACGCCCACCTCTTCCTCGAGCGACTGGATCTGGCGGCTCACGGCCGACTGGGTCAGGGCCATTTCCTCGGCGGCGGCGCGGAAGTTCAGGTGCCGGGCCACCGCTTCGAAGGCGCGCAGGTGCCCGGCCGAGATCGGGCGGGAGCGCAGATGGGTTTGCGAATGTTGCATGGGTGTGACTTGGGTGGGCGAATCCGCGTTTTGATCCATTGATGCGGGAATCGCATCAGTAGCCTACCTCGTTTTCATTGGACTCAGGGCGCCTTGGAAACGATCATTCATTCCCGAACTGCGCTATTGCCCCCGTCTCTGTCTGACCGGCCGGCGCTTCCGGAAAGCCCAAGGAGTTTCAACATGTCCACCGCCGTCTGCACCACCGAATCGCTCTCGCCCCTGTCCGCCGCCGCCCGCACCGCTGCCGCCATTCCGCCGGCCGTTCGCCGCGGCGCCTGGCAGATCGCGCCCGGCGAGGCGATGAGCCTGAAGGCGCGCACGGCCAGCGTGTTGCGCGTGAAGCAGGGCCGGGTATGGATCACGCCCGACGCCACGCTCGCCAATCCCAGCGAAGACCTGGTGCTTGCACCGGGCGAATCGCTGGCGGTGGCCGCGGGCCAGCGCATCGTGATGGAGGCGTGGGACGGCTACGGCGCGACCTACAGCTGGGACAACGCCTGATTGTTCGGCCTCCAGGAGCTCAAAAGGCGGCCTCGGCCGCCTTTTTCTTTTTGAAGCTTCTTTCAGCCCATGGCGGGCCGTTCAGCCGTTGATGTCGAAGCTCGGCAGCAGTGCCAGGAAGTGCCGCAAGGCCACCTCGCCGTCCAGCACGTGCACGCCCGCCATGAGGTCGGGGCCTTCGCTCTCGGCCAGGCCCATGCCGAAGCCGCTGTAGCGGCGCACCGCCAGCGGCGCTTCGTAGACCACCCGGATGTCGGTATGGCGCGGGTCCTTCTCGATGCGTTGCATCAGCGTGTCGATCGCCTCGCGCGGGCCTTCCAGGTGCTGGCAGAAGCGCATGCCGTCGAAGACCAGCAAACCCGTGATGCCGCGCTCGGCATTGCGTGCGCGGGCGCGGGTGGCGATCGTGCCCACGGTGGTCGGGGGCAGGTCCTGGGCAAGCGTGCTGCAGTAGAGAACTTCGTGAAACGGTGATGCTTCGGTCATGTGTCTTTGAGGAATCGCAGCGCAGTCTAGGTACCCCTTCGACGCGGCGAAATGTAAAAAGACACAGCCGAAACGCCTATAGTGTCGCGTGAAATTCGAGGACTACCCCGCCGCTGCCCCGCCGCCTCAAGGTGCGAATCCGTGTGACGACTGCGCGTTGCGCAAGCTGGAGGCTTTTCTTCCGTCGTCCGAGGAAGAGCTCAAGACCATCCAGTCGTTTCGCGCCGGCGCCCGGCGCATCGAATCGGGTGGATCGATCATCGACGAGCACCGCAGCAGCCCGCTGCTCTTCACCCTCTATTCGGGCTGGGCTTTCCGCTACAAGACCCTGAGCGACGGCCGCCGGCAGATATTGAGTTTTCTGTTGCCCGGCGACTTCATCGGCCTGCAGGACGAGTTCGCCGACGGGCAGACGCACGGCGTCGAGGCCGTGACCGACGTCACGCTGTGCGCTTTTTCGCGCGACCGGCTCTGGGGCCTGTTCCACGCCCAACCCAAGCTCGGCTACGACATCACCTGGCTCGCGGCGCGCGAGGAAAAGCTGGTGGACGACAACCTCGTCACCGCCGGACGGCGCAACGCCAGCGAGCGCGTGGCCATGCTGCTGATGCAGCTGTACCGCCGCGCCGAGCGCGTGGGCATGGTGCGCGACGGCTGGGTGGAATTTCCGTTCAACCAGCAGCACATTGCCGACGCGCTGGGGCTGTCGCTGGTGCACACCAACAAGACGCTGCGGCGGCTGCAGCGCCTGGGGCTCTACAAGATCGACACGGGCTGGCTGCGCATCCTGGAGCCGCACGCGCTCGAAACGCTGGGCGACTACTTCGAGCGCCCGATGCGCCCGACCCCCCTCATCTGACGTCGGCGCCCCGGGCTACTCAGCGCGCCGCCACCACCAGCTGTCGCAGGTCCTCCTGGTACGCCTGCAGCCGGCGCACCGCTTGTGCACGCTGGCTTGCCGTGGCGCCGTTGTGCAGCGCGGCCGTGTTGCGGCAGCCTTCTTCCAGCAAGGCCTGCTGCTGGTCGCGCCAGGGGCCGGGCGGCGGCTCGGCGATGCGCTGGATGTAGCCGTGCAGCGCGGCGCGCGCCTCGCCCGGCGAGGGCTTGCCGGCGACGAAGCCGCGCAGCAGCCCCAGCGCCTCCTGCTGGCGCTTGCGGCGCTCGGCGTCCGCCAGCCGCGGGTCGAACACCGACTGCGCCACCTGCGCTTTCAGCAGGTCGCGCTGCTCCGGGGTCAGTCGCCCGTAGAAGTCCTCGGCGCGGTCCAGGAACTGGTCGTAGCGCTTCTCGTGCACCTGCGCCGGGGTGCGGTCCAGCCAGTCCTTGCGGAAGTCGGCGTTGTTCTTGGCGTACTTGCGCTCCAGCTGCTGCAACTGGGCGCCGGTCAGGCTCAGCGCCAGCGCGGTGCCGGCGGGCTCGGCGCGCTCGGTCACGGCCAGCAGGCGCTCGCGGATGCGCTCGGCCATGGCGCAGACCTGCTCGGGCGTCACTTCGCCGGGTGCCAGCGCCTGCGCGTCCTGCAGCAGCGCGGCCAGGCGCGGCAGCTCGTTCTGGCGGTGCCAGGCCAGCAACTGCGCGAGCTCGTCGCGCACCTTCGGGGTCTGCTCGCTGTCGAAATCCAGGTAGCCGTCGAGCCACCAGTAGCTCACCGTGGGCAGGTTGTTGTAGGCCAGCTTGATCGCGCTGCAGGCGCCCAGTGCCGAGGCCAGCAGCAGCACGCCGATAATTCGCGCCACTGCAGCGCAACGAAATCGGGAAGAAAAACGCATGAATCAGACTCCGCAACAAGACAACCAGGGGCCGGTCGACGTCGTCATCATGGCGGCCGGCAAAGGCACGCGCATGAAGAGCAAGCTGCCCAAAGTGTTGCATCGATTGGGAGGCCGTGCATTGCTGGCCCATGTGGCCGGCACCGCCGCGCGCATCGGCGCACGCGACGTGGTGTTCGTGACCGGGCACGGCGCGGCCGAGGTGGAGGCCGCCATGGCCTCGTTCGCGGCCGGCATGACGGGCATGACGGGCGTGACGGGCGTGACGGGCATCACGCAGCGCTTTGCCCGCCAGGAGCCGCAGCTGGGCACCGGCCACGCGGTGCAGCAGGCCGCGCCGCTGCTCGCGGACGACGGCACGGTGGTCGTGCTTTCGGGCGACGTGCCGCTGATCGGCGAAGAGACCCTGCGCGCGCTCATCGCGGCCAGCGCCGGCGACCGCCTGGCGCTGCTGACCATCGAGTTCGACGACCCGAGCGGCTATGGCCGCGTGATCCGTTCGGCCGCCGGTGGCGAAGTGACCGCCGTCGTCGAGCACAAGGACGCCAGCGAAGCCCAGCGCGCCGTGCGCGAGATCTACAGCGGCGTGATGGCCGTGCCCGCGCGACTGCTCAAGGGCTGGCTCGCGCGGCTGGACAACAAGAACGTGCAGGGCGAGTACTACCTGACCGACGTGGTGAAGTTCGCCGCCGCCGACGGCGTGCCCGTGGTGGCGCACATCACCACCGACGCGCTGCAGGTGGCCGGCATCAACAGCCCGGCCCAGCTCGCGGCGCTCGAGCGCGCCTGGCAACTGCGCCAGGCCGACGCGCTGATGGCGCAGGGCGTGCGCCTGGCCGACCCGGCGCGCTTCGACCTGCGCGGCACGCTGGACTGCGGCACCGACGTGGAGATCGACGTCAACTGCATCTTCGAAGGCGCGGTGTCGCTGGGCGAGGGCGTGCGCATCGGCGCGAACTGCGTCATTGCCAACGCACGCATCGAGGCGGGCGCGGTGATCCACCCGTTCACCCACATCGAAGGCGAGAAGGCCGGCGTGAGCGTGGGCGCCGGCGCGCTCATCGGCCCGTTCGCGCGCCTGCGGCCGGGCGCGCAACTGGGTGCCGAGGTGCACATCGGCAATTTCGTCGAGGTGAAGAATTCGACGCTGGCCGCCGGCGCCAAGGCCAACCACCTGGCCTACCTGGGCGACGCGACCGTGGGCGAGCGCGTGAACTACGGCGCGGGCAGCATCACCGCCAACTACGACGGCGCCAACAAGCACCGCACCGTGATCGGCGACGACGTGCACGTGGGCAGCAACTGCGTGCTGGTGGCCCCCATCACCATCGGCGCGGGCGGCACCATCGGCGGCGGGTCGACCATCAACAAGTCGACCGAGCCGGGCGCGCTGACCGTGGCGCGCGGCAAGCAGCTGAGCTTTGCCAACTGGAAGCGGCCCAAAAAATAGGCTCGCCCCCAGGCTGCGCGCACTTCGTGTCGCTTCGCCAACCCCCTACCGGGGGCAACACCTGCGGCCCGGCAAAGCCGGTTCCGCGGTGTTTCGCGAAGGGACCGGGCCTCACGCCAGCGGCAGCCGGGGCTCGAACTTCGCCCGCTTGAGGCTGAAGAAGGCCTTCACATTGCGCACGTTCGCATCCGCCGTGAACAGGCGCTGCGTGAGCGCCCCGTAGTCCGGCATGTCGCGCGCCGCGACCACCAGCACGAAGTCCGGCCCTGGCGACACACGCCAGCACTGCTGCACCGCGGCGTCGGCGATCACGCGGGTTTCGAAGGCGTCGAGCGAGGCCGCGTCCTGCCGGTCCAGCGAGATTTCGACCACCGCCTGCAAACCGTGGCCCAGCACTGCGGCGAGCCGGTCGGGCGACAGCAGCGCCACCTGGCGCTCGATCAACCCGAGTTCACGCAGGCGCTGCACGCGGCGCAGGCAGGTCGGTGGCGAGATGCCGATGTCCGAGGCCAGGCGCTGGTTGGTGTTCGAGGCATCGCGCTGCAGCGCGTCGAGCAGGCGCAGGTCGGTTGAATCGAGGGATATTGATTCCATATATGAATAAATTATGGAATAAAAATCCAATTAGACGAAGTGAAGAAATAAAAGTCCAAAAAAACAATAACTAAGAAAACATATTTCTTCTCTGTCTCCCTACCATTCAGTCTCTTCTTCATTCAAAGGCAGCTCACCATGTGCGGCATCGTCGGGGCAGCGTCCCATCGCAACATCGTTCCGGTCCTGGTCCAGGGCCTTCAGCGGCTCGAATACCGCGGTTATGACTCGTGCGGCGTGGCGGTGCATGCCGGCGGCCTGACGCGCGCGCGCACCACTTCGCGCGTGGCGGACCTCGTGACGCAGGTGCACGACGACAAGGTCGAAGGCCTCACCGGCATCGCCCACACGCGCTGGGCCACGCACGGCGCGCCGGTCGTGCACAACGCGCACCCGCACTTCAGCCATGGCCCCGGCGCCGATGCGCAGGGCGTGCGCCCTGGCCGCATTGCGCTCGTGCACAACGGCATCATCGAAAACCACGAACCCCTGCGCGCCGCGCTCGAAGCCAAGGGCTATGTGTTCGAGAGCCAGACCGACACCGAGGTCATCGCCCACCTGGTCGACAGCCTCTACGACGGCGACCTGTTCGAGGCCGTGAAAGCCGCCGTGCTGCAACTGCACGGCGCCTATGCCATTGCCGTGATCTGCCGCGACGAGCCGCAGCGCGTGGTCGGTGCGCGCGCGGGCTCGCCGCTGATCCTGGGCGCGGGCAAGGACGGAGGCGAGAACTTCCTCGCCAGCGACGCCATGGCCCTGGCCGGCGTGACCGACCAGATCGTCTACCTGGAAGAGGGCGACGTGGTCGACCTGCAGCCGGGCAAGTACTGGATCGTCGACAAGAACCACAAGCCGCTGTCCGCGGAACAGCGCCCGGTGCGCACCGTGCTCGCGCACAGCGGCGCGGCCGAACTGGGCCCTTACCGGCACTACATGCAGAAAGAAATCTTCGAGCAGCCGCGCGCCATCGGCGACACGCTCGAAGGCGTGGAGGGCATCGTGCCCGAGCTGTTCGATGGCATCGGCCAGGACGGCGCCACCGGTGCCAGCGCGCACCGCGTGTTCCAGGACATCGACAAGATCCTCATCCTGGCCTGCGGCACCAGCTACTACAGCGGCTGCACCGCCAAGTACTGGCTCGAAGGCATCGCGAAGATCTCCACCCAGGTCGAGATCGCCAGCGAGTACCGCTACCGCGACTCCGTGCCCGACCCCAAGACGCTGGTGGTCACCATCAGCCAGTCGGGCGAAACCGCCGACACGCTGGCCGCGCTGAAGCACGCGCGTTCGCTCGGCATGGAACAGACGCTGACCATCTGCAACGTGGCCACCAGCGCGATGGTGCGCGAGTGCAAGCTGGCATACATCACGCGCGCCGGCGTGGAAATCGGCGTGGCGTCGACCAAGGCCTTCACCACGCAGCTGGCGGGCCTGTTCCTGCTCACGCTCGCCGTTGCGCAGGCCAAGGGCCATTTGAGCGATGCCGACGAGGCGCGCTACCTGAAGGAGATGCGCCACCTGCCGGTCGCGCTGCAGTCGGTGCTCGCGCTCGAGCCGCAGATCATCGGCTGGGCCGAAGACTTCGCACGCAAGGAAAACGCGCTGTTCCTGGGCCGCGGCCTGCACTACCCGATTGCGCTCGAAGGCGCGCTCAAGCTCAAGGAAGTGACCTACATCCACGCCGAGGCCTACGCCGCCGGCGAACTCAAGCACGGCCCGCTCGCGCTGGTGACCAGCGAGATGCCCGTGGTGGCCGTGGCGCCCAACGACGCGCTGCTCGAAAAGCTCAAAAGCAACCTGCAGGAGGTGCGCGCGCGCGGCGGTGTTCTGTATGTGCTGGCCGACGGCGACACGCAGATCAGGAGCAGCGAAGGGCTGCACGTGATCCGCATGCCCGAGCACTACGGTGCGCTCTCGCCGATCCTGCACGTCGTGCCGCTGCAGCTGCTGGCGTATCACACGGCAGTAGCGCGCGGCACCGACGTGGACAAGCCGCGCAACCTGGCGAAGAGCGTGACGGTGGAGTGAGGCGGGGCCGGTCCGCCGGCGCCCTAATCTCACCTAATAAAGTCGTAAACATCCAAATAGAGTCGTAAACGGGGCAATAGAGTCGTAAACGGGGCAATAGAGTCGTATACCCCTCATAAAGCAAGCAGGAGGGGCTAGTTGCGCGTTGCTTGACTGCAGTGCCTACAGCTAAGATCGACTTGTTAGTTCACCTCTAACTTTTACGAATGCCCCATGTTCAAGCTCTCGGCCACTACCGCCAAATGCGTCAGCATCGATGCAGGTGTGGTTATGCGCGTGGTGATTCGCTCGGGATGTTCAGGCCAGTCGGCGAACCGAATAGCAGTGGTGGCATCGCCTCTTCTCGCCATCGTTCCACAGTCTTAAGGAGCTGACATTTTTGGCTCCATCTAGGAGCCCAGAATGTTCAGCCGAATCAGTTTTCTCCTCCTCTCTCCCTTGGGCACGCCGCCCAAATTGTTGTTCCTTGGCGACTCGGCCGTAGTCAGGAAGTCAAGCGGCTCAATCCCACGCAGATCGCCGACCTATAAGACACCACTGTTTCTGCCCGGGGTGAGGTCTCAATGGTGAAAGCGATGCCGATCCACGACGCCCCCGGCCGCGCCGTTGACTCCAGCGATCTGCTGTTCCTGGATGTAGACGGTGTTCTTCATCCTGTCGGCGCGGACTACTCGTTCAGCAGCAGGTTCTTCAGTCATTTGCCGCGGCTGGAAGAGCTCCTGCGCGAGTTCAGGTCTGTCGATATCGTCATCTCGTCGGATTGGCGACTGGCCGCAAGCATCGAGCAACTGCAACAGTATTTCAGCGATGACATCCGGCACCGGATCATCGGAGCGACGCCGCAGATTGACCCAAGTGTCGTCGTCCGACATCAACGCCAGTTAGAGATCCAGGCCTAGCTCGACGGAAACGGCTGCCATGACGCAGAGTGGGTCGCACTTGACGATTGGCCCTCGAGCTTCGACGCAGGCTTCGAACGGCTCGTGCTCACCGATCCCAAGCGTGCGTTCGATCAAGACAGCTTCCAGGAACTGCGCTCGCACTTCCTGCGGTTCGCGGCTGGCCGATGAACCGCCAGTCGGCACATGAAATGACACCTCTCATCCCGTCGGGCCTCCACGCGCGATCCGCACATCAACAGTCGAAGCCCAAGCTGATGTTCTTCGGCGACCCGCACGGCGACCTCGATCCGGTGATCGCCGCGGTCGAGCACTTTCAGCCTGAGGCGATCGTGCTGCTGGGTGACATCCAGGCGCGCCGACCTCTGCACGACGAGCTAAGGCCGATCCTGGGTGTAACCGAGATCTGGTTCATCCACGGGAACCACGACACGGACTCCGACGCCGACTACGACAACCTGTGGGGATCAGAGCTCGCCACCCGCAACCTGCACGGCCGCATCGTCGAGATCGCCGGGTACAAGGTCGCAGGCCTGGGCGGCATCTTCCGCAGCAAGATCTGGGACCCGCGGCGGCCGATCGAGGAGGCGGCGTTCCAGTCGAGCGACGCCATGCGCCGTACCATGAAGCGCGAGGAACGGTGGCGCGACGGTATCTCCCGCAAGCACCGATCCTCCATCTTCCTGGATGAGTACCAGCGGTTGCTGCGGAGCGGACCCGCCGACATCCTGGCGACGCACGAGGCGCCGTCGGCCCATCCACACGGCTGGAAGGCGATCGACGAACTCGCCGTGAAGCTCGGCGTCCATTTGGTGGTCCACGGTCATCTTCACCGAAGCGTTGATTATCTCGGCGAAGACCTGATGCCTGCCACGGCGCTGTTCCGGGCCTTCGGCGTCGACATGGGCTCGCATCTGGCGTGGCCGCGCAGTCCCCAGGAGGAGGCTGGGTTGGAAAGCCCGTCACAGGACTTACTGAATCTCGCGACCCAAGTGTTCGGCGCAGCAACCCAAGCCTGGTTGAACAAGCCGCACGAACTGCTTGATGGTCAAACGCCGGCGGCGTTTGCTATCGGGGGCGGCGCTGACAAAGTGCGATCGATCCTGATCGCGATTCAACACGTCGGTGTCGTATGAGGGCTGGTGGATACGGGCTAGGAGATTCAGGGTGATCCTGTTCCTCGACTTCGACGGCGTGCTTCATCCGGAGGGGGAAGATCACATCCTCAATGGCGGCGCCGATTTCTGCTTCCTGCCGCGACTGGAGGCACTGCTGCGCGAGTTCCCACACGTGAAGATCGTGATCAGTTCATCATGGCGCGAGCAGCTTCTCTACCGAAGCTTGCTGAAACCGTTCTCCAGCGACATCCGGGCGCGCATCCTAGGAGCCACGCCTCATTCGGGCTTTGGCCTTCCGCCGCCGTACAAGAAGCGCGAAGGAGAGATCCTCGCGTGGCTCCAGATCCACGATGCGGTTGGCGAGCCCTGGGTCGCGCTCGACGATGCCTACTGGCAGTTCGCTTGCTGCAAGGACCATCTGGTGGTGTGCGGCTCGTTCACCGGCTTCGACGACAAGGCCAGTGCCGAGCTTCGCGCTCGCTTTGAAGGGACATCCCAATGAAAGTACTGGTTCTTTCCGACCTCCACCTCGAGTTCGCACCGTTCGAGCCGATGCCAGATCTCGAATTCGACGTCGTTATCCTCGCCGGCGACATTCATTCACCGGCCAAGCGCGCCGTCCAATGGGCGGCGGATCGCTTTCGCGGCAAGCCCGTGATCTACCTCCTCGGTAACCACGAGTACTACGACGGACGGTTGGACACAACACTGGCCGAAGCGCGCCGCGAAGCCGCGGGCAGCAATGTCCATTTGCTCGACGGTGACGAGCTGGTGATCGACGGCGTACGCTTCCTCGGTGCAACGTTGTGGACCGACTTCGAACTCGCCATCGAGACCCCTGAAGGTCCGGTCAGCGATGTCCGGCGTGCCATGAAGATGGCGACCAACCTGCTGAACGACTACGCACTGATCCGCACGGTCGACGAGTCGGCGGAGCCCGATACTTGGCGCTACAAGCAGGGAAGAAAGCTCCAAGCGGCCGACACGCTGCGGATTCACCAGGCACAGCGAGCCTGGCTGCGGGAGAAGCTTTCGGAACCGTTCGCCGGACCGACGGTGGTCGTGACGCACCATGCACCTCATCGCGGATCGCTTGCAGAGCGCTACGCCGATGACTGGGCTTCGGGTGCGTTCGTGAACGAGCTTTCGGATACGTTCTTCGACGTACCAGTGCTCTGGGTGCATGGTCACACGCATCAACAGTTCGACTATCGAGTCCGTTCTTGTCGAGTCGTTTCCAACCCGCGCGGCTACGTGAACTGGAGCGGCAGGATCGAAAACAAGGCGTTCAATCCGGCATTGGTCATCCGAACGACTTCGGGTCGCGGGTGTTGATTGAGGATGATCCGGCGATAGCACCTGGGCAATGCGTTCCGCGTAGAGAGTGCGCTCATGGCGGAAGTGGCCAGAGTGCGGCGCGCCTTTCGGCAGTACCATGAGCTCCTCGGATTATTCGTCGACCCGCAATTCGGTTCACGGCACGCCGCTGCTGTGGCGGTACAAACCTCTAGGTCGACGCCATCAGCATGTTCGCAGCACCCCCTCGCAAGAAAGGCGATGCGCGCCGCGTCTGATGCCGTCAGCGGGATGACATGAATGTGGTGGGCGCTGCTATCCTCCGCGCGAAGAGGAGCGAGACCATGGCGAATACAAAGAAAATACATTGGGCTGAGATCGCCGCTATGACTGGCGCGCTGTTGATGGTGGTCGCGGTCACAGTGAATGTTTGCGATGGCTGGCCCGGCATCTACGCCTTCCTCGACGGCAAGGCCTCGGCGTGGGCGCAAGTGGTAGGCGGTTTGCTTGCGGTTGGCGCCGTCATCTGGGTCAGCCAAGATCAGGCGCGGCAGAACCGCCGATTGCAGATGGAGCTCAAAGTACACGACGAGGCTAAGGCACTCGCTGGAATCAGCGCGATCATCGACACGGCCATCAGTGAGTTCTCCGCTGCGCTTCAGGCCCTCAGCGGTCCTGATGCTCAAGAATGGCCCAAGACCAACTTCACAGGCGATGACTCGTTCTATGGTGTCTTGGCTGCTCAGGTGAGGGAGTGCCCGCTGCTTGCAATGCCGAACTACGAAGGCGTCATAACGCTTATCGCGGTCAGGGACTTGATAGCCGCGGCCCAGTTCAACTTGGACAGGCTGGCTACCGAGGCTAAGACCATGCTTCGTTTGGATCAGGTGAAGCTTCGACAAGAATACCTTTCTCACAATCTGCTGACGTTGCAGGCTGAGAGTGAGCGATTCGACGCAAGCCTTAGCAAGCTGGGCTACACGATCAAGCGACCGACTCGAATCTAGATCGACGCTTTCACGCTTTTGCAGGGGCGTTTGTTCATGGCTGGACTGTCTCGGGCAAGCGTTCGCGTATCCGCTCTTCCCAGCCCTGGCGCTTTGCGCAGTTCACTGACGATGGTGTGTTCGACATCGTGAGCATTGGTAAGCAATGGGAACCGCCCCCGCCCGTAACGGCATCGACGTGCCAAAGTGCAGACGTTGATCATCGGATATGTGTCTGAGTCGATCGAGCTGACCGTGCTTGCGCGACTTCAGGGGTTTCGGCGTGCTGGGCGATATCGGTCTGCATAATCGATCGTCAAAGACGGAGACATCATGGCCAAACTCGTTTTCTCGTATGCACACGCGGACGAAACTCTGCGCAATGAGCTCGAGAAGCACCTTTCACCCCTCCGGCGCCTGGGTCTTCTCGAGCCTTGGCATGACCGGCGAATCGTTGCTGGCCAGCATTTTGCCGGCGAGATCGACAGGAACTTCGCCGATGCGGATATCGTCTTGTTGTTGGTGAGTCCCGACTTCGTGAATTCGGACTACTGCTTCGACGTCGAGATGAAGGGCGCGTTGGAGCGCGACGCCCGCGGAGAGGCGGTCGTGATCCCCGTCATCCTGCGTCCGTGTCACTGGGCAAGACTGCCGTTCGGAAAACTGCAGGCGGCCACCAAGGACGGCAAGCCGATCGTGCACTTTCCCTCGCATGACGACGGATTTTTTGAGGTTGTGGCGTCCATCGAAAAAGCGATCGCGGCACTCAACTTTCGGCGTGGTCCACCGCAGGTGGTTGCACAGTCCGCACCCGTGCAGGCGGCCCCAAGTGTGGCGCCGCCTGACGCCACAGATCCAGCGCGCATTGAGCGCTCCAGCAATCTGCGCCTCAAGCGGACGTTCAGCGATCACGAGAAGGATCAGGCCCTCAAGAATTGCTTTGAGTACATCGCCAACTTCTTCCAGAGCTCTCTGGAGGAGATCCGGACGAGAAACCCGGAAATCTCGGTCGACTTCACGCGCGTCGACGCCAAGGGTTTTGAGGCAAAGATCTACGTGGATGGCAAGCGTCGGTCGCAGTGCGGCATCTGGTACGGCGACGGTCGTTGGACCGGCGACATCAGTTACAGCAGTTCCGGGGTGACGCCAGGCAGCTACAACGACTCGCTTCATCTAGAGGACGACGGCTATGCCATCTTCTTCAAGCCGATCGGCATGAACATCCGGCACACGCAACGCGATGAACGACTCGATCAACGCGGTGCCGCCGAATACTTCTGGGGCTCGCTGATCGAGCATCTGCAGTGACCATCGCGACAGTATCCAATTCGCACGAGAGCAAAAGAGGATCCGAGTGAACGAGAACAAATACTTAGGAAGCTCGAGCGCGAACTCGCGCTCGTCATCGAGAAAGGTCAAATCGCCGTGGACACGGTGGCGACCGTCAGCAATGAACAGCAGTAGACGGCGTTCAGGGAACGTTTCGGTGTCGGGGTGCTGAGCGGACTGAACGGCGAGCCGCTCTTGCGCACGATGCACGGCCGGCAAGACGACGAGTCACGTTGCCTTTGCTACTGGCTGGAGTTCAAGAACGACGAAGAATTCTGGGTGTTGAGTTCCATGGAATCCTGACCCGCGATTTCCATCGAATATTGACCCACCCTCTTTGCGAGCCGGCCGGCTCA